>NZ_LT575483.1:1165-359397 GCF_900086705.1 Massilibacillus massiliensis | reverse complement strand
TAAGTCCGGAACGTTTGCGCTTTGATTTTTCACATTTTGAGGCTGTTACAGAAAAACAACTTCAAGAGGTGGAAAAACTCGTAAGTGATGTTATTCTAAGCGGAACAAAAGTTGATATTTTTGAAACAAGCCAAGAAGAAGCAAAAGCTATGGGAGCAATGGCTTTATTTGGTGAAAAGTATGGCGATCGTGTAAGAGTTGTCTCGGTCGGTGATTATAGTAAGGAACTTTGTGGTGGAACGCATGTGGAAAATGTTGCAATGATCGGTTTACTTAAAATTGTGAGTGAGTCAGGCGTTGCTTCTGGCGTAAGGCGCATTGAAGCAGTGACAGGTGCTGTAGCACTGCAAATGGTGAATTCACAATTAGAGAAACTTCATGGAGCAGCAAATATGTTAAAGGTTCGCCCAGAAGAAGTTGTTACTCGACTAGATAGTGTTTTAGCTAATGTAAAATGTTTAGAGCAAAGCTTAAATGAAATGAGTACAATCAAAGTAAAAGCGGATGCACAAAAATTGCAGGATTGTGCTGAAACTATAAATGAAATTCCAGTAATTGTTTGTGAAATTCATGCAAAAGATATGGATGAAATCAGAAAAATTGCGGATGCAACAGCAGAAAAATTGCAGCATGGTGCGGTTATTTTAGGTGCTGTAGTCGGTGATAAAGTGAACTTTGTCGCAAAAGTCAGCAAAGAAGCGGTCGCAAAGGGTGTTCATGCTGGAAATATTGTCAAAGCAGCAGCAAAAGTTGCTGGCGGCGGTGGCGGCGGACGTCCGGATATGGCGCAAGCCGGCGGAAAATCCCCAGAAAAATTAGTAGCGGCATTAGAAGCAGCAAAAGTTGCAATAAAAGATCAAATCAAATAATTGCATTGATTGATAGGGCGGATAATAAATTATTATTTGCCCTATCGTATTTAAATTAGGATTTTAGAAAGGAGATTGGCAGTTTAGGCAGAATAGAATATACAAGGTGGTAGATAATATACGAGAGGGGGATGCTCAAGATGGCAAATATGGAAGAAACTATGATGTTTAAGGTTGGTGCGGATGAGACAAACGAAGCTGCGCTCATAATAAAAGAAGTATGCAAAGCAATGCAGGAAAAAGGTTATAATCCCATTAATCAACTTGTTGGTTATCTGCTTTCAGGAGATCCTGCCTATGTGACTAGCTATAATAATGCTAGAGGTATGATACGTAAGTTAGAAAGAGATGAATTATTAGAAGAATTGATACAAGCTTATATTAAAGAACAAAAATAGGTATTGTATATTCTGGAGGGAAAATGCGGATACTAGGACTTGATGTTGGGGACAGGACAATTGGAATTGCGGTAAGTGATGCGTTAATGTTCACTGCCCAAGGCGTTGAGACGATTCGAAGAACATCATTAGAGAAAGATTTAAATAGATTAAAAGAGCTGATGCAACAATATGAGACCAATAGATTATTGATTGGACTGCCCAAGAATATGAATGGTACGATTGGCCCTAGAGGAGAGTTGGTACAGGTTTTTGGTGATGAAGTTCGAGCGTTAATTCCTGGGACGGAAATTATCTTTTGGGACGAACGTCTATCAACGGTAGCTGCTACAAAATCTTTGATTGCTGCAGATGTAAGTCGAGCAAAAAGGAAAAAAGTCATAGATAAAATGGCAGCGGTATTTATCTTGCAAGGATACCTGGATAGTAGAGCTTGACAGTTAAGATCTTCTAGTATAGTCTATTGATAGCGTTGTAGCATAGTTAGAGTCTAAAATAAACGATGAGGTGAACCGAATGACAGATAAAGAAAAAGATATGATGGATGAAAACGAAGAATTAGTAGTTGTTATGACTGATGAGGAAGGTAATGAATTTTATTATCGTGAAGAATTAATTATCCCTGTTGGTGATGAAAAATTTGCACTTTTAGTTGCTATATCTGATGAATGTGAAGACGAAGGCTGCGATTGTGGATGTGGGGATGAAGATGCTTTCATCGCTAAGATCGTTAAAAATGAAGCCGGCGAAGAAGAATATATTGAGCCAACAGATGAAGAATATGAAGCTGTCCAAAAAGCATATGATGCTTTAATGGAAGAAGAAGAAGCTGAATAATTTTATACTGAGGTTTTTAAAGCCCCCTTTCGTTTTATGAAAGGGGGCTTTATTTTGCAATCCAATTATAGTGTAAGTTTTTGTATAATTTACTATAAAATTTTCTATACTTCATTTTTTATGTCATATTGTGTATAATATACTAATGGCGTTGTATGAATATATAGCGGATTAGAAGGGATGAAATGCATGATTGAAATAAAAAAAGACAAGCAATTATCAAAATGGATGATCGCTAGCTGCGTGCTCGCTTTTATATTATTAAGTTTTGGATATGGCGTTTTGCATATGCAAAATTCGCCAGCTAGGAATATGAATCAAAGCCAAACAGCAGATGTAGATGTGTATGTAAGAATTAAGCCGGGCATGGATGCGGAAAAAATAGCAAGTATTTTATATGAAAAAGGTGTTACGGATAGTGTATTAGGGTTTAGGATCATGGCCAAAATCCATGGCTTGGATAATAGCTTAAAAGCAGGTGATTATGCATTTAATAAAAAGATGTCTTATGGGCAGATTATTGATATCTTAGCAAAAGGAAAAACATCAGCGTTTAATATCACCATTCCAGAAGGGTATACAGTCACACAAATTGCAAAATTATTAGAAGAAAAAGGTATTGTGAAAACGAGTGATTTCGAAACACTTGCAAAAGAGTATGCACCTTATGAATATATGACGAATCATGTTGACAGCAAATATCGTGCAGAGGGGTTTTTGTTTCCTGATACCTATCAGGTTGCAGAGGGACAAACGGCAAATGATATACTAAATATGATGTCTAAGCATTTCGATGGTCAATTTACGCCGGAGATGCGCAGTCGTGCAGAGCAGATGGGACTTAGTATTCGTGAAGTGATTATTCTTGCTTCGTTAGTAGAAAAAGAGGCGCAGATTGATAGTGATCGGCCTATTATTGCGCAAGTATTTATGAATCGTTTGCGTGCTTTTATGCCATTACAATCTTGTGCAACGATTCAGTATATACTAGGGTATCCTAAGCCAGAGCTTACCGTGCAAGATACAAAAATTGAATCGCCCTATAATTCTTATCAACATAGAGGTTTGCCTCCTGGCCCAATTGCAAATCCGGGGCTTGCGTCAATTAAGGCAGTTCTTTATTCAGAGCCAACCGATTATTTATATTTTGTCGCTGACAAGAATGGAAAGCATCATTTTAGTAAAACATATGAAGAACATTTAAATGCAATAGATAGGATAGAATAAATGGAACGATTATTGACCAAAATGGAACTTTATGCTGAGCAGTATCATGTTCCTATCATTAATGCAAAGGGAAAGAACATTTTAACAAAAATTATTACGGATAAAAAACCGCATAGAGTACTGGAAATAGGTACAGCAATTGGATATTCAGCATTATTGATTGCGCAAAATAGTGCTGACGACGTTAGACTTACGACAATAGAGTTAAGTAAAGATAGGGCGGAAATTGCACAATCCTTCATTGAAGAATCGACTTATGCAAATCAGATTGAAATTATAATTGGTGATGCTGCGAAAGTTTTGGATACATTGGAAGATTATTATGATCTGGTTTTTATTGATGCGGCAAAGGGGCAATACGTAAATTATCTTTATAAAGTATTGCCCATGCTATCTGATGAGGCCGTAATTATCGCTGATAATGTTTTGTTTCGTGGTTATGTAAGAAGTCAAGAAAAACCACCTAGACGGTATAAAACAATTGTGAATAGACTGAGAGAATATATTGAAATAGTAACGAATCATGCTAGATTTGATACGGAAATTTATGAAAATGGTGATGGTCTTGCTGTTTCTTATTGTAGGAGGAAAAATATTGAAAAAACCTGAATTGTTGGCTCCGGCAGGAAATTTGGAAAAATTGAAGATGTCATTTATTTATGGCGCCGATGCAGTATTCCTAGGTGGTAAGGCTTTCGGTCTACGCGCATTTGGAGGCAATTTTACCAATGAAGAATTAAAGGAAGGGGTAGAGTTTGCCCATAAATTAAATAAAAAAGTCTATGTAACAGTAAATATATATCCACATAATAGTGACTTAGAAAAATTGCCTGATTATTTGCGGTATCTGGAATCTATTGAAGTGGATGCTATTTTAGTTGCAGATTTAGGTGTGTTTACAATTGCTCGTGAAGTAGCACCCAAATTACATATCCATATTAGTACGCAAGCCAATAATACGAATTGGGCATCTGTTCGTTCTTGGAAAAACATGGGCGCTTCTCGCGTGGTTTTGGCACGGGAATTATCTTTAACTGAGATTGAGGAAATTCGAAAAAAATGTGACGTGGAATTAGAAATGTTCGTTCATGGTGCAATGTGTATTTCTTATTCTGGACGTTGTTTGATGAGCAATTATTTTACAGGACGGGATGCAAATCGCGGTAGTTGTGCGCAGTCTTGTCGTTGGAAATATAGTCTGATGGAAGAAAAAAGACCGGGTGAGTACTTTCCAGTTTTGGAAGATGAACGGGGAACTTACATTTTTAATTCGAAAGATATGTGTTTATTGCCCTATATCGACAAAGTTATTGAAAGTGGTGTAGATAGCCTTAAAATTGAAGGTCGCATGAAAAGTGTACACTATGCTTCTAGCGTTGTTAAAGCATATCGACAGGCCATTGATAGTTATTTCGAAGATCGAGACAAGTTTGTTATGAAAGAAGAATGGTTAGATGAATTACAAAAGGTATCGCATCGAGAGTATACCACCGGTTTCTATTTTCATCGTCCGACAGATAAAGATCAAATTTACGGTTCTTCATCTTATATTCAAACAAGTGATTTCATTGGCTTAGTGCTGAGCTATGATGAAAAAACAAAATATGCTACGATTGAACAAAGAAACAATATGAAACGTGGTCAAGAAATTGAGATTGTTCAGCCAACAGGAAATACATTTATGCAAAATATTGAAGCGATGTTGGACGAAGAAAACAACCCAATTGAAGTAGCACCACATGCACAGCAGATTATTAAGATTGCAATGCAACAACCTGTAGAACCATATTCGATGTTGAGACGGAAGGAAAACTATGAAAGAGCTAGTCAAAATAAAGATCAATCCTAAAGACATAAATTTTTTTAATCGTATTATGGAAGGGTATGAATACTTAGGAATTGTAAGTACATTAAATAAAAAGGACGGAATCGTCGTTGTCAGAACTACACCTGATACTTATGATGAGGTTAGAGAAATTGTGAATCATTTACAGTTAGAATATATTGAATATATCGATGTGTAAAATTTATTAAAATCAACTTAATTGAGCCATACTATTTACGTGAGGTGAATGGTATGGCTTTTTCAGTAAAGCGGATTTACTATATATTGCTTATGTTCTCTGTTTTGGGTGTTGTAATTTTTATACGATTGTTTTATTTGCAAATCATTATGGGCAAAGATTTGGCGATATCGGGGTTATTTAGCAGAGTTCAGGAAGTTGAACTTCGACATGAACGAGGAGAAATCTTTGATCGTAATCTAAATGCCATGACGAATCGAAATAAACACTACGATGTTACAATATTTCCCAGCCAATTAAAAGATAAGTATGATTCGATCGCTGCCTTGGCAAAGTATAGCGGTATTCCGGAATCAAACGTATATGCCAGTCTGGATAAGGCTGTGAAGCCGATAAAATTTGCGGAGAATGTGCCAAAGAAAGCAGCGCTTGCAATTAAAAGTAAGGAAATTCATGGTGTATTAGTGAATGAATCTACGAATCGTTATAGTGATGTGGCAAGTCATGTCATTGGCTATTGTAATTTAATAGACAATCGAGGTATGAGTGGCTTAGAAGCGATGTATGATGAAAAATTAAGGTTTGGCAGTAAAGAGTACTTGGCAGCTGTAATTGATGCAAGAAGTAATTTAATTCCGGGACTCAGTTATAGAAAATTCAATTTAGAAAAACGAGATGAAAAATTTGATTTAATTTTAACTATGGATAATGCAATACAAAGAAGCGTAGAACAGGCTTTTGATAAATATGCAACAAAAGGTGCAGTTATTGTTATGGAACCAAAAACTGGAGATGTTTTAGCGATGGTGTCAAGACCTAATTTTGATGCTACACATTTAGAGCAGTATTTAAACGGTGAAAACGGAGCATTGTTAAATAGAGCAATTAGTGCATATCCACCGGGATCAGTATTTAAATTGGTTGTAGCGGCTGCTGCACTAGAGCAAAACTTGGTTTCATTGAACGAATCTTTTATTGATAAAGGGTTTATTGATGTTGACGGTACAAAATTTAGACGATGGGATTATAAAAGTGGAACTAGAAAAATAACGTTTCAAGATGCTATTGCTTATTCTAGTAATCCGGTATTAATTGAAGTTGGCCTGCGTATGGGAATGAAAAACTTGGTGAATTTTGCAGAAAAGATTGGTTTCGGGGAAAGAACGAGTTTAAGTTTTTATAATGAAATGCAGGGGAATTTACCAGCACAGGATAATATTTATCGGGGAGAGTTGGCAAATTTATCCATTGGACAAGGCGAATGTGAAGTGACCCCAATACAAATGGCGGCATTTGTATCAACGATTGTGAACTATGGAATAAAAGTAAATCCGGTTTTAGTAAGCGCTATAATCGATGAAAATGGCGAAAAAATAAATATGCGTGACAAAAAGGAAGCAAAACGTATATTTTCTTTAGAAACTGCTGAAAAAATTAAAAAAATGATGATTGCAGTTAATCAATACGGAACAGGACAAGCCGCTTGGATTGAAAATGGAGGATCGGCAGGGAAAACTGGTTCTGCAGAAACGGGAAGAAAAGGAACGGATGGAAAAGGGATTAATCATGCATGGTATGTTGGTTTTTCGCCAATAGAGGAACCCAAATATGTTGTTGCTATTTTTGTTGAAGATGGGATGTCGGGCGGAGATGTTGCGGCTCCAATCTTTAAAGAAATTATAGAAAAAATCTTGTAATCTATTTGACCTTTTAAATATTTTCTAGGCATAATGCGCATTTTGTGGTAAAATATAAAAGCATATTTTGGATTAAGGCTGTGAGTATTTTGAATAAAGTTTTAGTATTACATGGGCCAAATCTTAACTTGTTAGGATTGCGTGAGCCGGAAATTTATGGTTCAACAACCCTTGCGGACATCGATCAAATGCTAATGGAAGAAGCAAAAAAAGCCGGGGTGGCTTTAGAGGCTATGCAGACGAATCATGAAGGGATACTTATCGATGCAATTCAGGCAGCGAATGATAAATATGATTTTATTATTTTAAACGCAGCCGCGTTTACGCATTATAGTATAGCAATTCGCGATGCAATTGCTGCAATTCACGTGCCTGTAATAGAAGTTCATTTGTCTAATATTCATAAACGTGAGAAATTTAGGCATAATTCTGTTATTGCACCGGTTGTAGTTGGGCAAATATGTGGTTTTGGTGCTGATAGTTATTTTGCTGCATTGCAAGTTGTTATTCATAAATTACAATAGGGAGGCGAGCAAATGGAAGCTCGTTTAGCTCAATTAAGACGTTTTTTAGAAAAACAAGAATTAGATGCGGTTATCATTCACAAATTCGAAAATATAAGTTATTTTAGTGGTTTTTCTGGAACTTCTGGAATTGTTATTGTTACCAGGGCAAGTGCTAAATTAATTACAGATTTTCGTTATGTTGAGCAAGCTGTGAAAGAGGCTGTCTTATTTGAAATTGTTGAACATAAGAAAAGTATTTTAGCACAAGTTTCTGAAGAAATTGCGCATGAAAGTATCACACGGGTTGGCTTTGAGGGGGATTCAGTTACTTATAATGAATTTTCAATCTTAAAACAACATTTAAAAAATATTAAATTAAAAGCTGTTGGATTAGATCAACTCCGAAGCATCAAAGATAGTGTTGAGATAAAAAAAGTAAAAAAAGCTGTAGCGATTAGTGATGCTGCTTTTGACTATATTGTAACAATAATTAAACCAGGTGTAAGTGAAATTATGATTGCAGCTGAGCTGGAAATGCGCATGCGTAAATTAGGTTCTTCAAAACCTGCGTTTGATACAATCGTAGCTTCTGGGCATAGAGGAAGCTTGCCACATGGTTTGGCGACAGATAAAATACTTGCTGAAGGTGAGCTTGTCACGATGGATTTTGGTGCTGTATACGAAGGATATCATTCTGATATTACGCGTACGGTTTGTGTTGGTAAAGCGAATAACCGGCAACGTGAAATTTACCGTATTGTGCTGGAGTCTCAGTTACTAGGTGTGAAGTCTGTTAAAGCTGGTAAATCCGGTAAAGAAGTTGATACGATTGTTAGACGTTTTATTATGGAAGCAGGTTATGGTAAATTTTTTGGACATGGATTAGGCCATGGTGTAGGGCTCGCGATTCATGAGCTTCCAAGATTGTCACCTTCTAGTTCATCTGATCAACTAGAAGAAAATATGATCGTTACCGTTGAGCCTGGAATCTACATTCCTGAATTTGGTGGCGTGAGAATTGAAGATACTGTTGTGGTTACAAGTGCTGGTTGTGATGTATTGACTAGTAGTAGTAAGCAGTTAATAGAAATAAACCCTTGAAATAAATGGGAATAAATGGAGGACGTAAGAATGATATCTAGTAGTGATTTTAGAACCGGGTTAACGCTTGAAATTGATAATGGAGTATGGCAGATTGTTGATTTCCAGCACGTGAAACCAGGTAAAGGGGCTGCATTTGTTAGAACAAAAATAAAAAATGTGAAAACGGGCGCAGTAATTGAACGTACTTTTAATCCAAACGAAAAATTGCCGAAAGCACATGTTGAAAATCGTGCGATGCAGTTCTTATATGAAAATGATGGTATGTATACATTTATGGATAATGAAACATATGAGCAAACTGAGCTTACAAAAGAGCAGCTTGGTGATGCTTTAAAATTCTTGAAAGAAAATATGGATATTAATCTTTTAACTTTTAAAGGAACAATCATTGGTGTTGATCTGCCTAATTCTGTAGATTTAGAAGTAGCTGAGTGTGACCCAAGTGTCCGTGGTGATACAGCAACAGGTGCCACTAAAATGGCAAAACTTGAAACCGGGTATTCTGTACGTGTGCCATTATTTATTAATCAAGGGGATATTTTACGAATTGATACACGCACTGGAAATTATATTGAACGAGCTTAATAAAATGATAAAAATCCGATGAAAAAACATCGGATTTTTGTTTTTATAGGCATAAGCAACTTTATGTTATGGGCATAATAGCTATAGTTTCCTAAAGTGAATGTAATGGAGGTTGATACTATTATGACAAATGTAAAAGAACGAGTTGCATATTTACATGGATTAACGAAGGGTTTAAATGTAAATGAACAGACACCAGAAGGTAAGGTTATTTTAAATATTATTGATGTCTTAGAGGACATGGCAGATGACGTACAAGATATTCATAGTTTGCATCATGATTTAGAAACTTATGTAGAAACATTGGATGAAGATTTAAATGATTTAGAAGAAGATTTTTATGAGGATTCTACGAGATATGCGGACGATTTTGTAGAGATGCAATGTCCTGTTTGTCATGAGGAAGTTTCTTTTGAATCAGATATTTTGGATACGAAAGATGAGGTAGAGGTTACCTGTCCTCATTGTGGAAGTGTAGTTTACGATAATATTACAGATGGTGACTGTGTGTATGAGATAGATCGAGATGGTGCATATAATTCTTCGTATACTTATTCTGATAATCCGGGATTGTAATAAGTATTTCGAATATATAATATGATTAGGATATATTTAATAAAGAAATTTTATTAAATATATCCTATTTTTTTGTACTAAAATTCTGTGTTCTGCCATATCTATGTAAAGAAAGGTGGAATGTTATGGTAAATACAATTGAGAAAATAAGAAATGATATTTATCCATATTTGCCACTTCATATGATTCATTTATTGAAACAAGTCGATTTTTTGCTTATGAATCAAGTGATTGAGATAAGACTTCGTGTAAATCAGCCTTTTCTGCTTGTTTTACCTGATCGTATGTATACAATTCAGGATGACGGTGTTGTAAACGGCGATTTAAAAACAGGTTATATTTGTAATAAAAATGATATTTCTAACACCATACAAGCGATGACGAAAAATTCTTTCTATGCGCTGGAACAGGAATTGAGAATGGGTTATATTACATTAGAAGGCGGTCATAGAGTTGGATTGGCGGGACAGGCCATTTTAAATGATGGAAAATTGAAGGCGATTAAGAATATAAGTTCTATAAATATACGTATTTCTAGAGAAGTAAAAAATTGTGCAAAGGATATCATGCGTTTTTTGATTGATCGAAACCAGCATATTTTTAGTACTTTAATTATTGCACCACCACGCTGTGGCAAAACGACCTTATTACGCGATATTGTGAGGTCTTTCAGTAGGATGGAAATGAATTTTAGTGGTGTACAAGTTGGTGTCGTGGATGAGCGTTCAGAAATTACGGCTTGTAAAAATGGAATTCCTACATTAGATATAGGTTATTGCGTGGATGTTTTGGATGGATGCCCCAAAGCGACTGGAATTCTTATGCTCATTCGATCTATGGCACCGGATGTAATTGTTACAGACGAACTTGGCAGAGAAGAGGATGTGATTGCACTAAATGAAGCTTTGCATGCAGGTGTTTCTGTTATTACGAGTGTACATGGAAAGAATTTAGAAGATGTGAAAAATCGTCCATATGTCAAGCAACTAATAGAAGAAAAATATTTTGAGCGATATATTGTATTGACAAATCAGCCTAAGATAGGCTCTGTACAGGAAATTATTGATGTGAAAAAAACGCATCATTTATTTTCAAAAACAAACGAAAAAGAGGAGTTTTTATGCTGCTGAAGTTAATTGGTAGTATTTTTGTTATTTTTGCGGGAAGTTATCTTGGCTTTTCAATGGCGCAGCGTTATACAAAACGGCCAAATCATTTACGACAAGTTTTGAGCTGTATTGTAGCGTTAAAATCATATATGAATTATACTGCTATGCCGCTTAGTGATGGTTTGATGAATTGTACAATTGGTGTGAATCAAGAAGTTGCTAATTTCTTTACTACAACGGCAACCTTATTAAAGGAAGATTATTTAATGTCCCCGCAAGAAGCAATTCGAAAAAGTTTAGAAATGTATAAAAATAAGTTGTCTTTAACGAAAGAAGATTGTGAGGTATTAATGCTTTTTGGTTGTCATCTTGGGAAAATGGATCGTGAGGAGCAGCAAAAATATTTAGCGATGATTCAAAAGAGATTAGAAATATTGGAGAATGAAGCTGCAATACTCAGGGATAAAAACAGTAAAATGTATCGGTATCTAGGTGTATGTGGAAGCTTGATGATCGTACTTTTATTATTATAGAAAAGAGAGAGTTTCTCTCTAAGGAGGTGGAGCCATGGGGCTGGATCTATTATTTAAAATTGCTGGTGTTGGAATTTTAATTTCGGTTTTTCATACAGCATTAAAACAAGCTGGGAAAGAAGACATGGCACATTTGTGCACATTAGCAGGCTTTACTTTGGTTTTGTTATGGGTAGTCCAGTTATTAGGTAAGCTATTTTATACAGTCCAGGATGTATTTAAACTTCAATAAGAGGTGGACTATGGAAATCATTAAGATTGTTGGGGTTGGATTTGTTGTTACAATGCTAGCTTTAATCTTAAAAAAAGATCGCCCGGAGTTTGCAATTCAACTAAGTCTGGCCGTAACAGTTATTATATTTTTACTTATATTAAACAAGCTCCATGTTATATTACAATTGTTTTATGATTTAGCAGAGAAAGCGAATATTAGCATGTTGTATTTAAATACCTTGTTAAAAATTATCGGGATTGCTTATATCACGGAGTTCGGGGCGCAAGTATGTAGAGATGCTGGAGAAGGAGCGATTGCTGGAAAAATTGAATTTGCGGGTAAAGTAATGGTAATGGTAATGGCAATACCAATCATCGCGTTGGTAATTAACACAATCGTCAAATTGCTGCCGTAAGGTGATGAAATGAAAAAATTTTTGATCATATTTTGTTTGTGTATGTATTTTACTGCAGATGTAAATGCAAATGAAAATAAGAACGCAGATACAGAATTTATTATTGGACAGGTTTTTCAAGATTTATCTGTGGAACAAATCAATCAATTTGTTGTTGAAGCTAATAAAGAACTTGAGGAAGATATTCCTTTACTGAATTTGACAACAATCCAAGACTTGATTCGGAAGGGATTACATTTTGATTTTCAAGAAGTACTACAGATTGTGTTAAAAAAGATATTTTCAGAAATGTTTCTCAATATGCATTTGATCGGTAATTTATTGTTTTTAGCAGTTTTAAGTGCTATGCTGCAAAATTTACAAAATGCATTTGAAAAATCTAATATTGCAGTATTGACTTATAGTGTATGTTTTTCATTTTTATCTGTGATTGCTTTAAATGCTTTTTATAATGTATTAAAAATTGCATCAAATGCAATTGATCATATGGTTTCATTTATGGAAGCCTTGTTGCCATTGCTGATTACTTTACTAGCTGGAATGGGATCGCTTACGACTGCGGCATTATTTAGCCCCTTAATGTTACTGTTGGTCAGTGTAGTGAGTTTAATTGTAAAAAATTTGGTCTTACCTTTTTTATTAATCAGCGCAGCACTAACTTGTGTAAATTATTTAACGGAGAAATATCAATTAAATCATTTGACCAATATTTTTAGGCAGTCGGGTATGATTGTTTTAGGCTTTGTCATGATGATTTTTATTGGTGTAATTACAATTCAAGGGGTTGCTGGAAGCATTGCTGATGGTGTTGCGCTTCGTACAGCGAAATTTGCTACAGCTACATTTATCCCCGTTGTCGGAAAAGTATTTGCAGATACTGTGGAGCTTGTTATGGGAGCATCTTTACTGCTTAAAAATTCGATTGGTATTTTTGGGGTTATTGCAATTGGAACAATTTGTTTATTGCCAATGATAAAAATTCTTTCACTTGCTTTTATTATGAAAATGACAGGTGCATTAATAGAACCAATCGGGGATTACAAATTAGCGAAATGTTTAACTTCAATGGGAGATCATTTATTGTTGGTTGTTGGAGCTTTATTGACGGTTATATTAATGTTTTTTTTGACGATTACGATGATTGTTGGTGCTGGTAGTGTGGCTTTGATGTTAAGGTGATAAACTGGTGGTGTTTTTATGTTGGAAATGATAACAAACTGGGTAAAGAGCTTAATGATGCTAGTCTTATTTGCAGCATTTTTAGAATTAATTTTACCAAGTAATACAATGAAGAGTTTTATAAGAGTTGTTGTTGGATTATTAATTATGGTAGCTATTTTAAATCCTATGATAGATTTTTTTGAAAAAGGTTTTCAAATACAATCAGTCCCTGTTTTTGGTAAACAAATTGTTGATCAGGCAAATATAAATTTAGCAGATACGAAGGAAAAAAAAGATGCAGTTGTTTATAAAATTTACAAAAATGAACTGGAAAATCAAGTAAGAGTTACAGTTGAATCTTTGCGGGATGTTGCAGCTGCAAAAGTAGAGATAAACCTTAAACCAAGTTCGGAAGAAGAAAAAAATAAACAAATACAGCATATGATTGTTTTTGTCAAACCTAAAGAGCAATCGGATGCATCTATTGTCTCAAAAGTAGATTTAAAAGTAAAAAAAAATGAACCGCAAATGGAATTAAAGACGGATCTAAAAAATATGATTTTACGTACGTTGTGTGAAATGTATCAACTTCAACCAAAAGAAATTGAATTGAGATTTTGGAATGAGGAGATAAATTGATGAAACAATTACAAGAAAAAATTAAAAATATGCAGTTCTTTTTACAGAATCATGGACTAAATACAAGAGTAGTTTGGTTAGGCGTTATTGGGATTGTACTTTTAATTTTTGGTAGTATTTTTGATGGAAATATGCTATCCTCTAAAACCCTACCTAATTCGGAGGCAAAAAATGATGTGAATGTCGAGATGGATACAAATAATAAAAATTCTTATGAAAAAAATTTAGAATATAAGCTTACGCAACTTCTATCAAGAACAAAAGGTGCAGGTAATGTAGCAGTTAGTATTACATTAGAAGGAAGTGCAAGGCAGGAACATGAAAAGAATATCGTAAAAGAAACGAAGACGGTGCAGGAAAAAGATACATCAGGTGGTGTCAGAACAACTACTGAAATAAAAGAAAATCAACAAATTTTAGTAAATAAAGAAAATGGTGTTGATAAGCCAGTTGTGTTACGAGAAATTAATCCTACAATAAAAGGGGTATTAGTGATTGCTGATGGTGCTGCAGACTCCATTGTAAAAGCAAATTTAACGAAAGCGGTGGAAACCAGTTTAGGTATTTCCAGTTATAAGATTACTGTTTTACCACAACGAAAATGAGGTGTGATGAATGCTTATTGTTGTAAAGTCATTAAAAAAAATGATGGTAGTATGTTTTTTGCTATTTTTGGTGATGCTGATAAGTAGTATGATATGGAGAGGATACGCAGAAGAAGTAAAAGCGGATAAATCAAATGCAATGCAAGTGGTTAAGGTCTTTGAACCAGAAACACAGGCGAAAATAGATTTTTTTACGGAGTATCGTTTAGAACGTGATAAAATACGTAGTGAACATTCGGATATGCTTCGTGAGACAATTAAAAATGCAACTTCAGAAGAAGAACGGCATAGTGCACAAGAAAGTGTGCTAAAAATGGTACAAGAAAAACAACGTGAAACAGAAGTAGAAAATCTCATAAAAGCAAAAGGCTTTGCAGATGCATTGGTTTTTTTACGTGAGAATTCAGCGAATGCAATCGTAAAAGCAAATACATTAACCAAAGAGGAAGTAATCCAAGTTGCTGATGTAATTTGTCGAATGACGAGTGTTAAACAAGAAGATATTACAATCAGTGCGAAACCTTAATATATATGTATTTTGTTTGTATAATTTTTAGTTGTTTGTTATAATTTAGATATAGCTTTAGAATTTTATATGTATTATGAGTTATTGGAGGTTTAATCATGGACAACAAAGTTGAAAATAGCAGCGTTGGTTCTATTCGTATTGCCGATGAAGTCGTAAGTATTATTGCTGGTCTTGCAGCAACTGAAGTTGAAGGAATTGCAGCAATGAGTGGAGGCCTTGTTGGAGGTATTGCTGAAATTTTAGGTAAGAAAAACCTCGCAAAAGGTGTAAAGGTAGAAGTTGGTGAACGTGAAGCAGCGGTAGATTTGTATATTATTGTTGATTATGGCGTGCGTATTCCAGATGTGGCTTTGACTGTCCAAGAAAATGTGAAACGTTCTATTGAAAGTATGACGGGGTTAAATGTTGTTGAAGTAAATGTGCATGTGCAAGGCGTGGGATTCCATGATACGAATAAAGATGATGAAGTAAGAGTGCGTTAGGAAGTGACGAATCTATATGCAGATAATTGATCGTATTATTTTAGCGTTGTATACACTTGCAATAACAGTTTTAACGTTGGGTATAATTGTTTTGACTCTGCAGTTTTTTTCTGAAGAGTTTATATGGACAAACTTTATGTTTGTCATTTCGCGTTGGGAAACTGGTGGAATAGCCGTAATTTTTTTACTTATGAGTTTGAGATTACTAAAAGTCAGCCTAACTCGAAGTCGAGCATCGCAGAATGATGAAGCAGTTATTATTCATACGGCAATTGGTGATGTTCGCATTGCCGTTATCGCAATTAAAAATTTAGTAGAGAAGGTAATACGCAGTATTAACGGCATACGGAATGTGAAAATTTACATCATTGTTGAAAGAAGACAACAGAATCAATTAGAAAATACAAATGTTAGAATTGAGAGCAAAATTGTTGTTAGTCCGGAAAGTGATGTTATACGGATTTCTGATCAGATTCAACAAATGGTAAAGGAAAAGATAAAGACCACGATTGGAATTGAAGTGGACGAGATAGATGTATTAGTTGAAGACATATCAAATGCAGGGATCCAAAAGCAACGTGTAGTTTAACTGGTTTTGATGAAGAGGTGAAAAGATGGATGTTAAGGCATTTCTGGAGGCAGTGTGGCAGAATCATCGGGGTAAACTTGTTGGTACGATTTTAGGAAGTATGATAGGTATATCAATTTTACTTTTTGGCTTTTTTAAAACAGTATTTATTATGATTTGCGGTTTGATTGGTCTTTTTGTAGGTAAGCGAGTAGATGATAAAGATGATTTAATGGATATTGTAGAGAAAATAATTCCATCAGGGTTTAAACGTTGATCGTTGACGAAAGAATTGATTAAAGTTACATAATTTAGTAAGATGTGATATCATATGATGTTGACAAAGCTTCATGATCAATCGAAGTGTTAGGAAGAGGAAGGTATTTTATGAGTCGTAGAAGAGCTAGGGAAGTCGCTTTGCAAGCACTATTTCAATTGGATTTTAACAAAATTGATAATGAGGATGCGCTGCAAGCTGTGCTGAGTGAAAGTAAGATTTTGAGTGATAGTGCTAGATCTTATGCGGGATGCATTGTAAGTGGAACACGAGAGCATTTAGAAGAAATAGATCAGATGATCTCAAAAAATTCGGCTGAGTGGAAAGTAGAACGTATGCCAAGCGTGGATCGTAATATTACGAGAATGGCTGTTTATGAGTTGTATTTTGGCGATGAAAAGTTAACACCGAATATTATTATTAATGAAGCTGTAGAGTTAGCGAAAACATTTGGGACGGATGCTTCAGCTAAATTTGTAAATGGTATTTTAGGCGCTATGATAAAAAAATACTAGTTTACGTTATAGTTTAGTTGTATATAAGTGATAGCAGCATAGTTAAGTAGTGAAACTATACTGCTATCTAAATAAGTCGTATCTACCGGACGTTGGTCTGGTTTTTTTATTATGATAAATTTTTGGATAGAGGGGTAGTTTTGAATATTTATAGTGTAAGTGAAATTACAAAATATATGAAAAATACCATAGATCATGATCCGATTTTAAGTAACATCTTTTTACGTGGGGAAATATCAAATTTTAAATGTCATTCGTCTGGCCATTGTTATTTTACTTTAAAAGATGCTGCAGCAAGTATAAAAGTAGTTATGTTCAAAAGTAAAGCACAATATTTGAAGTTTACACCTGTGAATGGAATGAAGGTTGTTGCAAATGGATACATCAGTATTTTTGAGCGTGATGGACAATATCAACTTTATATAATGAATTTATTCCCAGAAGGAATTGGCGAGCTAAGTTTGGCTTTTGAGCAATTAAAGGAAAAATTAACAAAGGAAGGCCTATTTGACACAATACATAAACAAGAATTACCTGTATTCCCTAAAACCATTGGTGTAATTACCTCGGCAACTGGATCTGTTTTACGTGATATCTACACGGTTTCCAAAAGGCGGAATCCCAATGTTAGTTTAAGGGTTTATCCCGTACAAGTGCAAGGGGAAGGGTCTGCTGAGCAAATTGTACAAGCATTAGGTGTATTTAACACAAAGTATCCTGTAGATGTAATTGTGCTGGCTCGCGGTGGTGGTTCTATGGAAGATTTATGGTCATTTAATGATGAACGAGTCGTCCGTGCTATTTATTCCACTCAAATTCCCGTTGTATCTGCAATTGGCCATGAAACAGATTTTACTTTGTCTGATTTTGTCAGTGACGTTAGGGCTGCAACGCCTTCTCAAGCAGCAGAATTAATGGTTCCAGATGCAGGAGAGCTGTCAAAATATATACAAAATTTGCAGGAAAGATTACGGAATAGGGTATCTGCCACTATACGGGATAAACGAAGTCAATTAAACGGATGTCTAAAAAATAAAGCTTTGATGAATCCTCACTTAATGTTGGATGCAAAGAAACAACAGTTAGATCAAATGGTTGAAAAACTCGAGTATTTAAAAAAATCTGTTTTGACAGAGAAGAATCATGAGATTCGTATTATATTAGAAAAGTTGCATATTTTGAATCCTCTTTCTTTAGTAGCGCGTGGGTATAGTGTTGTAGAGAAAAAGGGGAAGATATTAAAAAGCGTTAAAGAAGTGAAAATTGGTGAACGTATTGAGGTTACTGTAAGTGATGGACAGATAAAATCGATTGTTGAAAATATCGAGAAAGGAGTTCAAGCATAAAATGGCACGTGTATCAAGCAAAAAAGTTTCTTTTGAAGAAGGTTTAGAAAAACTGGAGAATATTGTGAAAGAATTAGAAGGCGGAGATTGCAGCTTAGAAAATTTATTGAAAAAGTATTCTGAAGGTGTTCTGTTATCGAAAGCCTGTATGGAACAGTTAGAGAGTACAGAAAATGCAATTGATAAATTGTTAAAAGAGACGAAGGGAAAAATTCAAGAAACAGTTTTAGACATAGGGGAGGAATAAGAGATGCTAAAAAAATATTGTAATGAAAAGATGAAATTGATAGAAGCAGAGCTTGACGAAATTTTTCATCTCACAGAAGAACCTATAACGTCTATTCTTTATGAATCTATGCGATATAGTATAACTGCCGGAGGAAAAAGGTTAAGACCCATTCTTCTGTTGGCTGCAGCAGAAGCGATAGGCAAAGACGGAAATCAATATTTAAAGGTTGCCTGTGCATTAGAAATGATTCATACATATTCTTTGATCCATGATGACCTACCGGCAATGGATAACGATGATTATCGGCGTGGAAAGCTTACAAACCATAAGATTTATGGTGAGGCAATGGCAATTTTAGCTGGCGATGCATTGCTCACAAAGGCCTTTGAAGTAATAGCGAATCAGAAAAATGTAGATGCAGTTAATTTGATAAAAGTGATTAGTGAAATAAGTCAAGCTGCCGGCCCGGATGGAATGGTCGGCGGACAGGCACTTGATCTATTATCTGAAAATAAGAAAATTCCTGCGGATGTGTTGAGATTAATGCATCAAGCAAAAACAGGTGCTTTGTTTAAAACTGCGATTCGTGCTGGGGCTATATTAGCTGATGCTACAGAGCGGCAACTTGCTGCTCTTACGCAGTATGCAGAAAATTTCGGATTAGCATTTCAAATCACAGACGATATTTTAGATGTAGTTGGAGCAGAAGAAAAGATCGGTAAACCTGTTGGCAGTGATGAAAGAAATCATAAATCAACGTATGTGTCTCTATATTCATTGGAAAGGGCACAAGAAATGGCTGCAAATGCAGTGAACGAAGCATTACAAGCATTAGATATTTTTGGTGAGGAAGCAGCTTTCTTAAGAGAAGTTGTACAGTATCTGATAGCGCGCGATTGCTGAGGTGGCATCATTGGAAATTTCATTTTTGTCAGTTACGAAAAATATTGTTTTAATGTCGGCTGTAATGGCGTGGATAGTAGCACAAATTTTAAAAACTGTCATTTATTATTATATGTTAAAGGAATTCAGCATTGAAAGAATGTTTGGTGCGGGTGGGATGCCAAGTTCTCATTCAGCGCTTGTTGTTAGTTTAAGTACAGCAGTTGCTTTTGTAGAAGGCATTGACTCCACAGCTTTTGCGATTTCAGTGATTTTTGCTGGAATTGTAATGTATGATGCAACCGGTGTAAGACAAGCTGCAGGAAAGCATGCAAAAGCGATTAACCAAATTTTCAAGCAGTTGAGTACTGAAAACAATATTAGCTTGAAGGAATTATTAGGGCATACGCCGATTGAAGTGATGGCGGGAGCTGTGATTGGATTTTTTGTAGCGTATGTTTTTTGTAAAATAATGCTTTTAAGATCAATCCTATGATATAATATTCAGAAAACATGATTTGAAAATTTACTCTGGTTTGTTTTTGAAAGCGCATGTTTTACATATACAGAGTTATATAAGGAAGTGACTTAATTTTGAGTACTATATTAAGTTCAATAGATAGCCCGTTACAGTTAAAAAATCTTTCTTTGGCACAGCTTAATAAGCTCGCAGGAGAAATCCGCGAGCTTATTATTCATACTGTAGCAAAAAATGGGGGACATTTAGCGCCTAATCTAGGGACTGTCGAATTGACGGTTGCCTTGCATAATGTTTTCCATTGTCCGAATGATAAAATTGTTTGGGACGTTGGACATCAGGCATATGGACATAAAATTTTAACGGGAAGACGAGAACGATTTGCTACTTTAAGGCAAACCGATGGAATAACTGGATTTCCCAAACGTAGTGAAAGTGTATATGATAGCTTTGGGGTTGGGCATTCTAGCACCTCTATTTCTGCTGCCTTGGGAATGGCAATTGCGCGTGACTTAGATCATAAAAATCACTATGTGATTGCAGTGATCGGCGATGGATCTATGACTGGTGGAGAGGCCTTTGAGGCATTAAATAATGCAGGTGATTTAGGAAAGCATTTGATTGTTATCTTAAATGATAATGAAATGTCAATTGATAAAAATGTCGGTGCTTTATCAGAATATTTATCAAAAATGCGTACAGCTCCGACTTACAATAAAGTTAAGCATGATCTGGAATTTTTATTAAAACGCATACCCACAATTGGCGGTAGTGTCGCTAAAGCAGTAGAGCATATAAAGGATAGCTTGAGGTATCTATTGGTACAAGGTGGTGTGTTTGAAGAGCTTGGTTTCACGTATGTTGGACCAATTGATGGGCATAATATTGAACTTTTAACCGATGTTTTAGAAAAAGCGAAAACAATGAAAGGTCCAATTTTAATACATACATTAACAAAGAAAGGAAAAGGTTATTTCCCAGCGGAGACTGAGCCGGATAAGTTTCATGGGGTGGGTCCATTTTGTGCAGAAACTGGAGAGATTAAAAAGTCTACAAATTGTATTCCTTCTTATACTTCTATTTTCAGCAAGACTTTAGTTTCGCTTGCTGAAAAAGATGACGATATTGTAGCAATTACTGCGGCAATGCCTTCTGGAACAGGGCTGAAACATTTTTACGACTGTTTTCCAGACCGATTTTTGGATGTTGGCATTGCAGAACAGCATGCGGTTACTGTTGCAGCAGGACTGGCCAGTCAAGGGAAAAAACCAATTGTCGCACTGTATTCAACGTTTGCTCAACGTGCGTATGATCAAATTATTCACGATGTTTGCTTGCAAAAATTGCCTGTTGTTTTTAGCTTGGATCGAGCGGGTATTGTCGGTGAAGATGGACCGACACATCATGGTTTATTTGACTATAGTTTTTTAAGGCACATGCCTAATATTACAATTATGGCACCTAAAGATGAAAATGAGCTGCAACATATGCTGTACACAGCGTTTCAATTGAATGCGCCAGTCGCACTGCGATATCCACGCGGCAGTGGGACTGGTGTTAAGCTGGATATGGAATTCACTACATTGCCAATCGGAAAAGCAGAAGAAATAAAAGCTGGCAATGATGTTGTGTTTTTTGCAGTTGGTGCGATGGTAGAGGTGGCTAAACAGGCAAGTGAATATTTAAGCTATGTCGGAATCGATGCTGGGGTTGTAAATGCAAGATTTATTAAACCTCTTGATGTTGAAATGTTAAAGGAACTTGCGAATCGTACTCGCTATATTGTTACTGTTGAAGATCACGTACTAGCTGGTGGATTCGGCTCGGCCGTGTTAGAGTATCTGAATGACTATGGAGTAAATCAAGTAAAAGTTTTAAGGCTTGGCTTTCCTGATAAATTTATTGAGCAAGGAACCAGAAAAACATTATTGGATAAATACACTTTAAGTGGGGAAACAGTGGCGAAAAGGGTCAGTGATTTTATTCGTCAATAGATTGTAATTTATGCCGAATTTAAAAATAAAAATAAGTGGGCTTAACTGTAAAATTGAAAAAGGACAAACAGTGGGGAAATACTGTTTGATCGTTAAAGTAGTTAGCTGGGGTGTGGTGAAAAATATGGGAAAAGAACGATTAGATGTGCTGCTTGTTGAAAAAAATTTGGTAACAAGTCGGGAGCGAGCGAAATCGTCGATTATGGCGGGACTTGTTTATGTGGATGGACAAAAAGTTGACAAGGCAGGTACTCTGGTAAAAGATACGGCTGATATAAAAGTGACTGGCGATAGTATTGGGTATGTGAGTCGAGGTGGATTAAAGTTAGCGAAAGCAATCGAAGAATTTGCTATTAATTTAAAAGATCAAATCGTTGCTGACATAGGTGCATCGACAGGCGGTTTTACAGATTGTTCTTTAAAAAATGGCGCGAAAAAGGTCTATGCAATAGACGTTGGGTATGGACAACTTGCATGGTCTCTTCGGACAGACGCGCGCGTGATCAATATGGAACGTACGAATATAAGAAATGTTACGCCGGACGATTTGGCAGAAAAGTTGAATTTTGCTTCTATTGATGTCGCTTTTATTTCTCTAGAGAAAGTTTTGCCTGCGGTAAAGGATCTTTTGTTGCCAAATGGGCAGATTGTGGCTTTAATAAAACCTCAATTTGAAGCCGGAAAAGATAAAGTAGGCAAAAAAGGCGTGGTGCGTGAGCCTGAAATTCATGAAGAAGTGATTCATAAAATTATTGATTTTTGCAATGCCAATGCTCTCTTGCCAGTAAATTTAACATATTCACCGGTAAAAGGACCTGAGGGAAATATTGAATATTTATTACATTTGTTTTTGGAGAAACCTGATGAAGCATGTGTAAATGAGACAGAGATTGCTGCTATTGTCAATGAGGCACATAATCGTTTAAAATAAGAGGATCGGAGGGAAATAATTTTGTTTACAATAGGTGTTTTCCCAAATATACATAAAGAAGATGCTGATTTAGTTCTAAAGCGAATTGTTGAATTTTATGCAACTAAAAAAGTAAAATTATTATTACCTCAAAAAGCTGCGGATGAATTAGGGTATCCAGAGCTGGGGACGGAAAATTTACTTGATGAAAAAATTAGTATAGGTTTGACAATTGGCGGAGATGGAACCTTGTTAAATGCATGTCGTAAAGTGGCCGATAGGAATATTCCTGTTTGTGGAATTAATATAGGCAGGCTTGGATTTTTGGCGGACATTGAACTTACGGAATTAGAGAATAAATTAGATAAAATTTTAAAAAATGATTACCGTATTGAAGAACGTTTAATGATTGCAGCTATTATTAAGAGAGAGGATGCAATGACTTACGTTGGTTCGGCGATCAATGATATTGTTGTTACAAAGAGTGGGTTTGCAAGAATGCTTACATTAGGTTTAAGCATTGATGATTATTTGGTAGCAAACTATCAAGCGGATGGTCTTATTGTATCTACATCAACCGGTTCTACAGGCTATTCATTATCTGCTGGTGGCCCGATTATTAATCCTAGTTTAAAATTGCTATTGGTAACGCCCATTTGTCCACATACATTGAACGCGAGACCGATGATTATATCTCAAAATGAAGAAGTTCGGATTAATATTGATGCATCTCATACTGATATTGTACTTACTTTTGATGGACAAGATAGCTATCATTTATTGCCTGGAGATGAAGTGGTTGTCAGAAAGTCGCCGCTGGTTGCAAAGATTATTAAATTTGAAGATAAAAATTACTATCATACAATGCGAACGAAGTTATGGAAAGGTAATTAGGAATGCAAACTATAAATGTAGTTAGTGCAGCACATCATTTATTAATCCAAAAAATAAAACATTCACAGCGAATTTTAGATGCGACTGCGGGCAACGGTAATGATACTCTTTTTTTAGCTGAACATTCTCCTGCAACTGCTGAAATCTATGCATTTGATATTCAGCAACATGCTTTAGATGTAACAAAGCAGAAACTACAAGAACAAGGTTTGTTGAAGAAAGTGCGGTTGATTTTAGCAAGTCATGATCAAGTGAATCAATATGTAGAAGAACCCATTGATATTGTAATGTTTAATTTGGGATATTTGCCGGGAGGAGATCACACACTTACAACAGATGCTAAAACAACGATTTCTGCATTGGAAAAAACGATGGCATTGTTGAATATAAACGGTATTATCTCTATAACTGCATATAGAGGACATCAGGCTGGTTGTATAGAACATCAGCAATTGGCAAATCTACTAATGAATTTACCAATGAGAAACTTTACGGTTAGTTGTTATTCGATGGTAAATCATTTGGAAACATCACCTGTACTATATTTGATTGAAAAAGTTAGGAGTTGATTGAGTGAAAGCGATACGTCATGCGCGAATAAAGGAAATTATTGAAAACACTGTAATTGAAACGCAAGAAGAGCTTGCTGAGGCTTTACGGAAGCAAAATATTGAAGTTACCCAAGCAACTGTATCAAGAGATATAAAAGAGCTGATGTTAATAAAAATACCAACGGGAGACGGACGCTATCGTTATGCCTATCCACTTGAAAAAAATATTGTTTTTTCTAAAAATAGAATGGCAAGAATGTTTCAAGATTCCGTAGTTGGACTAAATTATAGTGAAAATATTATTGTAATTAAAACTTTGCCTGGAACTGCAAATGCAGTGGCATCTACTTTGGATTATGCAAAATGGCCTGAAATCATCGGAACTGTAGCTGGAGATGATAATATCCTGGTCGTGGTTAAACCGATTGAAGCTGCACCTCAAATTCTGCGAAAACTTGAATTACTAAGTAATTAATTTAGGAGAAGAAAAATATGTTGAAAACTTTAGCTGTGTGGAATTTTGCTTTAATTGAATATATAAGTATTGATTTTACTACAGGACTAAATATTTTGACTGGGGAAACTGGTGCAGGAAAATCAATCTTAATTGGATCTGTAGGTGTTATTTTAGGCTATCGTACTTCAAGCGACCATGTTCGCAGTGGTAGTGATTGGATGAGAGTTGAAGCAATTTTTGATATAGCCAGTCACAGTGAGATTCATGATTTCTTAATGAAAAACAACATTGTTGATGATGGGGATACTTTGATTATTAGCAGACAGATTTCTAAAAATGGAAGAAATGTGATATGTGTAAATCATTGTCATGTTACACTAAGTATTTTAAAAGCTTTGGGGGAAAAGTTGGTAGATATACATGGGCAACATGAAAATCAGGCGCTTTTAAAAATGGAAAATCAATTTGCATTGATTGATAATTATGACTCCGAAATATTAGATCGATTACTTGTCTATCAGCAACTGTTTTTTGAATGGAAAAATAAAGTAAATGATTTACTGAAAAAGGAAAATGATTCTCGAGAATATGTACAGCGTATCGATATGCTTAAGTGGCAAACGGATGAAATTGCTGCAGCAAGTTTAAAAGAAAATGAAGATGTTGCGTTAGAAGCAGAAATTAAATTATTATCTAGTGCAGAGAAAATATCAAATTTAGTAAAACGTTCGTATGTTTTATTAGAACAAGGTGAAAAAGGCCATGGAGCAATTCTTCCAGCTTTGGCTGAAGTAAAAAAAAGTGTAGAAACGATCAGCCGGTATGATGTACGTATTCAAAATGCACTTACAATCGTAACGGATGCACTCTGCCAACTGGAAGAATGCAGCTATGAAATAAGAGAATATGGAGAATGTTTAGATTATACTCCAGAACGTCTGAGCAAAATGCAAGAACGCATGGACGTGATTTATAAATTACGTAAAAAATACGGAGCGACGATCGAGGATATTTTGCTTTATTATAATAA
Organism: Massilibacillus massiliensis; assembly: GCF_900086705.1. Taxonomy (NCBI): domain Bacteria; kingdom Bacillati; phylum Bacillota; class Negativicutes; order Selenomonadales; family Sporomusaceae; genus Anaerosinus; species Anaerosinus massiliensis. The sequence continues at coordinate 333,756 of NZ_LT575483.1, read as the reverse complement.
AGCAAAAACAGAATTACTTGACATTGAAAATTATGATCAAAATATAGCAGAGCTAAAGAAAGAAGTAGATACTTTAAAAGATAAACTAATTCGGCTTGCGAATGAAATAACTATTTTACGAAAGAAATCCTCGGAAAAATTAGCTATAGAAGTACAAGGGCATTTAAGTGAATTAGGAATGCAGAATGCACAATTTGTTATACGTGTTAATCAAATCGAGCAATTGAATCAAAATGGTGAAAACAATATTGCAATATTATTTTCTGCCAATGCTGGTGAAGAACCGAAAGCCATGCAAAAAGTCGCATCTGGAGGGGAATTATCGCGGATTGCATTAGCGATAAAAGCGGTATGTGCTAAAAAAGATAAAATTGGTGTGATGATTTTTGATGAAATTGATACTGGTATTGGCGGTAAAACAGCGCAAATGGTAGCGGAGCGTATTGCAATGGTAGCTGTGCATAAACAAGTCATTTGTATAACACATTTGGCACAGATTGCTTGTATGGCGGATTGTCATATGTATATTGATAAGCAGGTTCAAGAAGGAAAGACCAGGACCATTATAAAACGATTGAATAAGGAAGAACAGATCAATGAGCTTGCACGCATGGCATCGGGAGCTAATATTACTTCTGCTTCATTGAATAATGCTTTGGAAATGTTTAACAATGGAATTATGAAAAAAGAAAATTGGAAAAACAAGGCACATGTTTAAAAAACATGTGCCTTGCTGTATATTGTTTGATTTTCAATTACCATGTAAAAAACCCACTGTTTTGCTAGAATAATCCGCACTTTATTCGGGAATTTATAAATTTAGCGCAAATTAATAAATGAATAAGGTGGGGTGAAAATATGTTAAAAATGAAGTGGCGTCCTTTTATTGGATTTGTACTCGCAATTTTAATCGTCGCTTTTACAATGTCTCCACAGTTTCGAAATATTTATGCCTTGCCGAACTATATGACAATTTTTGAGGATGAGATAGCTTTTTGGGAAGTTCAATATCCATTAACAATAAATGTTCATGAAAATTTGGAGAACACATTACATTTAAAACCAATTGCTACAGAAAATTTTTTTTCAAAACCTGTATTTTTAGAGCCTCTAAAACACGGACAGGCAATTGTGGACTTTAAGTTGTTCGGAATCATTCCAGTAAAAGAAATCGCAGTGAACATTGTTTCACCAATAAAAGTGGTAGCTGGAGGACAATCTATCGGTGTTATACTAAAATCGGAAGGTGTTCTTGTGGTTGGAAGCTCACCTGTTGTTGATACAAACGGCGATACGAAGAATCCTGCTAAGAAAGCAGGTATTCGTGTAGGGGATCGCATTCTACAAATTAATGATAAAAAAATAAGTCGCGATATTGAAGTTGCTGAAATCATAAACAATTGCGGCAATGATCAAAAAGACGTGAATATTTTATTAAAAAGAAATGAAGAAACTATTTATGTTCAAATAAAGCCAATTTTATGTTCGGAAACAAAACGATATAGAATTGGTTTATTTGTGCGAGACAGTGCGGTCGGTGTAGGAACTTTAACGTATTTTGAGCCTAAAACTGCCGTGTATGGAGCATTAGGCCATGTCATTACAGATAGTGATACAAATCAGCCAATTCCTTGTGAAGATGGAAAAATTGTTCCTGCCAATGTTTCAGGCATTCAGTCAGGAAAGAATGGACATCCTGGTGAAAAAATAGGAACTTTTATTGAAGAAGATCAACTCATTGGAAATATCGAAAAAAATACGCCATTTGGTATATATGGAAAAATTGATTTAGAAAAAATAGATGCAATTTATTCCGAGCCTATCGAAGTCGCTTCAATGAATCAAATTGAGCCTGGTTATGCAGAGATGTTAACAGTTGTAGATGGACAGACGATTGAACGATTTTCACTTGAGATAGAAAAAATTAATATGCAAAATTATCCTGAGGGAAAAGGTTTGATCGTCAAAGTAACAGATGAGCGACTCCTTGCTAGGACAGGAGGCATTGTGCAAGGAATGAGTGGTAGCCCGATTATACAAAACGGAAAACTCGTCGGAGCGATCACGCATGTATTTGTACATGATCCTACAAAAGGATATGGATGTTTTATGGATTGGATGTTGATGGAAGGCGGAATTATTCCTAAAAAAGATGTAAGATCGGAACAGCAATTATTTGGTAGTTTAATACAAGTGTATGTGTGATCTTGTAATCGAACTATGAGCAAAATTTACAAATGATTTAAGTGTCATAAAAAGATATTTCTTAGTATGGATTTTGATAAATAAATCTATAAATAAAATCGTAAAATTAGTGCAAAAGGTAAAAAGTACTAGTTTTATGATTTTATTTTATTTAATAAATAATTATTTTGGTTTTTTTTTACATGTAAGGAAGGAATTAACCAATAACTGTCGAATGAATAAATATGTTCTTATAAAGCACAAGGAGAGGATATTGAGTGATAAAAGAAAAAATTCGTGTTGCTGTAGCAGATGACAATCGGGAATTTGTGGGGATTATTCAAGAGTATCTTTCTGAACAACCAGATATTGAGGTAGTGGGAGTAGCCTACAATGGTGAAGAAATTTTGGAGATTATTGAGAATGAGGAGCCTGATGTTATAATTTTAGATATTATCATGCCTCATCTTGATGGAATTGGTGTGTTGGAACATATCAATGTTTCACCATTGAAACGACCTAAAATTATTATGTTGACAGCTTTTGGACAAGAAAGTATTACACAGAGAGTCGTTGAGTTGGGTGCTGATTATTACGTTTTAAAACCATTCAATATGGAAGTTTTATTAAGTCGAATTAGACAATTAGCAGGAACTATTACAGAGCAACGTCCATTAGTTGCTCAGGCGATTAAAGCACATCCAATTGATATTGAAGTTACGAACATTATTAGAGAAATAGGTATTCCGGCACATATAAAAGGATATCAGTACTTACGGGATGCAATTATGATGATCGTAAATGAAGTTGATCTTTTAGGTGCTGTAACGAAAGTGTTGTATCCATTAATTGCTGAAAAATATTCTACAACACCAAGTAGAGTAGAAAGAGCGATCCGTCATGCGATTGAGGTTGCTTGGGGAAGAGGTAATATGGATATGATCAATAAAATATTTGGTTATACAATAAAATTAGAAAAAGGTAAGCCTACAAATTCAGAATTTATGGCAATGATTGCAGATAAACTTAGAATGGAAATGCGTGCTTAGAATAAAATCCCGTCATCTTTTGACGGGATTTTTATTTTTGCTGCAATAGGATTATTTTATATAAATATGATAAACTAAAATTAATTTAAATTTTATTGCATTTTTAGTATGTATATTGGAGGAAATCGTTTTATGAGTAAAGATTTAGAAGAAACGTTGATTAGCAAAGAACATGTTTTTGATGGGCAATTATTAAAAGTTCGTAAAGATACAGTGTTATTACCAAATGGAAAAGAGGCAGTTCGAGAGTGGATCCAACATCCAGGCGCAGTTGCTGTTGTGCCTATTTTGGAAGATGGAAGAATCGTTATGGTAAAACAATTTCGGTACCCTGTAGGAAAAATTACGTTAGAAATTCCGGCAGGAAAATTAGATAAAGGTGAAGATCCTGATAAGTGTGCGCTTCGCGAATTAAAAGAAGAGACTGGATATACCCCAAAAACAATTAAAAAGTTAACGACAATTGGAACTACGATGGCATTTTCGAATGAAGTAATTCATCTTTATGTTGCAGAAGGATTAATAGAAGGCGAGCAATGTTTAGATGAAGATGAGTTTCTGCATGTTGAAAAATATGAAGTAGAAGAAATAAAGAAAATGATTCAGGAAGAACAAATCTACGATGCTAAAAGTTTAGTTGCGATTTTGATGACGTTAAATAGAAAGGACAAAATGGTATAATTAAAAACCTCCTTGCATAGAGTTAACAAGGTTATAATGCAGGGAGGATTTTTTATGCTGGCATATTTTCGGCAAGGGTTAAAAGAATACATAAAAAATAATATTGTAAAGTTTTTTTTCGTAATATTAATTTTTAGTATTGGTGTTGTATTTGGAGCAATGGCAATAAAAATTCTACCAGAGGGCCAAAAAAGCGAGCTAGCAGGATATCTAAATATTTTTTTTCAAGATATTGCAGCGCATACAGAATATAGTCTTGATTTGTTTTTAACAGTTTTGGGAAATAATTTAAAATTTGTTCTCGTTATTTGGATTTTAGGATTTACTATAATTGGAATTCCATTTATTTTGTTTATTGTTTTCACGCGAGGATTTATTATTGGATTTACTGTGGGAATCTTGGTGAATGAGTTTGTATTTAAAGGATTGTTGTTTGCGCTCGTTGCTATATTACCACATAATTTTTTAGCGATTCCGATACTTATTTTAATTAGTATTTTTTCAATTAATTTTTCTATGCAGATTATTAATAAGAAGAAACAAATCAATTCTAAATTATTAGCAAATTCGATTAATTATAGTATTGTTTGCGTTATATTATCTTTAGGCATGTTGATTAGCACATTGCTCGAAGTATATGTATCCCCTGTATTTATGAAATTTGTAGCAAGTTTATTCTAGAATATCAATAAATAAACATAGGATGCATATTTATCTTATTATTTATCGTTAGTGAGGGTGATAAGAATGCTAGTCATTTTCCATCAAAAAAAGTTGAAAAAAATGATTAAATTTATTTGTGTAACTTTTTTGTTAGCGATTATTTTATTTTATGTTTTACCTAAATTAATTAGTCAATTACTATTTATTAATCCTTATGAGAATAAAATACATTTTGATAATTATCAAGAGCCACTACGCGTCGAAAGGTTATAAATAATCAAATAAAAAATTGAATTTTTCGACAATACTAGACAGGGAATTACGTTTTTATGTGGAATTAATTACATTATGTATAATTAAATATTAAATAAGGTAGAAGTATGAAATTGATAAGCCGGTAAAGGATGGTAAACATGGAAGGTTATGTTGATCAATTTATTAATTATTTGGCAGTTGATCGTGGTTTAGCTAAAAATACATTGGAATCTTATGGACGAGATTTGAGGCAATTTCAAAGATATTTAGAAAATGGAAAATTTGAAAATATCCAAGATTCTAGCAGAACAACCATTATAGATTATTTAAATAATTTAAAATTGCAAGGCAAGGCGGTTTCCACTATATCACGTAATATAGCTGCTTTAAAAGCTTTTTACCAATATTTAGTAAAAGAAAACTATTTAGAGAATGATCCAGCAGAAAAAATAGAAACACCAAAATTAGAGAAGCGATTACCCAAAATACTTTCGATCTCCGAGGTAGAGGAGTTGCTAAAGCAGCCGAATGTGAGACTGTCTGTTGGACTTAGAGATAAGGCAATGTTGGAAGTGTTATACGCCACAGGAATTCGTGTATCAGAAATTGTTGCTTTAAATATTTCTGACATTAATTTGGATATGGGATATGTTAAATGCTATGGTAAAGGATCAAAAGAACGTATTGTACCGCTTGGCTCAATTGCGGTAAAAAGTGTTCACGAATATATAAATAAAGGGCGTTCGAAAATTGTACGTACATATGAAGAACCAGCACTTTTTCTTAATCATCATGGAAATCGTTTAACTCGGCAAGGTTTTTGGAAAATTATAAAAAAGTATGCCGGTCAGGCAAAAATTATAAAAGAAATAACTCCGCATACACTTCGACATTCTTTTGCGACACATTTATTGGAAAATGGAGCAGATTTACGTTCGGTACAAGAAATGCTTGGTCATGCAGATATTTCCACAACGCAAATTTATACACAAGTGACTAAAAATCCCTTAAAAGAGGTATATGATAGAGCACATCCTCGAGCATAGATATGCGTAGTTTAAAATAATATCACTACAAAAATAGGATTGTATCATAATCAATCCTATTTTTCATGTTTTCATGCAGGAAAAAAATACCTTTTATAGAATAATGATAAGTAATTATTTTACATTTATGTTTTATAAGGGGGAGCAGAATGGAAGTAACAGCAACGATAACAAAAGGTATACTTATAGTAAGAGTAATAGGAGAATTTGATATGTATGGGGCTGAAAAATTCCGTCAAATCGTGGATGAATATTTACATACCATGGGAATTAAAGATGTAGTAATTGACTTAAAAGAGGTGGCTTTTATTGATAGTTCTGGGATTGGGGTTATCTTGGGACGCTATAAGAAAGTTATGCATGTGAAGGGGAATATATGCTTAATTGGAGTTTGTGATTCAGTAAGAAAAATTTTAGAGTTGTCAGGGGTTTTAAAAATACTAAAAGTTTATGATGATGAATTTGAAGCAGTTTCATGTTTATAGGGAGGGTATCATGCAAATAAAAAATCAAATAAAAATATCATTACAAAGTTTAGGTGAAAATATTGGGTTAACAAGAGTCGCAGCAGCAGCCTTTGCTTCACAAGCAAATCTTACATTACCAGAAATTGAGGAAATAAAAGTTGCGATATCGGAAGCTGTTTCTAATTCAGTAATTCATGCCTATGAAAAAAAGGAAGAGATTATTGATTTGATTATGAATTTATATGCGGATAGAATGGAATTCATTATTCGAGATTACGGAAAAGGTATTGCAGATATAAAAGAAGCAAGAAAACCTTCTTATTCTAGCGATCCTGAAAGAATGGGGCTCGGTTTTGCTTTTATGGAATCTTTCATGGATTCATTAGATATAAAATCAGAAATAGGCAAAGGCACCACTGTTAAAATGATAAAAAATATATCAAATCAAGATATACATTAGGTGGTGTATTATGTTAGATGATGAGGAACTAAGTATATTTATTACAAAGGCCCAAGAGGGGGATCCCACAGCAAAAGAATATATCTTAAAAGAAAATATAAATTTAGTGCGCAGTATTGTACATCGATTTCTTAACCGTGGTTATGAATGGGATGATCTATTTCAAATAGGATGTATTGGATTAATTAAAGCCATTGATCGATTTGATAAAAATTTCAATGTGAAATTTTCAACCTATGCGGTTCCTATGATTATCGGAGAAATAAGACGATTTATGCGTGATGACAACCCAATAAAAGTAAGTAGACCGTTAAAAGATATTGCCTATAAAGTACATAAAACGCAAGAAGGGCTACAAGGTATTTTAGGGCGAGATCCAACGATTCTTGAAATTGCCGATAAAATAGATTTGGCACCTCAAGAAATCGTTGCTGCGTTGGAAGCAGTGCAACCGATTGTTTCACTTTATGAACCGACGATTAACGATCGTGGTGATCAACTATTACTTTTAGATCAAATCAAATCAAATGATAGTTTAGAAAATGAAAATAACAACTTGGAAAAAATAGCATTGCAGGAAGTTTTGAAAAATTTACCTGAGAGAGAACGTAATGTGATTATACTTCGTTTTTATAAAGACAAGACGCAAGCAGAAATTGCTAAATTAATTGGGTTATCTCAAGTCCAAGTATCTAGGATTGAGAAACAAGCGTTAAAACGAATAAGGATGTTTTTATAGATCTTTAGAAGATCTATTTTTTTTTGTTTTAAAAGCAATATCTGTGTGAATAGAAAAATTTATTATGTAAAGAATAAGAATTGAAGTTTATTAAATGGAGGGTAAATATCGTGGTTGTAAAAGTAATTGAATTGGTTGGTAGTTCTCAACATAATTGGACAGATGCCGTTGATAATGCAGTTAGTGAAGCATCTAAGACGATTGACAATATCTTAGGAGTTGAGGTAACAAATTTTACGGCAAATATTCATGATGGACATATAGCGGAATATCGTGCTGATGTAAAATTAGCATTTAAGGTGAAACATTAAGAATTAAGAAAAGAGTACCAATTGGTGCTCTTTTCTACGTATCAGTAATCAGAGGAAGGAAGATTTCTTTGCAAAAAAAGCAAATGGAAGAAACAAGAAAAAAACAATATCAAGATAGAGTAAATAAAATAATTCCTAAACCGCCAATATTTAAAAACTTGTTATGGGCATTTTTTGTTGGAGGAATTATATGTGTAATTGGGCAATTCATCCAGCATTATTTTGTATCTATAGAATTAAGTCAAAAGGATGCAACAGCTTCTACATCTATCGTAATGGTATTTTTAGGAGCATTTTTAACTGGGTTAGGAATATATGACGAAATAGGCAAACGAGCTGGTGCCGGTTCCGTTGTACCAATTACTGGCTTTGCAAATTCTATCGTTGCATGTGCAATGGAATTTAAAAGAGAAGGTTTTGTATTTGGTATTGGAGCAAAAATGTTTGTCATAGCAGGACCTGTTATTGTCTATAGTCTTGTTACTGCTTTTATTGTAGGGATAATTCATTGGTTTAGAGTCTTTTATTAATCTTTTGAAAGAGGGGTTTTTTTTGAATAAAAGATGCGGCAAGCAAAGCATTGTTTTTGTAAACCAACCAATAATTATTAGTACAGCAAATATTGGTGGACCGATGGAAGGCCAAGGATTACAGGGAAACTATTTTGATATTATTATGAAAGATAACATTAATAGTCTGGATAGTTGGGAACAATGCGAATCTTATATGTTAGAACAAGTAATCAAGCAAGCAAGTGAAAAAATTAATATTTCTGTAGAAAATATAGAATTTATTTTAGCTGGCGATTTGTTAAATCAGTTGATGAGCACACATTTTGCAATGCGAACGTTAGCAAGACCTTTCTTAGGTTTATATGGTGCATGTTCTACTATGGTAGAAAGTATGTTACTTGGTGGTATCATGATAGATGGAAATTTTGCGGATGTTTTAGCGGGGGCGGCTTCCAGTCATCATGATGCGGCAGAACGGCAATACCGCTTTCCAACAGAATTAGGTGTACAACGGCCACCAGTTGCTCAGTGGACTGTAACAGGTGCAGGTGCAGCAATTTTATCTTCAAAAGGCAACGGACCGAAACTTACTTATGCAACAGTGGGGAAAATTGTAGATATGGGTATAAAAGATCCCAACTCGTTAGGACCTGCCATGGCACCAGCTGCTGTAGATACTTTAATTACACATTTTAATGATACAGGTCGAAGTCCGGAATACTATGATATGATTTTTACAGGTGATTTGGGCGATATAGGCAAGGAAATTGTGATCAATCTATGTGCAGAAAAAGGATTTGATTTATCTAAAAACTACGAAGACTGTGGATGTATTATTTATCGAGAAGAGCAAGATGCACATGCTGGTGCAAGTGGCTGTGCAAGCTCTGCAGTCGTATTTTGCGGATATATTTATCAAATGCTGTGTAAAAAAAACTATTGCAAAATATTATTAGTTGGTACGGGAAGCCTGCATAGTCCTACATCTTATCAGCAAAAAGAGTCAATTCCATGTATAGCACATGCATTGGCAATTGAGGTATAGGAGGCATTTTAAGTGCAAGAATATATTATGGCTTTTTTAGTTGGCGGGGTTATTTGTATCATCGGACAATTATTAATGGATTTAACAAATTTAACTCCGGCTCATGTACTTGTTTTATTTGTTGTCGTGGGAGCTATTTTAGGCGGTCTAGGTTGGTATCAACCTCTAGTCGAGTTAGGTGGCGCCGGTGCAACAGTTCCTTTAACGGGGTTTGGTAATTCACTTGCTGTAGGAACAATAGAAGCTGTTGATAAATACGGCTTTCTAGGTGTCTTTAATGGCGCACTAACAGCAACAGCGGCTGGAATTATGGCTGCCATTGTTTTTGGTTTTTTTATGGCGGTTATATTTAATCCTAAAGGATGATTTGAGGTCGTACAATCTTTTAAAGTTTGTCAGTAGAACAGAATCTATTTGGAAAACTAACTTCACCTGAACTATAGTTTTTTATTTATATTCTAAAATATGAGGTGAAACATGACGAAAAAAGTTAGAGTAATATTAATTACTGATGGCGATCGTGTTGCGCAGAAAGTCATTGAAAAACTTGCATATGATTTGGATTTACGTTGTTTATCGGCATCTGCTGGTAATCCAACTCCTATTAGCGGTAAAAAGATTGTAGATCTTTTAAAGACTGTGCCAAAAGATCCTGTACTTGTTATGTTTGATGACAAAGGAGAACCTGAAAAGGGAGAAGGCGAATTGGCAATGGAATATGTTGCAAATCATCCTGATATCGAAGTACTCGGAGCGATTGCTGTAGCTTCTAATACAACAGATAACTATGGGGCTGAGGTCGATGTATGCATATCGAAGGAAGGTAGTATGGTTCATGTGCCGATTGATAAAAAAGGTGAGGAAAGACATAGTGCTTTTTTTGAGGATGATACAATCATTAAAGGTGATACTGTGGATGTGATTAATGAACTTGATATTCCAGTCGTAATTGGAATTGGAGATATTGGAAAGATGAGAAGAAAAGATGATATTTGTTGCGGAGCTCCTGTGACTAGACGTGCAATTGAAGAAATATTAAAACGTAACGGAATTGAATACGATAAGATTTAACGTAAAAAGTCTGTGATATGTTATATACTTCACAGATTTTTTTCGTTAAAAGAGAAAAGCGTAGATATCTATCATGTTATTTGTTAAAATATACGTATCTTTTATTTTCAGAAAGGATTATGATGGAGTTAGGAATTTATAAACATTATAAAGGCAATTTATACAAAGTTTTATGTATTGCAAAGCATAGCGAGACAGAGGAAGAGTTGGTTGTTTATCAAGCCTTATATGGTAGATATGGATATTGGGTAAGACCAGCTGTCATGTTTAATGAAAGAATAAAGAAGGATGGAGCTTTTGTGAAAAGATTTACATATGTTTGTGAATCATCAATACAAGACGAATCTTTAGAATAGAAATTAGGTAAGTTGCATATTTTGTTTGGCTATATTTCACTTTTCGTGTTATTTTAGGTATAATAAAATGATGCGGATTTATAGAGCATTAAAATTTTGTTGGAGGTTGGTAAATTCGTGTTTGATGAAAATATGATTTTTCGTATTCCTGCGTTATTGATTGCATTGACAGTACATGAATACGCGCATGCAAGAGTGGCTGTAGCATTGGGAGATCCAACACCTCGTTTTGAAGGTAGATTGACATTGAATCCAATTGCACATCTTGATCCATTTGGATTGATTATGCTTTGGTTAGTGCAATTTGGCTGGGCAAAGCCAGTTTCGGTGAATGCGCGCAATTTTAAAAACTGGCGGCAAGGTATGATGCTGGTATCATTGGCAGGCCCTGGGATTAATCTAATTACAGGATTTGTTTCTATGATCGTATTAGTCGTTATGATCAAAATGGGCATTAGGGAGGCATGGCTGATAACGACATTAAATTATATTTGTAGTTATAATGTAATGTTTGCAGTGTTTAATATGTTGCCAATTCCGCCATTGGATGGTTCAAAAGTGTTAATGAATTATTTACCTGGCAGATTAGCATATCAATATGAAAGTTATAGTCAATATGGTACATTGATCTTAATGGGATTAATTATGCTAAATGTAGTTAGTTTTATTATAGGACCCATCATTGGATTTATACTTGACATGATGAGAATTATTGTGACATTGATTTTTTAAGGAGAGATTTTTATGAGCAAGGGGCGTATTTTTAGTGGCATGCAGCCATCAGGAAAATTCCATTTGGGAAATTATTTAGGAGCGTTAGAAAATTGGGTTAAGTTGCAGCATGAATATGAATGTTTTTTTTCTATTGTTGATTTACATGCACTAACCTCAGCTTACGAAGATACGAGTAAAATACCAGAAAATATACATAACATGGCGATTGATTGGTTGAGTGCTGGGTTAGATCCGGAAAAGAATATAATTTTTGTCCAGTCCAAGGTAAAAGAACATGCGGAGTTACATTTATTGCTTTCGATGATGACCCCGTTGTCTTGGCTGGAGCGTGTCCCAACCTATAAAGATAAAATTCAGCAGTTGGATGGACAGGGGAAAGACATAAATACTTACGGATTTTTAGGGTATCCAGAGTTGATGACAGCTGATATTATTCTTTATAAAGCAGAATATGTTCCGGTTGGTGAAGATCAAATTCCTCATTTGGAATTATCGCGAGAAATTGTGAGAAGGTTTAACAATTTATATAAACCCGTGTTTCCAGAACCGCAAGCACAATTGAGTAAATCCTCTTTATTACCTGGTATTGATGGGAGAAAAATGAGTAAATCTTATGGAAATGATATCCCATTTGCTGCAAGTCCGGATGAATTAAAAGCACGCATTCGTTTAATGGTAACTGATCCAAAGCGTATAAAAAAGACCGATTGTGGAAATCCAGAAATTTGTGTTGTTTACAAATTTCATAAGATATTTAATGTAGACCAAATAGAAGAAATTAATACGAAGTGTAGACAAGCTGAAATTGGTTGTGTTGAATGCAAAAAGCGGCTTGCTGAAAAAATGGTCACGGCCATGGCAGACATGCATACGCGTAGAGTTGAATACGAAACGAATCCTGGTAGAGTAAAAGAAATTTTAGAATATGGTGCTGAACGAGCTCGTGCAGTTGCGCGTGTTACTATGGAAGAGGTTCGTGAAGCAATGCATCTTTAAAAAATGGCTGAATATAAGATTAAATTAGATACATTTGAGGGTCCTATGGATCTTCTAATGCATCTAATAGAAAAAAATAAGATTAACATTTATGATATTCCCATAGCAGAAATAACAGAGCAGTATTTAAAGTATTTAGAACAATTTAAAGAATTTAATATTGAAATAGCAAGTGAATTTCTGGTTATGGCGGCGACTTTATTGCAAATTAAATCTAGAATTTTATTACCGAAGCAGAAGAAAAACGATACAGAAGTAGAAGATAGTGAAGTGGATCCAAGACAAGAACTTGTAGAGCGATTATTAGAATATCGCCGATTTAAAGAAGTTTGCGAAGTTCTGGATAAAATGGCTAGTGATCAGTCTAAAATGTTTTTTAGGGAACCAACTAATTTATTGACCAATTATTTGCCTTTAGAAGGATTAGAAATTGGTTTGTTAGTTGATGCATTTCATGCAGTATTGGAAGCAAGTTCTAATACTACGACATTAGTCTCGAGAGAGAAATTTAATATTCAAGATAAAATGATGGATATTATGTATTTATTACATAACAACAAGCACAGTATCTTTTTTACCGATGCGTTTACTAGAGCCGGAACAAAAGCAGAATTGGTAGTTACTTTTTTAGCTTTATTAGAATTGATAAAATTAAAAAGAGTTTTCATTGAACAAAATTATTCTTTTGCGCCAATTATGATTAAGCAAAGGATGTGACAGTGCAATGTTTTATAATAATCTTAAAGGTCATATAGAAGCGTTATTATTTGTACATGGAGATCCGATTTCAGCAGCTCGTTTAGGAGATATTCTGAACGTTGATAAGTTAAATATTGAAGAATTGATTTGTCAGTTAAAAAATGAAATGGATCATACTGAGAGAGGTTTAACGATTATAAAAGTAGCTGGTGGATATCAATTATGTACAAAACCTCAATTGGCTCCAATATTAGAAAAATTATCACAAACTTTAGAGAGCAAATTATCTGCGCCGGCTTTAGAAACTTTGTCAATCATTGCATTTAGGCAACCAATTACGAAGCAAGAGGTTGAAAATATTCGCGGGGTTAGGGTGGATCGTGTTTTAAATCGATTGGTAGAACGGAATTTAATTAAAGAAGTTGGGCGAAAAGAAGTGATAGGAAGACCTATCTTATATGGAACAACTGAAGAGTTTTTGAAGTGTTTTGGCTTGGATGATATAGCAGATCTGCCAGCTTTACCAGATGTAAATTAACAGAGTAATCATTACTCTGTATATTTTTTTCTTAATATCTCAATACTAGATGAAAGTAATAAAATTCCAAGAGATATTTAGGTGCGATATGAATTTGTTAATAGTAGTGAGTATTACTATGGTTTTGTTTATATTACTTATTTTTTATGGGAAACTCTACTTTTATGTTACATATCATAAAATAGATGAAAACAATACGCTCAAGCTATCGATCATATTATTTAACTATATTAAACTATATCATAAAGAATTTCATGTGGTTGACAAAGATTTAGTAAAAGAAGTTTTTTCTGGAAATAAGAAATATGAAAAACACCATATTAAAGAGAAAAAAAATAATATATTAGAAAATATGATCGACATAAAGAAAAAAAATAAAAAATCAGTTAAAATTAACTTAAAATATTTTCATTGTAAGAAACTTGACTATTTGATATGCATTGGTTTTTCGAATTCAGCAGTAACAGCACTTTTATATGGGGTATTGTTTTCTATTAAAGGTGCCTTTTTAGCTTATCTACACAAAGTAATTACGTTCGATACGATTCCTAAAGGTCGAATTTGTCCAATGTTTACAACCCAACAGGAAGAAATTCGGGTAAGCTGTATATTTACTCTTAGTATTGGCAATATTATATATATGTTAAGAAGCTTACTATAGTGTAATGGAGGTAACATAATATATGAGTGAACAGCCAATTGAAGGGTTAATGAAAACGACAATGGAAAGCATTAGGCAGATGGTAGATGTAAATACCATCGTTGGAGAAGCTGTGAATACACCCGATGGGACTGTTATTATACCTATATCGAAGGTAGCTTTTGGCTTTGCGGCAGGCGGAGGCGAGGCTTTTGAGGAAGAAGATACATCGCGTGGTTTTGGTGGAGGCAGTGGGGCAGGTGTGAGCGTAAAACCAGTTGGCTTTTTGGTTTGTTCACCAGAACATGGAATTCGTTTTATGTGTGTTGAGGAAAATTCACTTTATGATAGAATTTTAGATTTATTTCCACAAGCGATAGAGACTATACAAAAAGTTGTAAATAAGGAATGCGATAAACAAGATAACAATGATGAAAATAAGAATAATTTTGATGCTTAATGAAAGATTTTTGAGCATGAAAATTTTTAGGTTTTGACAAGACTTTTGATGTTGCAAGAGTCTTGTTTTACTTTAATTTATAAAACGTTTCTAAGCTATTTTAAACTTTGACTATAGGACAAATTTCATATATAATAATTCATGTTGTGTTTTTGGTTTGGAGAAAGGGGTATATAGTTTTTTTATGTTTAAGTTTTTCAATGTTATTGTATGCATAACATTTTTTATTTTAAATTTTAGCGCAGCAAATTGCTGGGCTGCGAGCGGTTTAGAAAATATAACTGCTAAATCTGCAATTGTTATGGATGCAAAAACTGGTAAAGTTATTTATGCCAAAGATGCGGAAAGTAGGCGTTATCCAGCAAGTACGACTAAAATGATGACATTGATTGTAGCGCTGGAAAAAAGTGATTTAAACGAAGTTGTAACTGCGAGTGAAAAAGCTTCTGTAACAGAAGGATCTTCTTTGTGGTTAGAAAAAGATGAAAAATTAAGATTATTGGATTTGTTATATGGAATTATGCTTGTTTCTGGGAATGATGCTACAGTTGCAGTTGCAGAACATTTGGCTGGAACGGTTGAAAATTATGCGAAGTTAATGACAGAAAAAGCACATGAAATTGGCGCAACACAAACGAATTTTGCAAATTCAAGTGGCCTTCCAGACCCTAACCATTATTCGACAGCACATGATTTAGCAAAGATTGCCGCATATGGTTATAAAAATCCGATGTTTGAACAAATTGTTAGTACAAAAACAAAAATAATTCCTTGGGCGAAACATGATTTTGGACGAGAATTATTTAATGAGAATAGAATGTTGTGGTTATATGATGGGGGAAATGGTGTAAAAACTGGGTATACAGATGCTGCTGGAAGATGTTTGGTCTCCGCTGCAAACCGCAATGGTATTCAACTAATTGCAGTTGTTCTAGATAGTGAGTATATGTGGAACGATTCTATTGCATTATTAAACTATGGTTTTGAACATGTAAAGTCTGTGAATTTATTTCAGAAAGGTGAGATATTAAAAACATCAAAAGTTCTTTCTGGTAAAAAAGATTCTGTAGCACTTTCTCTTGATAAAGATATTAATATCCCTGTGGTTGATGATGAACAAAATAAATTTACAACAGTGATTGATGCTCCTGACATGATTGAAGCTGAAATTATGAAAGGGCAACGTTTAGGTACAATACGTATTTTATATGATAATCAAGAAATTGAATCTGCGGATTTAATAGCAAATGATACGATAGATCGCAAATCATTTTTTATAGAGATTTATAAATCTTTTATGCAAGTAATTGATTACTTTAAAAATCAATTACGTTAAAAGAGCGATATGCAGTGGTATTCGATATTGCTTATTGTGATATATAAATTTATTTTATCTACAGTCTGAAAAGAACGGTATTTTACCGTTCTTTTTTAGTATTTTTATGAACTTCTTATCATAGATTTGGTATGAGGTGAGTAAGATGATCAATATCATATGGGCATCGTTTTTACTCGTAGGCATACTATATGCTGCAATAAATGGGACAATTGATATAATTGCAAAAAGTATGATTTCTGCTGCAGAAAATGGAGTTCTTTTATCCTTTAAACTTATCGGTGTTATGTGTTTATGGTTAGGTATGATGAAGATTGCTGAAAAAGCCGGATTTATAAGACTGATTACGAAATTGTTAAGCCCTATCATGCGGCGTATCTTTCCTGAAATTCCGGAAAAACACCCCGCTATGGGAGCTATTGTTATGACAGTTAGTGCGAATATATTAGGCTTGGGAAATGCTGTTACACCTTTAGGAATAAAAGCAATGCAAGAAATGCAAAAATTAAATCATCAAAAAAATGCAGCAACACCATCAATGTGTACTTTTTTAGCAATTTGTACAACTGGTTTTACGATTGTACCAGCTACTGTTATTGCATTAAGATCAGCAGCTGGGTCTTCTAATCCTGAAGAGATCGTTGGAATTACGATAATGGTGAGTTTTTTTGCAACAATTATTGTGTTAATTTTTGATTTCTTTTGTCGAACGATTTATTATCGTATGCGAGGAAACAGGCCATGATTTTGGAACTGTGTACAAAATTATCGGTATGGGCAATTCCTATGATCGTTGTCATCATTCTTTTAGGAGGGTTGTTAGCAAAGGTAAAAGTTTATGAAACTTTTGTAGAAGGTGCGAGTGAAGGTTTTTATACAGCGATTAGGATTATGCCTTTTTTAGTTGCCATGATGGTTTCCGTTAGTGTTTTTAGAGATTCTGGTGCTTTACAAGTCGGTATTCATTATTTATCTCCGATCCTCGATTCGTTAGGGATCCCGAAAGAATTAGTTCCTCTAGGTGTTATGAAACCGTTATCTGGCACTGGCGCATTAGGAATAGCGAGTGAATTAATCAATCGATTTGGACCAGACTCCTTATATGGTAGAATCGCTTCAGTTGTTGTTGGTTGTACAGATACAACTTTTTATATTTTAACTGTTTATTTTGGTTCAGTTGGTATAATAAAATTGCGATATTCCCTTTATGTGGGGTTAGTTGGTGATATAGTAGGTTTCTTCACTTCTATTTATCTATGTAATTTAATTTTTTCTTATTAGGCTGATGCTGTGGCATCAGCTTTATTTTATGTTCTCCGGTGTTTAATTTTAAAAGTGATTTCTAGATAGATCTGCTTTCCTTAAGGATGTCTCTTTCTATGTGGTGTAGCAGTTTTGGTTTAACTGAATAAACTGTAGTGAGATTTAAGTAAGGAGGGAGCACATTGCCAAAAATTATTGTTGTCGGCGGAGGCTGGTCTGGCTGTGCTGCTGCGTTATCAGCGGCCAAAGCTGGAGCTGAAGTTGTTCTTTTAGAACGCACGGATATGCTTTTAGGGACCGGACTGGTTGGAGGAATATTTCGTAATAATGGACGCTATACTGCAGCGGAAGAAAGTGTTGCTATGGGAGGAGGGGATTTTTTCGTTGCAATGGATCAAAACAGTCGTCATAAATGCATAAATTTCCCAGGACATAAACATGCTTCTCTTTATGATGTATCTAAGATGGAACCGATTATAAAAAATATTTTAAGATCTTATGGAGTTTGTATAAAAACCAAAGCTAGAGTAAATCATGTAGTTAAATATGCACGAAATTTAAAGAGAGTTATTATAGATGGCGGAAATGAATTAGAAGCAGATGCTTTTGTTGATGCAACAGGTACTGCTGGACCTATGGGGAATTGTCTTACGTATGGAAATGGTTGTGCTATGTGTATATTGAGATGTCCATCTTTCGGCCCAAGGATTAGTATTTGTCAAAAAGCAGGTATTCAGGAATTCTTTGGGCAAAAAGCAGATGGTAGTATGGGCGCTATGAGTGGGTCTTGTAAAATAAATAAAGATTCTTTATCTGATGAAGTTCGGGAACAATTAGATAGAGAAGGCGTAGTGATTTTAAAAGTTCCAGAAAAAATTAAAAAAACAGGTGCATTAGGCAAAAAAGCCTGTAGTCAATATGCACTCGCTGAATTTGCAGATAATATTATCTTATTGGATACTGGGCATGCAAAACTAATGACCTCTTATTTTCCTCTTGAAGATTTACGTACAATTAAGGGATTAGAAAAAGCGCGTTATGAGGATCCATATGCAGGTGGTGCTGGAAATTCTGTTCGATATTTGGGTATTGCACCTAGTGAAAATTGTTTGTTAGTAAATGGTTTGGAGAATGTTTTTTGTGCAGGAGAAAAATCAGCTATATTAGTTGGTCACACAGAGGCCATCATTACAGGTTTACTTGCAGGAAATAATGCAGTACGTTGCACTTTGGATATGAAGTACTTAGAATTGCCTAGAAGTGTAGCTGTTGGTGATTTTATTGCTTTTATACATGAAAGAATGTTAGAAAGTGAAGGATTAAAGTTGCGGTATACTTTTTCTGGATCTGTATATTTTGAAAGAATGCAAGTTAGTGGACTCTATTCCGTGAATGATCTAGAAATTAAAGCGAGGATAAAAGAAAACAATTTAACCGATATTTATAATACTTGCTTAGTTTAGGAGGTGAAATAATGAAAGAGTTGATTGCACGTTGTAATGATTTGAATTCAAAATATTGTCCGTGTTTATTGGCAACTACCAACCATTGTGTCTTTTGTTCAAAATTGCAAGGACGTAGTGTTTGTGAGTGTAATTGGGCGGGAGTCTGTATTATGTATGAGAAACATTGGAAAGAAAAAGCGGAGAATAATAAATTAGCACCAGTAGTGCGACTTTCTTATGAAGGTAGTATTATATCAAAGGTAAAAGTAGGATTGAACACATATCTAATCGAATTTGTAACAGAAGCAAGCTTGGCTGATGCATTGCAATCATTAGGATCATTTGTTTTTTTACGAGGCATTCATGATATGGATTCCTACTATTTTCCAGTTGGTGTAGTGAAAGTTGTAGAGAATAAAATTACTGTTGTTGTAGAAGGCGTTGGAGCCAAGTCAGAACACTTTTTATCTGCTATAGGAGATGAGATTATGATAAAAGGACCTTATAGTAATGGGATTTTGGGAAAACCATGGATTGACAATATAACAAATGGTAAGATATTATTGGTAGCTGGGGGGGTTGGGCAAGCACCCGCTTTACCTATTATCGAAAAACTTTTAAAAAATAAAAATAAGATCATAGGTATTTTTGCGCCTGGGAAAGTTGGTACAATTTTTATAGAAAAAATGCTAGTAAACAGTGAAGTTGAAATACATACAGTAACTTCACTTCGTAAAGAAGGTTTTAAGTTTTTAAAAGAATTGTTTATGCAGAATCATGATTTAATTGTTAGTGCAGGACCGGATGAGCAGCATTCGGCGATTATAAGGCTTATGAATGAAAGTAACGTAAATCTGCCAATGGCGGCAACCAATAATGCAACAATGTGTTGTGGCGAAGGGATTTGTGGAAGCTGCCATAAGTTGATGAAGAATAATAAAGTAGTTAAAATGTGTAAGGTACAAACAGAATATAAAGATATTATGCCAGATTAGTTATATTCTAATATTTAACAAAAAGGGGAGTACATTTTGGAGCGTTTGCAAAAAGTGATGAGCCAAGCAGGAATCGCGTCTAGAAGAGCTGCAGAAATTTTAATTCAGCAAGGAAGGGTTAGTGTCAATGGAACTGTTGTTTTGGAACTTGGCACTAAGGTTGATGTAAAGATAGATAAAATTCATGTTGATGGAAAGCTAATTTCTAGTCAGCAGAATATTTATATTTTACTCAATAAACCTAAAGGTGTTATTACAAGTGCAAAAGATGATAGAGGACGCAAGACAGTGATCGATTTATTAGAAGGTGTAGATCAACGTGTATATCCAGTCGGACGTTTGGATTATAATACTGAAGGGCTACTGTTACTAACGAATGATGGAGAATTGACAAACCATCTCATTCATCCTAAATATAAAATTTATAAAACTTATTTGGTTAAAGTGCAGGGAATTCCATCAGAAGACAAATTAGATATTTTAAGAATTGGTGTTAAATTAGAAGACGGCATAACTGCGCCAGCGAAAGTCCATCTTATAGATATAGATACGAATTATAATCTAACTACTTTAGAAATAACAATTCACGAAGGAAAAAATCGCCAAATCCGTCGTATGTGTGAAGCGATTGGTTACCCAGTGAAAAATTTAAAACGCATAAAATTTGCTACGTTAAATTTAGAAGGAGTGCGACGGGGGCAATATAGACTACTTTCTGCAGATGAGGTTGAAAGTTTAAAAACAATTAAATAACCCATTGTACAGGGTTATTTAATTGTTCTAATGCAATAAGAAGATAAAGGATAATGAATACGATGAAAAAGATAATTGTTATTGGTGGCGGTGCTGCCGGTCTAATGGCTGCCATTCATGCAGCTAAGCAAGGTGCGCAAGTTACTGTTTTGGAAAAAATGAATCGAGTCGGGAAAAAAATGTTAATTACAGGTAAGGGACGTTGTAATATAACCAATAATGCGGATATTCCAACAATCATTAAAAATATGACTGGAAATGGGAAATTTTTATATAGTGCAATACACCAGTATTCTAATGATGATGTTGTTGCATTCTTTCACGAACTTGGTGTGCCAACTAAAATAGAACGCGGCGGTCGAATTTTTCCAGAAAGTGATAAGGCTGCGGATGTTGTTGGAGCGATGCTTAGAGCTTTGCATAGATTAAACGTTAGTATTTTAACAGAAGAAGCTGTAGCACAGATGAATATTGAAAATCAAAAAATAGTGAGTGTAAAGACGCAAGCAGGCAAAATTTATTTTGCTGATGCGGTTATTCTAGCTACGGGAGGTGCTTCTTATCCGGGAACTGGGTCAACTGGTGATGGGTACAGTTTAGCAGAGCAAGTAGGTCATTCGATTGTAGAAATTCGGCCCTCTTTAGTTCCATTGGAAGTAGAAGAGGAATGGATTAAAGAACTTCAGGGGTTATCTCTTCGAAATGTTCGCGTTACAGTGTTTTCGGGCGAGACCAAAATCGGTGAAGATTTTGGTGAAATGATATTTACACATTTTGGTGTTTCTGGTCCGATTATATTATCATTAAGTAAAGTTGTAGATCAATACTTAATGAAGAACAAAACAGTTAATTTGTCCATTAATTTGAAACCTGCTTTAACGATAGAAATGTTAGACAAACGTATACAAAGAGATTTTGAAAAATTTTCACGTAAACAAATTAAAAATTCTTTAGGCGAATTGCTGCCAGCAAAATTAATAGATATTGTAATAGATTTGTCCTATATTGATCCAGATAAACCGATTCATCAGATTACGAAAGAAGAAAGAACTCGTCTGATAGAGGTGATTATGGGCCTTACTATAACGATAACAAGGACGAGACCAATAGCTGAAGCGATTGTGACAACTGGAGGAGTCAATGTGAGGGAAATTAATCCTAAGACAATGGAATCAAAATTAGTTGAAAATTTATATTTCGCTGGAGAAGTAATTGACATAGATGGATATACGGGTGGTTTCAACTTGCAGGCTGCATTTTCTACTGGATATATCGCGGGACAAAGTGCTGCCAATGATGATTAGATATCAATCAACTGCGCATAATATGTGTACTTTAGATTAGGAGTTGATACTATGCGTAGAAGGAAAAATTTATATCCCATTAAAAGTGAAAAATATTTATTGAAAATTTCTATTGTTATTTGTCTTATACTGATTGGTGTACAATTTTTAATGTTAAATCATAATGTAAGATCTGAGTTATCTATTGTTGATAAGCTTGAAGGAACAGCGTTTGATTTGAATAAGTGAAAATTTATTTATTTAGAATTTTCATTTTGTTAGTAGTATAGTATTATATAAAAGAAGAGTTATATAAATCGTCCAATTTTACTATAGACTAGATGTAAGGCTCTAGTAAAACTATGATGAAAATAATACTATAGAAAAATAAGAGGATACAATATGAATGATAAGAAAAAAATAAATGTTGTTAAAGGTTTGAATGGAGAAATCCTTATTCCTGGTGATAAATCCATATCACATAGAAGTGTGATGTTTTCTAGTTTAGGAAATAAACCGGTAAAAATAACTAATTTTTTAAATGCGCAAGACTGTATGTCAACGGTGAGCTGTATGCGTTCATTGGGAATCAAAATTGAGCAAACAAGCGCAACTGAGCTGCTTGTTTACGGAAAAGGTTTACATGGCTTAACTGAACCTGAAAATGTAATTGATGCAGGAAATTCTGGAACTACATTGCGTTTAATGATGGGCGTTTTATCTGTGCAGCCATTTTTATCAGCTTTTACAGGTGACGCTTCTTTGAGAAAAAGGCCAATGGGGCGGGTCATTCAGCCGTTGTCACAAATGGGCGCAAAAATCATTGCTAGACAGAATTCGAAATATTTGCCATTGACGATAGCGCCAGCGGAAAAGATTTCTTCGATGCATTATCAAATGCCTATGGCAAGTGCGCAAGTAAAATCTGCAATTTTATTAGCTGGTATATATGCTGATGGAGAAACGATCGTGACGGAGCCGTATACATCACGTGATCATACCGAAAGAATGTTAGAAACTTTTGGTGTTACCTTACATAAGTTTGGGACAAGTGTTGGAGTCCAAAAAGTAGAAAGTTTCGAATCCCCAGAGTATATTGAAGTTCCGGGAGATATAAGCTCAGCGGCTTTTTGGCTGGTGGCTGCTTCAATTATTCCTAATAGTCGTTTAACACTTAAAAATGTTGGGGTTAATCCAACACGCACAGGCATTATTGATGTTTTATTAAAAATGGGTGCAGATATCAAAATTATAAATGAGCGTTCTAGTGGTAAAGAACCCGTTGCTGATTTAGTTGTGCAGTCAGCTAGGTTAAGAGGTACTGAATTAGGGGCTGAAATTATGCCTCGATTAATTGATGAAATTCCTATTATAACTGTAGCAGCAATGTTTGCTGAAGGGAGAACTGTGATTACTGGTGCCGGTGAGCTACGTGTAAAAGAAACGGATCGCTTAAGTGCAATTACAAATGAATTTAATAAGTTCAATGATTGTATTCAAGGTACAGAAGACGGCTTGATGATTGATGGCCCAGTTAATTTTAGAAATGCAGAATGCGATTCTTATCATGATCATCGTATTGCTATGGCTTTGGCAATTGCCGGTGCTGCTGGTGCTGGGGTTGAAATTCAAAATGCAAAATGTGTAAGTATTTCTTATCCAGATTTTTATGAAACTTTAGAAAGACTTAGTATTTAGTATAGTGGTAATTTGGAGGAGTTTATGAGAAGGTTGGTTATCGCAATAGACGGTCCAGCAGGAGCTGGCAAAAGCACTGTAGCGCAGTTAGTCGCCCAAAAACTAAATTATATTTATATTGATACCGGCGCAATGTATAGAGGGGTCGCATGGAAAGTTTTACAGCAGAAGGAATGTAATATTACAGAACCTTTGATTTGCGAAATTGTGAAAGATATCAAAATTGAATTAAGATATATTGATAGAAAAATAAAGGTATTCGTAGATGGCTTCGAAGTAACAGAAGAAATTAGAACTCCAGAAGTGACGAAGCTTGTTTCTAAGGTGGCTCAAATTGCAACTGTTAGAGACAAGATGCTTGTCTTGCAAAGGATCATGGCAAAAAATGGCGGAATTGTTATGGATGGTCGTGATATCTGTACGCATGTTTTACCAAATGCTGAGGTGAAATTATTTTTGACTGCTTCTATTGAAGAGCGTGCGAAACGTAGATGGAAGGAAATGAAGTTAAAAGGATATGAGATTTCACTACAAAAATTAAAAGAAGAAATTGCGGCAAGAGATAAGGCTGATAGTGAACGTGATATAGCACCTTTAATTCAGGCTAAAGATGCAAAATTAATAGACACGACAGATTTATCTATTGATGAGACGGTAGCAAAAATTTTAAATATATGTGAGTGTGTGCAACATGCTATATGATTTTCTAAAAGTAATTTTACTCAATATATTCCTGAGGTTATTTCACTGCAAAGTTCTAGGAAAAGAAAATATTCCCAAGCAAGGTGGAGTTATTATTGCGGCAAATCACGTTAGCTTGTGGGATCCACCTTTAGTTGCTGCTTTTGTACCTAGATATGTGCACTTTATGGCGAAGGAAGAATTGTTTAAAATTACTATATTTGGATATATCATCAAAAAGCTTCATTCATTTCCTGTGCGTAGAGGTGCATCTGACAGAAGTGCGATTCGGACAGCGATTTCTTTATTGACAGAGGGACATTGTCTTGGATTATTTCCTGAAGGCACACGAAGTAAGAATGGTATGATTAGAAAACCAGAGGCTGGACTTGCACTCATTGCTTTGAAAGCTGGTGTTCCGGTTATTCCGACAGCGATTATTGGTACAAATAAAATTTTCAAAAAAGGTAGCTTTCTCCCTGATTTGGAAGTGCGTTTTGGAAGGCCGATGACTATACATAGTGAAAAAGCGGATAAAAGTGCTTTACAGGAGTTTTCACAAGACATTATGAATGAAATTGAATATCTTATGAAAGAATAAAGAGCGCAACTGCGCTCTTTTTCCATCTAGTTTTTGAATATTAGAATATGATATAATTAAAGTTATACATAAATAAAGTGAGGTGAATTCGTTATTAGGTATCTAATAACGATATAGATACATATGAAAGTAATATTGGCTGAACATTATGGATTTTGTTATGGCGTGAAACGTGCTGTAAAAATGGCGCAAGATAGTATAAATTTAGAAGGTCCGTCCTATACGTTAGGCCCAATTATCCACAATCCTCAAATGGTTGAACGATTGGCCAAAGAAGGTGTCGGGATGGTAAATCATTTATCAGAAGTTGATGGTGGCACGATTATTATTCGGTCCCATGGTGTCGGGCCTGAAGTTTATGAACAAGCAAAAAAGGCTAATTTTAATTCAGTGGATGCTACTTGTCCACATGTAAAAAAGGCTCAAATGGCTGCGCATGAATTATCAGAGGATGGATATCAAGTCATTATTATTGGAGAAAAATGTCATCCGGAAGTAAAAAGCATTTTTGAATGGTCGGGAAAACAGGCACTTATTATAGAGACAGAGGAAGAAGCTAAAAATTTAAATTTTATAGATAAATTGGGGATTGTTGCACAAACTACTTTTTCAGGCAAAGCTTTTAAAAAAATTGTAGATGTTTTGATGGATAAATCAAATGATATAAAAATTGAACGTACGATCTGTACCGCAACCGAACAACGTCAGGCGGCGGCAATCGCATTGGCAAATGATGTTGATGTTATGCTGGTGATTGGTGGGAAAAATAGTGCCAATACTACACGTTTAGCTGAATTATGTACAAAAACTGGTACCGTTACGTATCATATTGAAACGGTAAAGGAATTAAAAGAGTCATGGTTTGTTGATGTGAAACGCGTGGGGATAACCGCTGGTGCTTCTACGCCAGATTGGATTATTAAGGAGGTTTATAATAAGGTGAACAATATGGAAGATTTATTAGAAATACCAATGAAAGAAATAAAAGTAAATGATTTAATACAAGGAAAAGTGGTTGGAATCCATAAAAATGAGGTTTTTATTGACATAGGATATAAAGCGGAAGGTATAATTCCAATTACAGAATTAGCGTACCCTGTTCCAGAAAGTCCCAATGATATTGTTGCTATTGGAGATTTGATCAATGTATATGTTTTAGCTTTAGATGGAGAAGATGGCTTGAAATTATCTAAAGTAAGAGCGGATAAACACACTGCATGGGGCAAATTGGAAGAAGGCTTAATGACAAAGGAACCCGTAAAAGGCGTTGTAACTGCTGCGATAAAAGGCGGATTAAGTATAGAGGTTCTTGGTATTCGAGGTTTTGTACCAGCATCGCAGTTTGATATTAAATTTGTTGAGAGCTTAGAAGAATATGCAGGTCGAGAGTTTGATTTTAGAATAATAGAATTAAATAAAGAAAAAGGCAAAGCAATCTTTTCTCGACGAGTAATTCTAGAAGAAGAAAACCTGCGTAAAGAGCAAGCTTTTTTTAATAAACTTTCAGTTAATCAAATTATACAAGGAACTGTAAAACGTTTAACAAGTTATGGTGCTTTTGTCGATATTGGAGGTATCGATGGGTTGGTACATATTTCTGAATTATCATGGGAACGCGTGAAAGAACCAAGTGAAGTAGTACAGGTTGGCGATAAAGTTTCTGTGATGGTAACAAACTTTGATGAAAAAACAAAACGAATTTCATTAAGTTTAAAAGACGTTTATCGGGATCCGTGGTTAGATAAAGTAGAATCTTTGTGTGAAAATACACTTGTAGATGTTACTGTTGTTAAAATTATGAGTTTTGGTGCATTTGCTTCACTAGCAAATGGATTGGAAGGATTAATTCATTTAAGTGAATTGTCTGAGAAACATTTAAATAAAGCCGATGAGGCAGTGGCAGTTGGTGATAAATTAAGAGTTAAAATCCTGCATATTGACAGAACGCATAAAAAAATTGGCTTGAGTTTATTACAAGCACAACAAGAAGTTGAACACCAGGAATATCAAGAGTATATAGAAGCACAAGCAGAAACTAAAAGTACACTAGGTGATAAATTTGGGCACTTATTTAAAAACTTTGCGGATTAAAAATTTTTAGTTTTATAGATTGAAATACAAAAAACATGGCTAAAAACCATGTTTTTTGTATTTCAATCTATAAAATCGGGCAATCTATTTCTGATGATATTTTTATGAATAAAAGGTGGTATGTAAATGAATATGCCGTTGGGAATGATTGCTTTACTTGTAATTGGAGTTTTTGTTTATTTTGGTATTGCACAAAGATTATTAGATAGAATGCGTTTAACTGATAAGCAGGCAATTTTGTTTATTTTAGCAATGGTGGTTGGAAGTTTTATTGATATACCGATTTCCACTAGTGGTAATTTGACCGTAAATGTTGGTGGTGCACTATTGCCTGCTTTATTATCTATCTGGCTGATGATAAAGGCGGACCAAACGATTGAGAGAATTCGTGCGATTTTAGCAATGCTGATGGTTGCGTTTATTGTTTTTTTAGGTTCACGTTATTTGCCTTATGAACCAGAGAATATGTTTTTTGACCCTAAATTGATTTATGGTATCTCAGCCGGAATTGTAGCATATGTCATTGGTAGATCAAGAAGAAGCGCCTTTATTGGGGGCGTCTTAGGTATTGTATTAAGCGATATAATTCATTTTATGAATTTGGCGAGTAGAGGAATCGTAGGAACCACTGCTATAGGTGGAGCTGGAGTTTTTGATGTTGTAGTTATTGCTGGATTTGTGGCAATTATGATGGCTGAATTGGTAGGTGAAACACGTGAAAAATTGCAAGGTGGTCATAAAGCACATACAAGTAAAATAACGAGTGCTTATGAATTTAGTAAAGAACTGGGGATTCCGGAAAAAAATTTAAAAAAGAGCTCGCGTGTCATTTCTATGGAAGAAAGAAAAAAATCTAAAGAAAATTCTTCTAGAGGTGGAGAACATGAATAAAATTTTGAGGATTATGTTGTTAACTTTTCTTATTTTGTTTATAGTTGTACCGGTAAAAGCGCAGTCCAATTATTATAATATGATTGATGAATCCGGTTCGATCGTCTATATTACAGGTTGGAAAGCGCATATTGGTGATGAATTTTTAACAGCAAATAATAAGAGATATGAAATTGTAAAAATTGATGGAAAAAATGCAAGCGTCAAATTTATTGGTGATATTAATTTAGTTGAATATTTAGATAGCTATAAAGCAAAAAAATATTGGTGGAGTTTTTTTCAAACATCAATTGCAGAAGCTGAAAATATAAAAAAAGTAGCCTTATACCATACACATAATGATGAATCGTATGTACCTAGTGATGGTACTGAAAGTAGTGATGAGGGCGATGGTGGAATTATAAAAGTAGGAGATTCTTTAGCAAAAGCGCTAGAGGAAAAGGGAATAGAGGCAATTCATTCTGATGCAAATCATAGTCCGCATGATGATATGGCTTATGAACGCTCTAGACGTACGGTTGTTAAGCTGCTAAAAGAACAGCAGCCAGATGCAATCTTTGATATTCATCGAGATGCTACGCCACCAGAAGCCTATAAAGGTGATAACGAGGATTTTACAAAAATTCAGTTGGTTGTTGGAAAATTCGGAGCAACAAGTAAGCAGATCGAAGAATATGCGTTGCAGATGAAAGCTGTATCCGATGAGCAGCATCCCGGTTTAGTAAAAGGCATATTTTTTGCAAAGGGTGGCGATTATAATCAAGATTTACATCCTAAATCTATGCTGATAGAAGTTGGCGCACATACAAATGCACGAGAGGAAGCTGAACGTGGTATTGCGATGTTTGCGGATATAATTCCTGGAGTACTAGGTGTAACCTCGGCTAACCCTAGTAATGTAGAAGGCAGTGCTGGCGTGGGAACAAAAGAGGCAGGAATTTCTGGTTCTGTAAAATCTATTGGTTATATTATTGCATTTTTAGTAGGAGGTGTGATAATATTTATGCTTATAAGTACGGGTGGTATGAAGGAAGCAAAAGCAAAAATGCATAATTTTGCTCATAATGAATTTAAAGACGTATTTGGGAGTAAGAATTCAGAAAAAGAAGTAAAAAATGATGATGATGTGGAGAAAAGATAAGATAAATCATGTATAATAATATAGCAAGGAGTGATGATTAAAATCACTCCTTGCTATATTATGAAAGAATGAATGATTTTATGAGGTGAAAG
This sequence comes from Massilibacillus massiliensis, assembly GCF_900086705.1. NCBI lineage: Bacteria > Bacillati > Bacillota > Negativicutes > Selenomonadales > Sporomusaceae > Anaerosinus > Anaerosinus massiliensis. Next base: position 304,579 of record NZ_LT575483.1, on the reverse strand, counting down.
TTTTGATCTGTTATGGTGTAGTAGCTAGTATAGATGAGGGGAGTATTGCGGAAGAAATAGGTCTTGAAGTTGGCGATAAAATTTTGGAGATTAATGGACAAAAGCTAAGAGATATTATAGATCTTAGTTTTGCTCTGGCTGATGAAGAGGTTTCGTTACTTATTGAAAAAAAAGATGGTGAACGTGAATTTATTGAATTTGATAAAGAATATGATGAAGAGTTAGGTGTAGAGTTTGAAAACGCCGTGTTTGACGGAATTCAACGTTGTTATAATCAGTGTTGGTTCTGTTTTGTAGATCAAATTGCGCCGAACATGCGTTCAAGCTTAGCAATAAAAGATGATGATTATAGGATGTCCTTTTTATATGGAAATTTTGTTACATTAACGAATATGAACGATGAAGATTTTGATCGTATAAAAAAATTACATTTGTCTCCGTTATTTGTATCTGTACATACAACAGATGGTGCATTAAGGGCTAAAATGTTACATAATAAGAGTGCTGCAAATATATTGGAGCAATTAGATCGACTAAAGATGGATGATATTGATTTTCATACGCAAATCGTGCTTTGTCCAGAAATTAATGATGGGCCTATTTTGAAAAAAACGTTGGATGATTTATTGGCGTTTCAACCGTTTATATTATCAGTAGCAATTGTTCCGGTCGGGCTTACACGATACCGGGAGGGTTGTCATCCCCTCAACATGTTTACAAAAGAGCAAGCAAATGATGTGATTGATATGATTGAAGATTGGAAAATCGTCAATCGTGATAAGATTAAAAATAACTTTGTTTATTTAGGGGATGAATTTTATTTTTTAGCGGATAGAAAAATTCCTAATTATGAGTATTATGACGGGTTTCCACAACTGGAAAATGGGATAGGACTAACGAGAAAATTCATTTCTGAGTGGGAAGAGTCCAAAGATATTATTTGCAATGCGTATGAACAACCTATATACTTAGATGTTGTATGTGGCAAATCAGCAAAGCTTGTTTTACAGCCTCTAATTGATCAGCTAGAAATTCCTAATTTATTTGTTAGACTGGTCGCAGTAGAAAATCAATTTTTTGGTAAAGATATCACTGTAACAGGGTTATTGACGGGACAAGATATTTTAGCTGCTTTACAAGAAGCACCGGATAAACGATCTGGAATTATTATCCCTGGGGTATCACTTAGAAGTGGCGAAAATATTTTTTTAGATGATTATACACTGAATGATTTATCAAAGGATTTGGATAGTGATGTACGAGTTGCCAATAATGGAATTGAACTAAAACATATTTTATTGAATTGGCATGAAGGTAATGTTCAAATAAAGAATGAAAGTAAAGTTTACACTTGGCAAAGTAATGGAGCATATTCTCAAAATAAATAAAAGATAGGTGATGCGAATGAGTAAACCAATAGTTGCGATCGTCGGTCGTCCAAATGTAGGTAAATCAACTTTATTTAATCAAATAGGTAAAAAAAGAGTTTCAATCGTAGAAGATATTCCAGGCGTTACTAGAGATAGAATTTATCTTGATGCAGAGTGGTTAAACTGTGAATTTACAATGATTGATACGGGTGGAATTGAAATTGAAACTACGGATCATATTTTAAAGTCAATGCGTTATCAAGCCAATTTAGCTATTGAAGAAGCCGATGTTGTTGTATTTGTTCTTGATGGAAAAACAGGTATGACAACAGCTGATATTGAAGTAGCCCATATTTTACGAAATAGTAAAAAACCTGTATTGTTAGCTGTAAATAAGATTGATAGTCCAAATCGGGAAGTAGATATTTACGAATTTTACAATCTAGGTTTAGGTGACCCCATTCCAATTTCGGCCTCAAATGCTTTAAATCTTGGTGATTTATTAGATAAAATTGTGGAGTCTTTTCCAAAAAATTTAAATGAAGCAAAAGAAACTGATGAAATTAGTATTGCTGTAATTGGTCGACCAAATGTGGGGAAATCTTCTTTAGTAAATGCTTTGATAGGACAAGAACGTGTTATCGTTAGTGATATTCCTGGGACTACGCGTGATGCAATTGATACACATTTCTCAAAAGATGGAATTAAATTTATTCTAATTGACACGGCTGGAATGCGGAGAAAAGCGAAGATTGATTTGCCAATTGAACGTTATAGCGTAATGCGTTCTCTTAGAGCTATAGATCGATCTGATGTTGTATTAATGGTGATTAACGCTGCTGAAGGAATTACAGAACAAGATAAAAAAATTGCTGGGTATGCACATGAAGGTGGTAAGGGTGTTATTATCGTTGTTAATAAGTGGGACTTGCTTGAAAAGGATGATAAAACGTCTTTAAGGTTCACAGAAAATTTACGTAGCGAGCTTGGCTTTTTGCAATATGCACCTGTATTATATACTTCCGCGTTAACAAAGCAACGTGTACATAGGGTAACTGATCTAGTAAAATACGTTGCTGAACAACAGGCAATGCGGATTCAGACCAGTGTATTAAATCAAATTATTATTGATGCTACATCAATAAATCCACCACCTTCTCATAAAGGAAAAAAACTTAAAATATTGTTTACGACACAAGCAGATATAAAACCACCGACGTTTATCTTCTTTGTAAATGAACCGGAGATTATGCATTTTTCTTACCTGCGTTTCTTGGAAAATAAGTTAAGGGAAAGCTTTGGTTTTGAAGGAACACCCCTTAAGTTAGTTGTTAGAGGAAGAAAAGAAGAAGAGAATTAAGATTCACGCGGTTTTATAGGAGGCTAAGAAGTGGAAAATTTTCTCGTAGTTGTAGTGGCTTATTTCATTGGATCTATACCGAATGGATTAATTTTGGGTAAATTGATTTGGAAAATTGACTTGCGGGATCATGGAAGTAAAAATATTGGTGCTACCAACGCTTATAGAATTATAGGGGTAAAGCCAGCTATAGTGATTTTTAGTATGGATCTTTTAAAAGGGATGCTAGGTGTTTTATTTGGTTATTATTTTATTGGTACGCCATTTGCTATGATATTAGGTGGAATTTCGGCCATCGTTGGCCATAACTGGTCGATTTTACTGCGGTTTACAGGTGGAAAAGGTGTTGCTACTGGTTTGGGGGTTATTACAATGCTCATGCCGAAAGTTACAGTTATTGTATTTACAATTTGGCTTGTTATCGTATATTTTACGAAATATGTGTCATTGGCTTCTATTATTGCAGCAACTATGGTGCCTATTTGTGCGTATTATTTTGGTGTGCCGGGTGAATATTTATATTTCAGTATTTTAGCTGCTTGTTTTATAATTTACAGGCATAAATCCAATATTCAACGATTAATTCGAGGGAATGAATCTAAAATAAAAGCTGGAAATCTAAATAAGTAAATTGATATAAGCATGTGTTCAATGATTTTATGAATACATGCTTATATTTTTTATATGAAAATATTGGGCATAGAATGATAGATTCATCATATATTTATTAATGACTAATGAGCATTGCTAAAAGTTCATTCATGTTATTTTCCTTCTCGTATGAATAAGTTTATCTAAGTGAGGGGGGAGTTTAATCGGCGATCGCTCACAAAAACTATCTATTGTGTGGGGAGGGATTACATATATGGAGAAGTTTGATTTATTTAGAGATATTGCTGAACGTACTGGGGGAGATATCTATATTGGTGTTGTTGGTCCGGTACGTACGGGTAAATCAACTTTTATTAAAAAGTTTATGGAAACGATGATTTTGCCAAATATTACGGATCCATATGAACAAGAACGTGCAAAAGATGAGCTGCCACAGAGTGCTGCTGGAAAAACAATCATGACAACGGAGCCTAAATTTATTCCAAATGAAGCTGTTGAAATAAGTATTAAGGATAATGTTGCAGTGAGAGTACGCATGGTTGATTGCGTTGGCTATACTGTTGAGGGTGCCTTGGGGTATGCGGAGCAAGATGTCCCGCGTATGGTACTTACTCCTTGGTTTGAAGAAGAAATACCTTTTCAAGAAGCCGCTGAAATAGGAACAAAAAAAGTAATAACAGAACATTCTACGATTGGATTAGTTGTTAGTACGGATGGCAGTGTGACTGAACTAGAACGAGAAAAATATATAGAAGCGGAAGAACGTGTGATTTCAGAATTAAAAGAGCTTCAAAAACCTTTTTTAGTGATTATAAATACAAATAAGCCAACTGCAATGGAAACTCTTGAATTAGTTGCTGAGTTAGAAGGAAAATATAATGTTCCGGTAATTCCTGTAGATTGTGCCAAATTGGGCAGTGAAGATATTTATGCAATATTACAAGAAGTATTGTATGAGTTCCCTGTAAAAGAAGTAAATATTGAATTGCCAAAATGGGTAGAAGAATTAAGTGATACACATTGGTTAAAGGAAAAATTCACAAGTTCAGTTAATGAAGTTATTGGAGAAATTCGTAGACTTCGTGATATTGATGGTGCGATCGATGAATTGGCAAATTGTGAATTTGTTGCTGATGTTATTTTACAAGATATGGATTTAGGCAGTGGCGTAGCAGTAATTGAAATTACTGCTAGAGGTGATTTATTCTATCAAGTTATAGAAGAATTAACTGGATTTACAGTTAGTGGGGAACACCATTTGCTGCGTTTAATGCAAAGTTTAGCAGTTGCAAAAAGAGAATATGATAAATTAGCGGATGCATTAGAACAGGTAAAAGAAACAGGATATGCTGTTGTTGCTCCGCAGATAGATGAGATGGTATTAGAAGAGCCTGAAATTATTCGGACCGGAAATAAATTTGGTGTTAGACTGAAAGCAACTGCTCCATCGTTGCATATTATAAAGACCGATGTGCAGGCAGAAATATCGCCAATATTAGGTACAGAGAAACAAAGTGAAGAATTAATTCAGTATTTAATGCGAGAATTTGAAGGTGAACCGGAAAGAATTTGGCGCACTAACTTATTTGGTAAATCGTTAAATTCACTTGTAAGAGAAGGCATTCAAAATAAGTTGGCCGGCATGCCTGAAAATGCTCAGATAAAACTACGCGATGCTTTAACCAAGATTGTGAATGATGGAAGCGGCGGGTTAATTTGTATTATCTTTTAATAATAAGAGGTTGTCTCTTTTGAGACGGCCTCTTGTTTTTCTATAAAACGATATGAAATCATAAATTTTAATCGGGATTTCCTATTGTAATTTGTAAAGTAATAATGTTATAATGTCTTCTGTACATAGATTATTATCCATTGTAAAAACACGGAGGGTTTCGTTATGAATAAACAACAATCAGGATTTTTTTTAGTTAGAGAAGAAATATTACCAGAAGCAATAAAAAAAACAATTCGCGTTAAGGAAATGTTAAAACGTGGTGAGGCAAAAACCATTAATGAAGCTGTTGAAAAAATGGAATTGAGCCGGAGCGCATATTATAAATATAAAGATTTTGTTTTTCCTTTTTATGAAGCAAGCCAAGATAAAATAGTAACATTAACATTATTGTTAGAACATAAGCAAGGTGTGTTATCTCGTGTTTTAAATACCATATCAGCAGATGCTGGAAGTGTATTAACAATTAATCAAGGAATTCCGTTACAGGGCGTAGCAAATGCTACGGTTTCTATTGAAACTGCTGAACTGGTTGTTGATTTAGAAGCTTTATTAGATAAGTTGAGAATGGTTGAGGGTGTTAAACGTTTAGAAGTATTAGGACAAGCATAGTGTCCTCCTGAAGGAAAGGATTTGAACAGTATGAAAAAAAATATTAATATCGGACTGCTTGGATTGGGAACTGTCGGTGGAGGCGTTTTAAAAGTTTTAAAAGAAAATGCATATGAAATCTCTCAAAAAGTTGGGGGAAATGTAAAGATAAAAAAAGTTTTAGTACGAGATATAAATAAAAAGCGTACGATTGAAGGCGATTTTTCTGTAACTTCAGACGTGAATGATATCATAAACGACGAGGAAATTGATATTGTGATTGAAGTTATGGGAGGAGAAAATCCCGCGAAAGAATATATGTTGCGTGCGTTAAATGCTGGAAAACATGTAGTAACTGCGAATAAAGATGTTGTTGCTAAATTTGGTCGCGAAATGTTTGAAGCAGCTAAGAAACATGATGTTGATTTTATGTTTGAAGCTAGTGTTGGTGGTGGGATTCCCATTATTACTCCATTAAAACAATGCTTAACTGCAAATAAAATTACCGAGGTAATGGGGATTGTAAATGGAACGACCAATTATATGTTAACAAAAATGACAGATGAGAAAATGGATTATAATGCAGTGCTTGCAGAAGCGCAAGAAAAGGGGTATGCTGAGGCGGATCCTACAGCAGATGTGGAAGGTCTGGATGCGGCACGTAAAATCACAATTTTATCGTCTATAGCTTTTAACACAAGAGTTGGGTTAGAGGATGTTTATGTAGAAGGTATTACGAAAATTACACCTGAGGATATTGAGTATGCACGTGAATTGGGTTATGTAATAAAATTATTAGCAATTGCTAAGGACTGCGGAGAAAATGGTGTTGATGTTAGGGTACATCCAGTTTTCATTTCTAAAGAACATCCGCTTGCTGCAGTCAGTGATGTCTTTAATGCAATTTTTGTAAAAGGAAATGCAGTTGGTGAAACTATGTTTTATGGACGTGGAGCAGGAGAAAAACCTACAGCCAGTGCTGTGGTAGGTGATGTAATTGATATTGCTAGAAATATTGTAAATCATATTGTTGGTAGTGTGCGTTGTACTTGTTTTGAACATAGAAAGGTTTGTCCGATAGAAAAAACGGCTTCTGCATATTATGTAAGACTATTGGTTGAAGATGAACCAGGAGTATTAGCAACAATTGCTGGAGTTTTTGGCAGGTCTGGTGTTAGCTTAAATTCTGTGATTCAAACGCGGAAAGTCAATAATCGTGCTGAGATCGTGCTGATTACGCATAATGTAGCAGAAGAAAATCTTAGAAAGGCGTCTACCACAATTAAGGATTTATCAGTTGTATCTGAAATTCGTAATATTATTAGGGTTGAAACACCTCAGGAGGCGTAATTGTGTCATGTTAAAGGGAGAAAATACAGTTAGAGTTCGTGTGCCCGGAACGACTGCCAATTGTGGTCCTGGATTTGATTCAATTGGAATGGCTTGTAATATCTATAATGAATTAGAAGTTTCTTTATTGAGAGAGAATAAAATTATTGTAGAAATTACTGGTGAAGGAAAAAATAGTATTCCATGCGACAAACGTAATATTGTTTGGAAATCAATGCAAATGCTTCTGCAAAAAGCGGGAGAGCAATATCAGGGAGCACATATTAGAATGCTAAATAATATCCCTTTGTCTCGAGGTCTTGGGAGTAGTGCAGCTGCAATTGTATCGGGACTAATGGCGGCCAATCTTGCAATTGGAAATGTTTTTGACAAACAAGAAATTTTTCAAATGGCAACGGAGATAGAAGGTCATCCAGATAATGTAGCTCCGGCAATCTTTGGAGGTATCACCTTAAGCCTTATGAAAGATCAACAAGCCAAAACATTATCTTTTATCCCAGAAGTCGATTTAAAGTTAGTGGTTGCGATTCCTAATTTTAATTTATCTACGAAAGCTGCAAGAAAAGTTTTACCAGATACTATATCGATAAAAGATGCAGTTTTTAATATTAGTCACACGGCTTTATTAGTTGGAGCACTTTGTAAGGGTGAATTAGAGCATTTAAGAAGTGCTTTAGATGATAGAATTCATCAGCCATATCGTGAAAAATTAATACCTGGTATGCAAAATGTATTGAAAGCTGCAATCGAGCAGGGGGCTTTGGGAGCTGTACTGAGTGGTGCAGGGCCATGCTTGATTGCTTTTGCTACGAATCGTGTGGAGGAAATTGGTGAAGCAATGGTTGCCGCTTTTAAAGAACATAACATTGCTGCTAAATATTTGGAACTAAAAATAGATCATCAGGGGGTAAGAGCCCTATAATTTCATAGAAATAAAATAAACAGGTATGAATGTCATGCCTGTTTATTTTATTTCTATGTATAAAGTGTGAAGTGTCTCATATAATTTATTAATATACCTTGGGAGGTATTATATGTTTATATGGGAATTATAATAGTATTTTGCTTTTGTTTGGGCTATTCAGTTTGGCTTAGATCTTGTAATTATCGCAAGGAATTTGAAGTGGAGAAAAAAAATTCTCCTTTATCTTTGGCTATTCAAGAATTGATTGCTATTGCAGGAGGTATTTATTTATCTCTAATCATGCTGGTTTCATTTTTAAAAATTTCTGTACCAGAAAAAGTTAATTTTTTTGTTGTTGATATGGATCCATTAGCTTTTGTAGCAATTAGTTTAGCTATTGTGCAACCGATTATAATAAATTTAATAAAGCGGGTGAAATAAGTGCGAATAAGTGAATTGTACGGAAAAGAAATTATCAATATGAATGATGGGGTAAAATTAAATATTGTAGATGAATGTGAGCTTCTTTTTGATGAGAAAAGCGGTAAAATTAGTTCTATTTTATTGCCGGCAAAGCATTCGTTATTTCCATTTTTATCAGAGAGTAAAGCACATATGATTCCTTGGCGAGCAATAAAAAAAATCGGAAATGAAATCATCATTATCGATATGAATGCGCATGAGAATAATCGATATTTATTTAATACAAAGAAAACAAATCTGTGAAATGTAGATTTCAATATTTAGTAATAAAATAGCGATGTAAGATATAGAAGAGTATCGCATTTACGGAGGTGGTTTGAAATGAGTAAGGACGAATTAACTCAATTAACATTAAAAAGATATGAAGAGAATGTAAATCCAGCCATTGCAAAATTGTTTAAAATAATGGGACTAGCAACAATTGAATGTTACTCAAAAGGAATATATGTGTTTGATACAAAGGGGAATAGATATATTGATTGTTTGGGGGGGTATGGTGTATTTAGTTTAGGTCATCGAAATGAAGCTATTATTGAAGCGGTGAAAAGGCAGTTAGATTATATACCATTATCAAGTAAAATATTTTTGAATGATAAGTTGGCAGAACTTTCATCATTACTAGCAGAGATTTTACCTAAAGGATTGAAATATAGTTTTTTTGTAAATAGCGGAACGGAAGCTGTGGAAGGTGCACTCAAATTAGCTAGATTGCATACCGAGAAAACCAAAATCATATCTATGCGTAATGCATTTCATGGCAAAACTTTTGGTTCACTTACTGCTACGGGGCGTGATTTATTTCGTGATCCATTTAAACCATTACTTCCAGATTTCGTCCATGTAGATTTCGGCGATATTGCAGCTGCAGAACGGGAAATTGATCATAATACGGCTGCAATTATCATAGAACCTATACAAGGTGAAGGTGGGATTATAGTGCCACCGCAAGAATATATTCCTGCATTAAGAAATTTATGTGATGAAAAAAATATTTTATTGATTTGTGATGAGATCCAAACTGGATTGGGGCGGACCGGACAAATGTTTGCGGTAGATGCTCATCAAGTTATTCCCGATATAATGATCGTTGCAAAAGCATTGGGTGGCGGTGTTATGCCAATCGGGGCTTTTTGTGCAAAAGAAGAAATATGGAGTAAATATATTGAAAGTCCATTTTTACATACATCGACTTTTGGTGGCAATCAGTTGGCTTGTGTTGCTGCAATAGAAACCATTAAAATATTAAAGAAAGAATATTTTACATATGAAGTTGCTGAAAAAGGTGCGTACTTCATGCGCAAGTTAAATACGTTAAAAGAAGAATATCCAAAAGTTATCCAAGAGGTTAGAGGGCGAGGCTTAATGATTGGGATTGAGATGACTGAAGAAGGTCTTGGTGGGTTTATCATGGCAGAGTGCATTAAACAACATATTATGGTGGCATATACTTTAAATAATCCTAAAGTTATTCGGTTTGAGCCGCCGTTTATCATCTCTTATGAAATAATTGATGATATATCTGAAATATTACATGATATTGTAAAACAAGCGAGTCAATTAACGGATGAATTTTAGGAGGGATTTTATGCCTTGTGTTGAAGCAGCTTTATTAATGAAAGGAAATTGTGAAAAAGTTTATGCGTTTATAAAAGATATGGAACAATATCCGCGTTTTATGGAAAATTTAATTAGTGTAAAGGTATTAGAACGAACTCCAGATACAACAATAACGGAATGGAAAAGTAAGGTGGACGGTCTAGAAATAAATTGGAAGGAATTAGATTGTTTTGATCGAGATAATTTTCATATTGCATATCAACAATTAGAGGGAGATTTAAAAAGATTTGATGGGGAATGGTCATTATTTCAAGAAAATGAGTATGTTAATGTCAAGTTGATCGTAAATTTTGATTTTGGCATACCAATGCTTGCGGCAATGATGAATCCTATTTTAAAGAGGAAAATTTATCATAATTCTATGGAAATGTTATCAGGAATTAAAAAAGAATTGGATAAGAAGGTTGATTAGTATTATCAGAATATTGTATAATATTAGAAACAGTAATAACTGATGTTTATGAAATATACAGAAAATATTTAAAGAGGTGTTAAAGTAATGGACGAAAAAAGTATCGTACCGTATAAATCATTAAAACCTTCGATAGATAGTAGTGTATATGTGGCAGATGGTGTAGTCATCATTGGCGATGTAAAAATTGAGCATGGTTCAAGTATTTGGTTTAATTCTGTATTAAGAGGAGATATTGACCGTATACATATTGGAAAATACACAAATATTCAAGATAATTCTACCGTTCATGTCATGGGAGATCATCCTGCTATTATAGGGGATTATGTCACTGTTGGACATAATGCAGTTGTTCATGGATGTACAGTAGGCAATAATTGCTTAATCGGTATGGGAGCTATCTTATTAGGGTATTGTAAGATTGGTGACAATTGTATTGTTGCCGCAGGAACACTCGTGACAGAAAGAAAAGAGATACCCCCAAATTCTATGGTAATGGGGGCGCCTGGCAAAGTTGTTCGTACACTTACGGATGAAGAAGTCAGAGCAATTAAAGAGTCTGCAATCAACTATAATTTAGTTGCGCAAGAATATATTTTAAGGTAGGGAGATTTTTATTATTATGGAAAGTACTTTAGTTCTAATCAAACCAGATGCATTTAGCAAACATTATACTGGTGAAATCATTAAACGTTATGAGGCGAGTGAGTTAACAATAACAGCTCTAAAATTATTGAAGATGACACCTGAATTGGCTGCAAAACATTATGCTGAACATGTTGAAAAACCATTTTATCCATCTTTAGTAGAGTTTATGACATCAGGTCCAATTGTTGCTATGGTCTTAAGTGGCGAGAATGCAATCGGTAAAGTTAGAAAACTAAATGGTGCTACAAATCCTGAGAAAGCAGAACCAGGAACAATTCGTGCCGATTTTGCGGAAAGTATGAGCTGTAATGCTGTACATGCTTCTGATAGTAAAGAGAGTGCAGAACGTGAAATTCATATTTTTTTTAATGAAGCAGAAATATTTGCTTAATTATTATTAATTTATTGGAGATGCTTATATGAGTGTTTATACTAAAACTGGTGATAATGGAAGTACTGGGTTATATACAGGCGAACGCGTGGAAAAAGATTCTTTACGTGTAGATGCATATGGCACTGTTGATGAAATTAACTCTGCTCTAGGTTTAGCTCGAGCATTTTGTGAAAAAACGTTTATTCAAGAAGTGATTTATAAATTACAAGAGATGAATATGTCGCTCATGGCGGAATTAGCAAGTACTTCGGAAGGTCAGTATATTACAGTAGATCATATTTCTTATTTGGAGTCGATGATTGATCAAATAGATTCTAAATTACCTCCGTTAAATAAATTTTTGATTTCGGGAAATAGTAAGGGCGGAGCCGCGTTAGACTTAGCAAGAACTGTGGTTCGTAGGGCTGAACGTAAAGTCTGGACTTTGGCTAGAAATGAAAAAATTTCGCAAGACGTTCTTATTGTATTAAATCGTTTATCTGATTTATGTTTTGTATTAATGCGCCTAGAGGAAAATAGTAGTAGCCAATGATTTATTTATTACATAGTATATAGTAAATTTGCTATGTGGGTGTAATAAGGGGGCGATTATGATGAAATCTTTGAAAATATATGTTTTATCTGTGCCTAAATCATTACGTAAAATTATGCATGTATTTTGCAAAGCATAATAGCATAAAAAAATCGCTCGTAAGAGCGGTTTTTTTATGCTATAAAGATAGTGAGTGTAATTCTTATTTGTAAAAAGAGGAATAGATTTATTTATAATATGAAATAGTGGAGCTTTTAATAATGCGTTTAGTATAAAAGTTCTTGGGATAAAGCTAGTAGAAGTTACTTGAGATAAATAAAAGCAGCTATTCATTGAATAGCTGCTTTTATTTATCTCAGTTGTTTAATTTTAAAATATGGCTGAGGCGGCTGGATTCGAACCAACGAATGCGGGAGTCAGAGTCCCGTGCCTTACCAGCTTGGCGACGCCCCAATGAGAAAGTCAAAATATATCATCTGACAATTAAATATTATACAACTAGAAAAGTTTTTAGTCAAGCTTAAAAGTTAATTGTTTTCAAGTTTTTCTATTCCCATTTGGGTATCTAGATAAATTTCAAATGTTCTAGACCAGGGAAAGTAAGTTGTTATTTCTAAATTAGATGGTTTAATTTCTATAAATTTATTGTGTATTGCTATAGGCAGTGGAGAATTAAAAGCTTGAGTATGTTGAATTAAATTTACTTTTTTGTGCATTTCGACATTTAATAACTTATTTGCAGCACTATAATGTTCGTCTAAATCATAAGGATTTATATTTGAGGTTTTTAAATTATCATTGATGGTATCAATGATATCTTTTAAATAATAATAATCTTCAAGATAACGAGAAATTAAAAAGGTTAAATTATTTTTATATAAAGAAAGAATGTCATTAGGTTCAGTAGCAGTCTGTAATCTAGCCGTAAAAATTGTTGCCTGTGTGAGAGCGGTGCCAATAGAATTGCTTGATGTATTCCAACCTGCATAAGAAATTAAATGATTGATTGGAGCTGCGTTATTGACTAAATTAGGGAAGATTGTTTCAGCGTATGAGAAGTTTTCACTTAAATCCACAAGTGCCACTTTGTAATTCTTTTCTAATAGTAATTTTATTTTTTTATTTATCGCAAAACGATTAAATTTGTTTTTCTCTGTTCCGATGTGCACAAATAAAATGAAATCAGCATCTTCAGGTTCACTTACGATGTGACCGTTAATGGAATCAATTTTTTCTTTTACTGTAGTTGATACGGAATTTGGCATATATGGCATAATCATGCTGGCGGCTTCATCATCAGAATATTGAACGTTAATTTTAGGTTTGTAATGATAGATCTGATTAGTTATATTGCCTAATAAAGTAAGTGCGATTTCGTCTGCTCCTCTGGTGATTTCTACTTTATCCGAAGAAATTTGTTGTTGTAATAAATAGTGGGCTAGTTGCCGCTTTGTAATGTTTGGGATACCAAACATTTGACTATCGTCTTGCCCTATAATCAACTGTTTAAATACGCCTTTTTGTGTTAAGCGAATTAAATTTCTATTTAATTGATCATTTTTTTGATACAAATTTTCATATTTTTGCAATACTTGGGAAGGAATTATATTTTCTAATTCCTTTAATTTTTCTAAATCTATAGGATTTTCAAATGTATATACTTGATCTTTTAGCTTTGAATATTCCAGAAGGTGTTTTTGATATTTTTGATTCTCATTATTATCTGCTGGCCATAAACGAGGTAAAATACTGAAAACATACATCGGGATTTTAGGGTGATTATCATGAATCGATTCTAATAATTGTAAAGTAACGTTTGCGTCATCGGGCGTACCAGTTGGATGTCTGGAAGCTAAGAGGCTGCCATGAATTAGCATGTCGATAGAAATGATACTTGCATCAACATTTTTTATATTTTCAGATAACCAATCTCTTAATAAAGTTGTTTGTGCAGTTTCTTTGTAGTTGTCTAAAAACTCTTTGGGGGGCATTATAATTTTTATATTTGCAATTTTGCCTAAATCATAGATGAATTTAGTACATGCGGGTCTACTGTCTAATGGTAATAAAAGGATTGTATAAGTATAGGTTTGTTTTGTTTCTAATCGCGTTGCTTTTTGTGGAAGAGCGCTGAAGAAGGTGAATGTTATTAATAATAAAGTCGTTATTACTACATGAAAATAGTTCATCAGGTATCATCCTTTATTTGATCTTGATATATGTATTATAGAACTTTACTAATATCATCATACTATAATAAATCAAATATTTAAGTCTGACAATAGTAGTTCACTATATGAAAAAAATGTGTTAATATTATATTCGATAAAGATAATAGAGGTAAAGTATGAGGATAATAACGGGCGTTGCAAAAGGATGTAAGTTAAAGGCACCAAAAGGTTTGTTGACAAGACCTACTGCTGATCGAGTCAAAGAATCCGTATTTAATATTTTGGGTGGTCGTGTTTATCATGCAAATGTATTAGATTTGTTTGCTGGAACAGGTAATCTTGGTTTAGAAGCTTTAAGCAGGGGTGCTGAAAAGGCTACTTTTATTGATCATAATATCAATAGTTTTAATGTTATTAAAGAGAATGCAATTCATACAAAATTATTTGAAATGACAGAGGTCTTTAAAATTGATGTTTTTTCGGCATTACATAAATTTCACACCGCTGGAAAAACTTTTGATTTGATTTTTTGTGATCCTCCTTATAATAAGGGATTTGTCGGAAAAATTTTGGAGACTTTAGACCAGTTGTCTATCATTAAAAATGATGGACTCGTAGTTATTGAACATTCTAAAGAAGATGAAATAAAAGCTGAATACTCAAATTTGAATTTAATTCGCAGTCAAAAGTATGGATTAACCATTGTAAGCTTTTTCGCATATGAGAAAATGAATATAGAGTAGATGGAGGAGTTAGTGTGCGTATTGCAGTATGCCCTGGGAGTTTTGATCCGGTAACGAATGGACACATAGATATCTTCGAACGAGCAAGTTATATGTTTGATGAAGTCATTGTTGGCGTTTTTCATAATCCCAATAAGAAGCCTATGTTTACAGTAGAAGAGCGAGTTGACTTACTGAAGGAATCTACAAAACATATTAAGAATATAAGGGTAGATTCATTTTCTGGCTTGTTAAGTGAATATGCAAAAAAGCACAATACAAGTATCATTATTAGAGGGCTTCGTGCCATTGGTGATTTTGAATATGAATTTCAAAGAGCTTTATTAATTAAAAAAATTGATCCAGAGATGGAAACAATATTTATGATGACCAGTAATGAGTATTCCTTTTTAAGTTCAAGCGGAATCAAAGAATTAGCAAAGTTTAATGGAAATATTAAAGGACTTGTTCCCGAATGTGTAGAAATAAAAATAAAACAATGTATAAATAAGAAAATGTAATCAAATGCAATGCTTTTCTATGAAGGAGGTTTAAATGGATGGCTATTGATGAAATTTTAGATGAAATTGAACGTTTATTGCTTGAAGCTGGCCGAGTCCCTTTTACAAATAAACGAGTAATTGAAGAAGATGATATGGTTCGTTTAATTGATGAATTACGAGATGAATTACCGAGAGAAATTCAAGAAGCCAATAATTTAGTTAGAGATAGAGAACAAATTATCAATGGTGCGAAACGTGAAGCCAATGATATTGTAGAGAGAGCAAAAACTTATGCAACGAAATTAACAGACGAACATGAGGTTGTTAAACTAGCACAAGTTCAGGCACAAGAAATTGTGGAAAAATCGATGCAGCATTCTAAAGAGTTGAAAGAAGATTCTTTAAAGTATGCGGATGAAGTGTTTAAGCACTTGGTTTCGAATGTTGGTGGAGCTTTGGAAGTTATTCAGCAGGCACATAAAAATTTGAATCAAAAATAAAAATGATAAAATGTAATTTAATTTTTGAATTTATTAGAAATATTTAATTTATCAATTTTATATTAGCCCCTTCAGGGGCCTTTTTAATGTAAAAGCAAAAGATAAGAGAAATTTACTCTCTTATCTTTTTGTATATAAAAAGATTTTTTTAAATATGTGTATAACTAAAGAAATACTTAACAGAATAAATAAAATTAAAACTAATTGATTCAATGTTTGTGTTAGCTTGTCGACCCAAAAGAAGATAGAAGTTGGATAATATGAATTTGTCATAACCGGGAATGTAAATAAATTCATAACACTTTGCCACGGACCTAAAAATAATAGCGTCAATATGGCAGATAAGATTGCATGTAATAGCCTAGCTACCATGTATGGTGTCATATTAATTCCAGCTTCAATTACGATACTGGCAACTTGCCCGTGTACAGAAAGGCCACTCCAAGCAATAATTGCTCCAGCAATCGCCACTTTTTCACTTAACGGAGCAATGGCTTGACTAGCGGATAAGGCACCTAAATCTATTTCAAATAAGCCGATGCTTAATGATTGAGCAAGATTTGTACTAAATCCAATGCAACCAAGCAATAGTGAAAAAAGTGCATCAAGGTAATTTGTAACACCGATGGTTGATAAAATTTTTAAAAAGACAGAGAATAATATAATAAATCCACCAATTAATAAAATTGTGTTCATAGATGATTTTATAGAATCGCCTAATAATGCGCTGAATGTGCGATTGTCTTTTTTTCGTGAAACATACAATTCATGAAATGCACGAATAAAAATGTTTTTTGTGTCTACATTTTCTTTACGTGGATGATATTGATCACGGTTTCTTCCGTAAAACCGATAAATTAATCCGACTAAAAAACTTGCTAAGTAATGAGAAATAGCGATTGTTGACCCCAGTTCGGGCATTGCGAACATACCAACGGCGACAGCGCCGAACATAAATAAGGGGTCTGCGGTATTCGTGAAGGCCAATAGTCTTTCAGCTTCAACCGTACTGCAGAGTTTGTTTTTTCTAAATTTACAAGTGATTACAGCGTCCATTGGATAGCCAGAAGCTAATCCCATAGAAAGTGCAAAGGCGCCAATTCCAGGCACATTGAATATGGGACGCATGAGTGGTTCTAATAGGATGCCTAATGCATGAACAACCCCAATTCCCATAAGTATTTCTGATAATATAAAAAAAGGCAACAATGATGGAAAAACGACATTCCACCATAAATTCAAACCGATGATCGCAGAATCAAAAGTTTCTTTGGGATATTGGATCATTGCTGCTGTAAGAAGTAAAGTACAGAATGCAATGAAATAAGTAAGTATTTTAGAATGGTTTGATTTTTCTTTTTGTAATATAGGCAAGGATTTTTCCTCCTTATTCTTATATAGTGCCTCTATAATATATATGAATAGAAGGAGAAAATATAACTAATTAAACGCGTAATACGAGGTGGGAAAATGAGACCTAAAATTGGTTTAGCACTTGGTTCTGGTGGGTTAAGAGGAATTGCACATGTAGGAGTATTAAAGGTTTTTGAAAAAGAAGGTTTATCAATAGATTATATTGCTGGTTGCAGTATTGGTAGTTTAATTGGAGCATTATATTGCAGTGGACATAGTGCTGATACAATTTTAAAATTAGCACAAAATTTAGGCCGACGACATTGGCTTGATTTTCTTGTAACAAGAATGGGGTTATTTTCAGGAGAAAAAATAATTGAAACGATGAGTTTGCTGACGAAGAAAAATTGTTTTTCACAGCTAGATATTCCCTTAGCTGTAGTTGCTACAGATTTAAATACAGGCCAAGAAGTTGTTTTTACAGAAGGTTTGGTCAGTACTGCTGTAAGGGCAAGTGTATCAGTTCCAGGTGTATTTGTTCCTTATGCATTGGAAGATATGTTGCTGGTTGATGGAGCTGTGTTGAATCCAACTCCAATTGATGTTGCTTTTGACATGGGAGCAGATATTGTCATTGCAGTTGATTTGGCGTATACAAATTCTCAATCTAAAATAAATAACATATTTGATGTTATTCTTCAATCAATAGATATTATGGAAAGAGAACTAAGAAAGTATAGACACAAACAAGATAATGTGATTTTAATCAAGCCAGATGTAGCGCATATATCTCCTAGTTCTTTTGACCATATAGATGAATGTTTTCTAATTGGGGAAAGAAGTACGTACGGTATTTTGGAGGAATTGCATAAAATGATCGAAAATCAAGAATATTAACTATTTTATATAGAGTGGAGACCTTATAAAATCTAACCCTCCGGGACAAAATGGTGAATGAGCAAGTGCGTAAATATCTGTAGCGTAAGTATCAATAGATAACATACTTTCTAAATCAGTTAAGTTATTATTGTCGCGTTTGGTAGTATTTAAATAATCGGTTGTTTTGGTGATTAGTGGAATAGAACTAGTCTTTTTTAGCTGTTTTATAAGAGTACGTCCCTGATCGTTAAATGCTAAAATCCTCGCATATAATGGACCCGTTTCGTCAAACTTACTGATATCTTCATTGGATATTGCTAAAAGAATATGAAGCAATATTCTTTGTAATCTCGACAATGGATAACGTTTGCTTTTTGTTAGATTTAATAGTGTTTCTAAATCTATAGCTTTCTTCGCATTGTTTAGCAAGCGATTTTCCAAACCCTCAGAAATTCCAGGGATATTTCTTATTTCTCCAGCCTTCATAGTTCTAAGCTTATAGAGTAAAATAGCGGATAAGTTATTAAGATGCGGGAGCTCTTTATTTGAAGAAAGGGTTGTTTTTAGGATATTAAAACTAAATTCAGGAAGTGTAGCTTGTAACACTTGATTATTTATATTTGATAATTGTAATTCATGTCGGATGGAAGTTGCACTTGCAATTGAATGTGTAATTTTTGTATCGTGATAATTTGAAATAATTCTATAAATTGGAATTGGAGTTATATTTGCTTGGTAATAATGGATGGCTCTTATATATTCAATTGCTAAAATATTATTAGGAGAATTTAAAAGTTTAGAATCGATTCCATAAACTGATGAAATTGCACACCCCATTGCCGCTGCATAGCTGTTTCCTCTGTCTATATTCTCGTGAAATAGCTTTAATACAACGGGATTTGTCGTGGATTTGGCAATTTGACTGAGAAGTTGATTATTTGCGTTTTCTGCACCAAAACACAAGCCTGTAACTAGTCCTAATGCTTTTAATAAACGAATTGCACCTGTTGCGAAATATTGGGCGCTTCGAATCGTGAAAACAACGGGAAGTTCTATGACTAAGCTAACTCCAGCTTTCACAGCCATAGAGGCCCGATCCCACTTGTTGATAATTGCCAAATCACCCCGCTGGGTAAAATTTCCGCTCATGATACAAATGATATTTTCATTTTTTGTGATTTTTTTTGTTTCTTCTAAATGATAGCGGTGTCCGTTATGAAAAGGATTATATTCAGCAATAATTCCAATTGACTCCATTTTTTCACCTGCTTTGTATAAATTCATGATTTTAATAGGCTGGTAATATTCTAACATTTTATACGGCATAATATATACTGTATTTTTAAAATAACTGTTTTATAATTTAATAAAAACAAATTAATAATCTTGACAAATAATAGCTTGATAGCTATAATAGATTGAGGTTGAGGTGGAATATAATGAAAATTAATGTTGTACAATCTCAAGAAAATATAGGACAGCAATATGAATTTAATTTTAGTATCACTGCTGATAAATTAGATGTTATTGTTGAGCAGTTCTCAATTCGAGGTGATATAGCAATAAATGGTTATATTGTGAATACGGGGAATGCTTTTAAAATAAATGGCAATATTTATTTTGAAAAATATTTTCAGTGTGATCGATGTTTAGAATATTTCACGCAAAAGCAAGAAGTCTCCTTTTCAGAAACATATAAAAGGGCAGATCAGTCCGAGTTTGATTCTGATGATGTGATTTGTTTTAGTGGTGATTATATAGATATTTCCGAGTTGGTTCGTGAAACTATATTATTATCGCAACCACTAAATAACATATGTAGTTCTGATTGTCGCGGATTATGTCTTAAGTGCGGTGCTAATCTAAACCAAAAAGATTGTGGATGCGATCGACATATTATAGATCCTAGACTTGCAGCATTACAAAAACTTTTAAATAAGAATTAATTGAAAATTAGGGAAGTAGTTTTACCTGATTTGTTTTAAGGAGGTGTAATAAATGGCAGTACCTAAACGTAAAATGTCTAAAGCTCGTCGTGATAAACGTCGTGCTAACTGGAAATTAACTGTTCCTGGTCTTATTGCATGTCCGCAATGTCATGAACCTAAAATGCCACATCGCGTATGTTCTGAATGTGGTCACTATAATGGTAAGATAGTTGTCGAAGTAGCAGAATAATTTATTTTGTTGTGAGCAAGATATAGGTTAATACTTATATCTTGCTCATTCTTTTTATTTTACTTGCCTTTTTACTTTAGTATGTTTATAATAGTCTGTAACAACTGGTTATAGTATCTAGTACTAAAAAAGGTGATAATTGCATGATACGTGTAAAAAAGAAGAATCGCCAACAATTATTGTTGGGTCATATGAAAGAAAAGCCTTTTCTGACCGATGAAGAATTAGCAAAACTATTGCATGTTAGTATCCAGACAATACGTTTAGATCGTTTGGAACTAGGTATTCCAGAGTTGCGTGAACGCATAAAAAAAATGGCCGAAAATGCCCAAACAAAGATTAAGTCTATTGCAAGTGGAGAAGTAGTTGGTGAACTGATTGATATAGAACTAGGAAAATCAGGAATTTCTCTAATGAAAGTCACTGAAGATATGGTTTTTGAAAAAACCCAAGTTGCTCGTGGACATCATGTTTTTTCACAAGCGAATTCTTTAGCACTTGCAGTCATTGATGCTCCAGCAGCAGTAACTGGAGTTGCTAATATAAAATATAAGGTTCCGATTCATATTGGAGAAAAATTAATTGCTAAAGCAGAAATCGTTAAAAAAAGAGGCAATAAATATTTTATTTGGGTTAAAACGAGAAATGATACACAAGAAGTCTTTCGAGCAAAGTTTATAATGGTTTCGTTAGAGTAATGGAGGGTCCTAATATATGAAAATTGCAGTTGATGCTATGGGAGGAGATTTTGCTCCGGAGCAAATAGTGCTAGGTGCAATAACAGCTGCCCAAGAATATGATTGCGAAATAATTCTAGTTGGAGACGAAGTAAAAGTTAGGACTGTTCTAGAGAAGTGTCCTGCGTGGCAGAACTTAAAGATATCAATTCATCATGCCAGTGATGTTATAGGTATGGATGAACATCCAGGTGCGGCGGTAAGAAGGAAAAAAGATTCTTCGATAGTTGTAGCAACTAAACTAGTCAAAGATGGAATTTGTGATGCGGTTTTATCTGCAGGTAGTACAGGAGCTGCTGTTGCGGCCGCCTTATTCGAATTGGGTAGAATTAAAGGTATTGATAGACCTACGATCGCAACTCCGATACCTAATATTAACGGAGTTACTATGCTTTTAGATTCGGGTGCGAATGTTGATAGTAAACCTCGTCAATTGGTTCAGAGTGCAATTATGGGATCTATTTATTCTAAATATGTTTTTGGTATAGAGAAGCCTAGAGTAGGCTTATTAAATATTGGTGAAGAAGAAACAAAGGGAAATGAACAAGTTCTGGCAACGTATCCTCTATTGAAATCTTTAAAAACAATTAACTTTACTGGGAATGCAGAGGGACGTGATATTCCTAACGGTAGCGTAGATGTTGTTGTTTGTGATGGATTTGTAGGAAATGTGGTGCTTAAATTTGGCGAGGGACTTGCTAAAACTATAATGAAATTAATCAAAGATGCGATTAAAGAAAGCAGTATTTTTACAAAAGTGGCAGCGTTGATGTTAACGTCAACTTTAAAAAATTTGAGCAAAAAAGTTGATTACACAGAATATGGTGGAGCGCCTCTGCTAGGCGTAAATGGTTGTTTTATCATTTGTCATGGCAGCTCTAATGCAAAGGCAATAAAAAGTGCAATTGGTGTTGCAAATGAATATGTCAGCAAAAATGTTTTAGCGCACATTAGTGAAAGTATTGCAAAGGAGGAGATGCTGAACAATGCAAACGAATGATAAAAGTGTTGGAATCATTGGTACAGGGTATTATGTTCCGGAAAAAGTATTAACAAATCATGATTTGGAAAAAATGGTAGAGACAAATAATGAATGGATTGTTGAACGTACGGGAATTAGTGAACGCAGAATTGTTGAAGAAAATGTTCCAACTTCTGAAATTGCGATACACGCAGCTGAAAGAGCACTTGAAAATGCAGGAATATCACCAGAAGAAATTGATTTGATTATTTTTGCAACATTAACACCGGATATGGTGATTCCATCCACGGCGTGCATCATTCAAAACAAGTTGAAAGCGATAAATGCTGCAGCTTTTGATATATCTGCAGCTTGTTCAGGATTTGTTTATGGGATCAGTACCGGAAGTCAATTTATAAAATCGGGTATGTATAAAAAAGTGCTTGTAGTAGCAGCAGAAACACTTTCGAAATTGGTGAATTGGAAAGATCGGAATACGTGTATCTTATTTGGCGACGGTGCAGGAGCAGCTGTTTTAAGTGAAGTAGAAGCTGGTTATGGAATATTAGGTGTTGAACTTGGAGCAGATGGCTCTGGTGGAGAATTTTTAAGTGTTCCAGCGAGTGGCAGTCTGCATCCGGCTACATTGCAGACAATTGAGAATAAATTGCACTATATTCATATGAATGGCAATGAAGTTTTCAAATTTGCAATAAAGATCATGGGGGAAGCTGCATTAAAATCTTTGCAGGCTGCAGGTTTAAATTCGAGTGATATAGATTGTTTAATTCCGCATCAAGCGAATATTCGAATTATAAAATCAGCTGCTAAGCGTCTTGATTTGTCGATGGATAAAGTCGTTGTCAATGTTGATAAATATGGAAATACTTCAGCAGCTTCCATACCAATTGCTTTATCAGAAGCTGTGGAAGCAGGCCGAGTAAAAAAAGGTGATGTTGTTGTATTGGTTGGGTTTGGTGCCGGGCTTACATGGGCATCATGTGTTATGAAATGGGCTAAGGAGGATTAATATTTTGTTTAATAGTGATATTTGTAAATTATTAAATGTTAAATATCCAATTATGCAAGGTGGTATGGCGTGGATCGGTACTTCTGAATTAGCTGCTGCTGTATCCAATGCTGGTGGATTAGGTGTTATTGGTGCTGGTCATATGCCACCAGATGCGTTGAGAAATGAAATAAAAAAGGCGAAATCATTTACGAATAAACCTTTTGGTGTCAATATCATGTTAATGTCTCCATTTGTAAAAGAGGTTATGGCAGTCGTGATTGAGGAAAAAATACCAGTTGTTACAACTGGTGCTGGAAATCCAGGGGAATATATTCCTGCTTTGAAGGAAATCGGCAGTAAAGTAATTCCTGTGGTAGCTTCTGTTGCTTTAGCAAAACGCTTGGCTCGTACTGGTGTCGATGCTGTTATCGCTGAAGGTATGGAAAGCGGCGGACATATTGGTGAAATTACTACAATGGCATTGGTTCCGCAAATTGTGGATGCAGTAGATATTCCCGTAATTGCTGCTGGAGGAATTGGTGACTCGCGCGGAATCGTGGCTGCTTTTGCATTAGGTGCACAAGGGGTACAAATTGGTTCGCGTTTCGTTGCTTCAGAAGAATGCATTGCGCATGAAAATTATAAAAAAGCTGTTTTAAAGGCGAAGGATCGTTCTACGGTAATTACAGGTGTTTCAACTGGACATCCGGTTCGTGTAATTGCAAATAAATTGACTCGGGAGTATTTAGAATTAGAGAAAAAAGGAACGCCGGTAGAAGAATTAGAAAAATTAGGCGCAGGTAAATTGCATCTTGCAACTCATAAGGGTGATATAGAAAACGGTTCAATTATGATTGGACAAATTTCTGGTCTGTTAAATGAAATTAAATCGGTGGATACAATTATGCAAGAATTGGTAAACGGAATACCTTCTGTGATGCGTGGTATTCAGAATATCTGTAAATAAGGTTTAGTTAGGAGTTGTAAAATGAGTAAAATTGCTTTTGTTTTTCCAGGCCAAGGTTCACAAACGATTGGTATGGGACAAGAATTATTTGAAAAGTATGATATAGCTAAAGATCTTTTTAAAAAAGCAGATGATGTTCTGGGATTTTCTATTAAAGATATGTGTTTTAATGGTCCGGAAGAGGAGCTGCGAAAGACATTTAATACGCAGCCAGCTATTCTAACAGTAAGTGTAATCTGTCATGAGATATTGAAAGAAGCTGGAGTTGTTCCGGAAATTGTTGCTGGGCACAGTCTTGGTGAATATTCTGCATTAGTTGCTGCTGGAGCATTAAATTTCGAAGATGCGGTACATTTGGTTAGACAACGGGGAACTTTTATGCAAGAGGCAGTTCCAATTGGTCAAGGCGGAATGGCTGCAATTTTAGGGCTAGAAAGAACAATTATCATTGATATTTGTAATGAACTTATGCAAACTGGTGAAGCAGTACAAGCGGTTAACTTTAATTGCCCAGGGCAAGTTGTAATTGCTGGGACAACAAAAGGCGTTGAACAAGCATGCCAATTATTGAAAGAGGCAGGAGCTAGAAAAACTGTTATATTACCAGTAAGTGCTCCGTTTCATAGTAGCTTAATGAAACCTGCTTCTGAAAAATTAGCCTTAGAATTAGATAAAATTACATTACGTGATGCATCTATTCCTGTTGTTGCAAATGTGACAGGGAAAATATTAACTAAGGCAAATGCGATTAAAGAAAGTTTGATTGAACAAGCGGCAAGTCCTGTGAAATGGGAGGATTGTGTTGCTGAAATGCAAAAATTTGGAGCAAATTTATTTGTTGAAGTTGGACCAGGGAAGGTTTTAAATGGTTTTAATAAAAAAATAGATAAGTCGCTTATCAATTTTAACGTTGAAAACATCGAATCTTTAGAAAAAACTCTTGATTATTTCGGGGAGGTTCGTTAAAATGCTTTTAGACGGAAAGATTGCTCTTGTTACAGGAGCATCAAGAGGCATTGGTCGTTCTATTGCTCTTAAATTAGCAGAATCTGGGGCAAACGTAATTGTAAATTATGCAGGTAATGTAAAAGCGGCAGAAGAAGTCGTAAGTATGATTATTGAAAATGGTGGAAAAGCTATGCTTGTCCAAGCTGATGTAGCGGATGCGGAAGCTGTTGATACAATGGTTAAAGATATTCATGCTTTACATGGAAAAATTGATATTTTAGTTAATAATGCAGGTATTACACGTGATAATTTGCTTATGCGTATGAAGGAACATGATTGGGATGATGTGATAAATACCAATTTGAAAGGTATTTATAATTGCACAAAAGCCGTTTCAAAAATCATGATGAAACAAAAATATGGCAGAATTGTAAATATGACGTCTGTGGTTGGTCTGACAGGGAATGCTGGACAGGCTAATTATGCTGCTGCCAAAGCTGGAGTTATTGGTTTTTCTAAATCGATGGCAAAAGAATTGGCTTCACGTGGAATTACAGTCAATGCCGTTGCACCTGGTTTTATCGATACTGATATGACCGCA
This sequence comes from Massilibacillus massiliensis, assembly GCF_900086705.1. Classification (NCBI taxonomy): domain Bacteria; kingdom Bacillati; phylum Bacillota; class Negativicutes; order Selenomonadales; family Sporomusaceae; genus Anaerosinus; species Anaerosinus massiliensis. Next base: position 279,042 of record NZ_LT575483.1, on the reverse strand, counting down.
GTATTGTCAGAACAAGTTAAATCAGAGTTGGTGTCGAGAATTCCTTTAGGTAAGCTTGGAATTGCGAATGACGTAGCGAATGCTGTTATGTTCTTCGTTTCTGATGAAGCATCTTACATTACTGGACAGACATTAAATGTTGATGGCGGTATGGTGATGTAAAAATAAGTGTTTGTTTTTTGGGAGGAGGTGAAGATTGTGTCGACTTTTGAAAAAGTTAGAGAGATTGTAGTAGAACAACTTGGTGTTGAAGCTGATGATGTTTCTATTGATTCTACATTTATTGACGATTTAGGAGCAGATTCTCTTGATATTGTTGAATTAATTATGGCTTTTGAAGAGGAATTCGGTGTTGAAATCCCTGATGAAGTAGCTGAAAAAATTAAAACGGTAAAAGATACTGTGACCTACATAGACCAAAACAAATAAGTTTAAGTCTTACTGTACTGAAAGTCCCGTAAATTTTTGCGGGGCTTTCTAAAGGTAATGCGTATTGATTGGAGGAGTTATTCTTGAAACTTCCAGAACTAAAAATTGGTACAAAGGTTGCAACGGTACCTATTATTCAAGGTGGTATGGCCATACGTTTATCGACAGCGCGTTTAGCTGCTGCTGTTGCAGAATCTGGTGGTATTGGACTTATTGCTGCATCTGGTATGACAATGGATGAATTACGACACGAAATAAAATTGGCGCGATCATTGACCAAGGGGATTATTGGTATAAATGCTATGGTTGCGGCAAGGAAATTTAGTGATTTAGTTAAAACTGCTATTAGTGAAGGCATTGATTTAGTTGTAGCTGGAGCTGGTTTTTCTCGTGATATGTTCGGATTAGGTAAAGAGTCTAATACACCTATCGTACCTATTGTCTCATCTGTAAAATTAGCTAAAATATCACAAGCGCTTGGAGCGTCAGCAGTAATTGTTGAAGGAAAAGAAGCTGGTGGTCATTTAGGGACAGACCAATCAGTAAAATCGTTAATTCCCGGAATTAGAGAGGCTGTAAAAATTCCCGTAATTGCTGCAGGCGGTGTGATGTCAGGCAGTGATATTGTAGAACTTATAAATCTTGGAGCGAATGGTGTGCAAATGGGTACACGGTTTGCAGCTAGTGAAGAATCTAATGCAGCTCCAGCTTTAAAAGAATTTTATCTAAAAGCAAAAGCTGAAGATGTTGTTGTAATAAATAGTCCTGTAGGGCTTCCGGGTCGTGCAGTACGTAATCCTTTTGCTGAGAAAATAATAGAAGGTAATTCGCCAATTGATTCATGTGATGCATGCCTAAAACATTGCAAACAGAATTTCTGTATCATTAAGGCATTAATTCGTGCGCAACAGGGTGATGTGGAAAATGGATTGGTATTCACTGGCGAATACATTCATAAGATAAAAGAAATATTACCTGTTAAAGAAATATTTGCGAGGCTTCAAGCCGAAGTTGAAGCAATAAATTAGGTGAGGTGCTTTGTTTGAAAAATAGAGTAGTGATTACAGGAATGGGTGCAATTACACCTGTTGGCATAGGCAAAGATGCATTTTGGAATGCTCTTTTAGAAGGTAAGTCTGGCATTGATAATATTACACGTTTTAATGCGAGTGAATATACTGCGCAAGTCGCGGGAGAAGTTCATGATTTTGATCCCACAGAATATATCGATAAAAAAGAATCAAAAAGAATGGATCGTTGTACACAATTTGCAGTAGCTGCTACAAAATTAGCATTTGAAGATGCTAAAATCGATCTAGAAAAAGAAGATCGTGATCGTATTGGTGTTATTATTGGGACTGGCATTGGTGGTATTGAAACACTACATAGTCAATACACTACACTTTTTGATAAAGGTCCAGGTCGTGTTAGCCCATTTTTTATTCCAATGATGATTGGGAATATGGCAGCAGGTCAAACCTCAATTGTGTTCAATTTAAATGGTCCAAGTAGTTGTGTTGTAACAGCATGTGCTACTGGAACGAATTCTATTGGCGATGCTTTTAGGCTTATTCAGTATGGAGAAGCCGATGTAATGGTAGCGGGAGGGACGGAAGCATGTATTTCTCCGGCGGCTGTGGCAGGGTTCTGTGCAATGAAAGCACTATGTACTGACTTTAACGATGCGCCTCAAAAAGCTTCTAGACCATTTGATAAAAATCGAAGTGGTTTTGTCATGGGTGAAGGCTCAGGAATTGTTATTTTAGAAAGTTTAGAACATGCATTAAAACGTGGCGCACACATATATGCAGAATTGGCAGGCTATGCAACCAATTCCGATGCGTATCATATTACATCACCTTCACCAGGTGGAGTTCAAGCTTCGAAGTGTATGGAAAAAGCATTAAAAGATGCTAACTTGCATACAGATTGTGTTGATTATATTAACGCACACGGTACATCTACGCATTTAAATGATTTGACTGAAACGGCTGCTATTAAGTCATCGTTTGGTAAGCATGCATATGATTTGGCCATTAGCTCTATTAAATCTATGACTGGGCATTTACTTGGTGCTGCTGGAGGAATAGAATGTATTGCTACTGCACTAACTATTGAGAATAACATTATACCGCCGACAATTAATTATACTGAGCCTGATGAAGATTTAGACTTAGATTATGTGCCTAACCAAGCGCGTGAAAAAGAAGTCAATGTCGCTTTGTCAAACTCACTTGGTTTTGGCGGTCATAATGCATGTATAATTTTAAAGAAATACGTTAAATAAGATGAGCTTACAAAAACGTTTAGGAAAAGATAGAGAAGTAGATTTAATAGAAGTATCTAAAGGTTTGGGTGTTTCTTTTACTAATTTGAATCTACTCCATCAAGCGCTTACGCATACTTCTTATGCGAATGAAGCTAAGAAAGCACATATTCTTCATAACGAGCGACTTGAATTTTTAGGCGATGCTGTGCTTGAATTGGTCATTAGCAATTATTTATTTCGGCATTTTATGGAACTTCCGGAAGGCGAGTTAACAAAAGCGAGAGCGGCTATTGTGTGTGAAGCAACTTTGGCAAAACGAGCAGCAAGTTTAAATGTTGGTAGATATCTTTTATTTGGCAAGGGTGAATTAGCCACAGGAGGCAGAGAGCGAACTTCTATATTGGCAGATGCTTTCGAAGCAATTATTGGGGCTATTTATTTAGATCATGGGATTGATGCAGTGACGAATTTTATACTGGCGCAATTGCATGATGATTTGCTAAGCATAAAAAACGGAAGCTATATCAAAGATTATAAAACTTTATTACAAGAAGTTATTCAGAAAAATAGTGATAATAAAATTAGCTATGAGATTATTTCCGAAAGTGGACCAGATCATAATAAGGTTTTTCATATTGCTGTTCTTATAAATGATGAGAGACTAGGAAGCGGATTTGGAAAGAGTAAAAAGGAAGCTGAACAAAGTGCAGCAAAACAGGCATTAATGAAAATGAATAAATTAAATAGTTAAAAATGGGTGACTTAAGGTCATCCATTTTTGTTATGAGGTTGTTATGAAAAATTATATTATTCCTATTTTTATTCCTCATTATGGTTGTCAGCATCAATGTATATTTTGCAATCAATATAAAATAACCGGAATGCAGACCAATGTTACGGCAAATTTTGTTCAAGAGACAATTCAAAATCATTTAAATAAAATTAATCAAGAACGCAATATAGAGGTTGCTTTTTATGGTGGAAGTTTTACAGCGTTAAGTATAAAAAAACAGAAGGAATTATTAAGTCCTGCCTATGAATTTTTTAAGAAGAAGAAAATAGATGGAGTTAGAGTTTCTACAAGGCCTGATTGTATAAATGAAGAAATTCTTGTAAATCTCTTAAAATATGGTGTTCGCATTGTTGAATTAGGTGTGCAGTCGTTGGATGATCAAGTTTTATCTAATGCACAAAGAGGACATACGAGAGAAGCAGTTTATAAAGCGATAGATTGTATAAAGCGAATGAATTTACAATTTGGGATTCAATTAATGCCAGGATTGCCTGAAGATAATTTGTCTAAAATTATGTCAACGACTTATGAAGTGATACATTTAAAACCTAATTTTGTAAGAATTTATCCTACTTTAGTTTTGGCAAAAACGCAATTAGCTGTATTATTTTATAAAAAAGAATATAAGCCGTTGACTTTAGAAACTGCAGTTAAATATTGCGCAATAATGAAAGCGCTCTTTGAGAAAAATAATATTCCGGTTATTCGGGTTGGGCTTCAGGCAACTGAAGCATTAAATGATGATGAAGTACGAATAGCAGGTCCGTATCACCCTGCTTTTGGTGAAATGGTTGATATGTATTTGTTTTATATTACAGTTTCCAACCTTTTTGAGCTTTTATATATTAAAAATAAAAAAATCATTTTGCATCATCATCCTAAGGATACTTCTAAAATACGTGGAATGAAAAATGAAAATCAAAAAAAATGGTATGCTATGTTTCACCCCAAATCAATTATATTCAAGCAAGACCTAAATAGAATTGATCGAATTGTAGTAGAGTATGAAGAAAAAAAATATACTTTAGACGTAAATTCAATTTAGGCATATAGTTTCAATTTGGAAAGGATAACGTCCTTTTATAATTTCTATATTACTTAGTTCATATAATTTAGTGTATAATTGTATAAAATGGCTAAATTTTATAGGTTGGTGAATATGTTTGCAATTACTTAAATTAGAAGCATATGGCTTTAAATCCTTTGCAGATAAGTTGGAAATTGAGTTTAATAAAGGCATTACTGCGATTGTAGGGCCTAATGGTAGTGGGAAAAGTAATATTACGGATGCTATAAAATGGGTCTTGGGAGAGCAAAATGTTAGAAATTTACGTGGATCGAAGACTGAAGATATTATTTTTTCCGGCGGTAGTAAACGAAGAGCATTGGGTGTTGCAGAAGTTTCTTTAACTTTCGATAATTCAGATGGCGAGTTATCGCTTGATTTTAAAGAAATTGTTGTAACGCGAAGAATTTTTCGTTCAGGAGAAAGTGAATATTATATAAATAAAGCGCAATGCAGATTGAAGGATATTCATGAATTATTTGCCGATACTGGCTTGGGCAAAGATGCTTTAAGTGTTATCAGTCAAAATAGGATTGATCAAGTATTAAATAGTAAGCCCGAAGAGCGGAGATTTCTATTTGAAGAAGCGGCAGGAATTACAAAATATCGCAATCGAAAACGTGAATCGCTTCGAAAATTGGAAGATACAGAACAAAATATTTTAAGGGTTTCTGATATCGTTTCAGAAGTAGAAAATCAATTAGGCCCTTTAGCGGAAAGTGCTAAAAAAACAGAGAAATTTAATGAACTTAATGATAAATTTCGTGTTTCAAAAATAACTGTATTAATGAATAATTTTGATAAGTATAAGAACTTTTTTCATGATAGTAAAAAACAGAAAAATATTGTGATTCAAGATGAGCAAATGGTAAATACAGAATTAAATTTACAAGAAGTAGCGAGAGAACAATTAAATAATGAACTTATTGAAGTAGAAAAATCATTAAATTTGTTAATAGAAAAGAACAATGAACTGGTTGGAAAAATAGAGAAAAATCAGAGTAACATTACAGTTTACCAAGAAAGAATAAAACAAAGTGAGGAAAGTAGTTTTCGCGTAAAAAACGAAATGAAAACTGTTGATCAAAAGCGTACAGATGCTCAGGTTAAATTGACAAAAACACAGGCGTCTTTAGTCTGTTTACAAGAACAAGAAATTAAATTAGAAACTTTTTCCGAAGAACAGAGGAAGATTGAACAAATATTAAGTGTGAAAATTAAAAATACTGAAGATCAAATTACTAAAATAAAGGAAGAATCGTTAGAACAAGTTAAAAATCTTGTGAGTGAAAAAAATAAGTGTATTGTTTTACAAAGAGATATTGATAAGTTGAAAAATATGATTTCTTCTTTGGAGCGTGAAAAAGTATCTTGTGATTTGCAAATAGAAAGAGATGTATCTGGGGTTAATGAATTGAAATATAAATTAGATACGATTTCTTTAGAAATTCAAAAAAGTGATACCATAAGAACAGAATTAACACTAAAAGCACAAGAATATACGAAACAACTTGATTTTCTTAATGCGGAAGTAAATAGGTGCATACAAGCTTTAAATGAATCTAAAACCAGAGTACAATTTCTAACTGGAATGCAAAAGGAATATGAAGGGTTTGGAAGAGCAACAAAAGCCATTCTTAAAGGAAATAATCCATGGAACGTAGGTATTTGTGGAGCCGTTGCAGAGGTTATTTCCGTCCCTGAAAATTATGTTATTGCTATAGAAATTGCTCTTGGCGGTAATTTGCAAAACATTATTGCTGAAAATGATTCGATTGCTAAAGAAGCTATTGCATATTTAAGAAAAGAAAAACTAGGGCGCGTTACTTTTTTCCCATTGAATACAATCGTAAATGGGGCCAAAATTCAGCGAGACAATAGTTTTAAAGATATGGGTGGATTCATTGATTATGCAGATCGGCTTGTTGACTGCGATATTAAATATCGAAAAATAATTGAATTTTTACTTGCACGAACAATTGTTGTCACCAATATTGATGTTGCCCTTAAATTAGCACGTAGACAAAATTTTAAAGTGAGAATTGTAACTTTAGAAGGAGAGGTAGTGAATCCTGGTGGATCTATGACGGGTGGAAGCATTCAGAGGCGAGAAGCGAGTTTTCTAAACAGATCAAGCGAAATAGAAAATGTACAGCGTGCAATTATTTCATTAGAGCAAAAAATGAAAGATTATCAGCCGCAGCAGAAAAAAATAGAAGAGCAATTAAAGGTGTATCAAAAAAGAATTCTTGAAATTGATAATAGTAAGCAGCAATATAAGGTAGAACAAGCTGAGCTTAGAGTTCATGTAGAAAATTATCAATTAGAATCAGACCGTAATAAAAACTTACTGAGTAGGTTATGTGAGCAATTAAATGCGTATGAGATAGAACTTGATAAAATTGAAGCAGATAAGTTACATACACAAGAGTCTATAGCTAAACTTGAGATGCTAGATTTTACGCAAAAAACAGATGATGAAAATGCGACAATGACATTAAAAGAACTTAAAGAAGAAAAAAATAAAATTATGGAGAGCTTAGTTGATACGAGAATAAAAAGTAAGATGTTGCAACAGGAAATTATTCAAAATCAGGAAATGAGTAAAATGTTGGATTTGGAATTAGAGCAATATCAACAAAATTCTATTAATTTACAAAATGAACTGGATAGGGTAGAGAATACGTTACGTACTATAAAAAAAGAATTAGTGGAATTGAATACTTGTAATTTTAGACTTAAAGAAATAAAAGCGATAGCAGAAAAAGATTATAATAATTTTCATTCAATCAAGTTAGAGAAATTAGCAAAAATACAAGAAAATGATAAGCTAATTAAAGAGATACGAAAAAAGCATAATGAAATACAAAATAGAATGCATCAAATTGATATTTTATATACAAAATATCAATTTGAAATGAATCATTGCGTTGAACAATTAGAAAAAAATTATGAAGTATCAATTGAAGAAGCAACTGCGTTAAAAACAGACGAAAAAAATGATATTTTAGGTAAGCAAATTAAAGATCTGGAAATCCAGATAAATGCGCTGGGAAGTGTCAACCCAAATGCAATTCAAGAATATGAGATTTTGAATGAAAGATATCATTTCATGAAAAAACAAATTGACGATTTAGTTATTGCGAAGGACTACTTAAATGGTATTATAAAAGAGATTGATATAACAATGTCAAAGCAATTTCTGAATGCCTTTGAAAAAATTAATACGTTTTTTGGGCATATTTTTAGTAATTTATTTGGGGGCGGACAAGCTAGATTAGAACTATCGAATACGGATAAAAGTGTTCTTGAAGCAGGAATTGAAATTATTGTACAGCCTCCTGAAAAGAAATCGCAAAGTTTATCTGTTTTATCTGGTGGAGAAAGAGCGTTAACAGTAATTGCACTTTTATTTTCCTTTTTAAGTTTTAAGCCAGCTCCTTTTACCGTTGTTGACGAGATTGATGCACCATTAGATGAGGCAAATGTTGATCGATTTGGTTCTTTTTTAAAAGACTTTTCAAAGCAGACGCAATTTATTGTTGTGACGCATCGAAAAGGAACGATGCAAGTCGCTGATGTTATGCATGGTGTTACTGTGGAAGATTCAGGTGTTTCAAAAGTTATTTCTGTAAAGTTAGAAGATGAAATAATTTAATTCATATTGGGGGAATCGTTATGGGTTTTTTTGATAAATTGAAAAAAGGTTTAGCGAATACGAGACAAAGTTTTACTGAAAAAATTGAACAAATTGTTATTGGCTATGCCAAAATTGATGATGAATTTTTAGATGATTTAGAAGAAGCTTTAATTATGGCTGATGTTGGCGTAAAAACATCTACACGTTTAATGGAAGAAATTCGTAAAGGGATTAGAAATAAAGAAATAAAAGAGCCGGGAGACTTAAAGCCATTTCTACAAGAGAAAATTACTGCAATTTTAAATGAAGGTGAAGATACAAGTATAATGGCGGAAAATCCACCTACTGTAATTGAGGTTGTTGGCGTAAATGGAGTTGGTAAGACGACAACAATTGGTAAATTGGGCAATTATTATAGAGAACAAGGAAAAACTGTAATGCTGGCAGCTGCTGATACATTTAGAGCAGCTGCAATTGATCAATTAGAAATATGGGGAGAAAGAATTCAGGCTGATCTAATCAAACATTCAGAGGGTTCTGATCCGGCAGCCGTTGCATTTGATGCAGTAAAAGCTGCAAAAGCAAGAAAGGTCGACGTATTGATTATTGATACTGCGGGACGGCTACACACGAAATTTAATCTTATGGAAGAATTAAAGAAAATTAGTCGGGTAATTCAAAAAGAAATTCCAGAGGCTCCACATGAAACACTTTTAGTATTAGATGCTACAACAGGACAAAATGCTATTAATCAAGCCGAACTTTTTTCAAAAGCCGCACCAGTTTCTGGAGTTGTTTTAACTAAATTGGATGGAACAGCAAAAGGTGGAGTTGTTATTGGGATTAAATCAGAATTGAATATGCCTGTCAAGTGGATTGGTGTTGGTGAAGGGATAAATGATCTTCGTCCATTTCATGCAGACGAGTTTGCAAAAGCATTATTTGATGACAAGTAAAATAACTTGACATTGCAAAAAAGATTGTATATAATACATAAGTCAAGTGAATTACCTTGTCAGGTAATTATGGCAATAGACAATGATAGGTGGTTCATTATGTTGGATAAGTTATTAAAAATCAGCATTTTATTTGATTTTTATGGCGCATTACTTACAGAGAAACAACAGCGTTGTCTTGAAATGCATTTTTTACATGATTTATCTTTATCAGAAATTGCTGATCAATTTAGTGTTTCACGACAGGCAATTTATGATATTATTCATAGAGCAGAACAAGTGTTGACATCATATGAAGAAAAACTTAAGTTGGTAGAGCGGTATCAACAAGAACAACATGAAATAAAGGCAATTTATGATGTAATTGAACATTTGCCGGAAAACTCATCTGAAAGAGCAGATATAAAGGCTGTTTTAATAAAACTTTCCAAATTAATTGGTAAAATTGAGGAGGTATAACATGATTTTTGAAGGTTTAGCCGATAAGCTACAGAAAACTTTCAAAAAGTTGCGTGGACATGGTAAATTAACAGAAGCTGATGTTAATGAAGCCATGCGTGAAGTTCGTATGGCGTTACTGGAGGCCGATGTTAACTTCAAGGTTGTAAAAGATTTCATTGCTAAGGTAAAAGAACGAGCGATTGGACAAGAAGTCTTGGAAACGCTTACTCCTGCGCAAGTTGTTATAAAGATTGTAAATGATGAATTAACCACATTAATGGGAGGTACGCAAAGTCGTATTAATATTTCATCAAGACCCCCTACAATTATTATGTTGGTGGGATTACAAGGTGCTGGTAAAACGACTTCGGTAGGCAAGTTAGCATTGTCGTTAAAGAAACAGAATAAAAGACCTTTACTTGTAGCAGCAGATATTTATCGTCCGGCAGCGATAAAACAATTACAAGTATTAGGGCAACAATTGGATTTACCTGTTTTCTCTATGCCTGAAGGTACCAATCCGGTAATGATTGCAGAAAAGGCCGTAGAGCAAGCTGTTTCACATGCCAATGATATTGTGATTATTGATACAGCTGGTCGTTTGCATATTAATGAAGAATTAATGCAAGAACTAAAGCTAATTAAGCAAGGTGTAAAGCCACATGAAATTTTACTGGTTGTAGATGCTATGACTGGGCAGGATGCGGTGAACGTTGCAGAAAGTTTTAATCAAGACCTTGGTCTTGATGGGGTTATATTAACCAAGCTAGATGGTGATGCGCGAGGCGGTGCTGCACTTTCTGTAAAAGCAGTTACTGGATGTCCTATAAAGTTTGTTGGGATGGGTGAAAAGTTAGAGGCATTAGAAGCTTTTCATCCTGATCGGATGGCTTCTCGAATCTTAGGCATGGGTGATGTGTTGAGCTTGATTGAAAAGGCTCAATCTACATTCGATTTAGAACAAGCGCAAGCAATGGAAAAGAAATTTCGTAAAGATGATTTTACATTGGATGACTTTCTTGTACAAATGCAGCAAGTCAGAAAACTTGGTTCTATGGAACAAATTTTAAGTATGATTCCAGGTATGGGCAATTTAAAGAAAAAACTTGGAGATGTCGAATTTAATGAAAAAGACCTCAAACATATTGAGGCGATTATCTATTCAATGACACCTAAAGAACGTCGTGATATCAATATTATTAATGGTAGTAGGCGTAAACGTATTGCATTAGGTAGTGGCACAAGAGTGCAAGATGTTAATAAATTATTAAAACAGTTTGCTGAAACGAAAAAAATGATTAAGAAAATGAAAGGTCTACAGAAAAACGGCAAAGGATTAGGCGGTTTTAAGTTACCTTTTATGAAATAAATTTATTTGATTTGTAAAGGAGGTGAATATTTTATGGCAGTTAAAATTCGTTTAAATCGAATGGGGGCAAAAAAGAACCCTTTTTATCGTGTGGTTGTAGCTGATTCTCGTTCTCCGCGTGATGGACGTTTTATTGAGATTTTAGGACATTATGATTCTACAAAAGAACCTGCTGTTATCAAAATTGATGAAGAAAAGGCGCTTGAGTGGATGAGTAAAGGTGCTCAGCCTACAGATACTGTTAAATCTTTATTTAGCAAGCAAGGCATAATGGCTAAATGGGATGAAGTAAAGCGCACTAAGAAAGAGGCGTAATAAACGATGAAAGAAATTGTTGAAGTTATCGCCAAGGCATTAGTACAAAATCCAGAACAAGTTGTTGTAAAAGAAATAGAAAGTAACAATGTTACGATTTGTGAATTACATGTTGCTCCGGATGACATGGGAAAAGTAATTGGTAAGCAAGGTCGTATTGCGAAAGCTTTACGTACGGTTGTGAAAGCAGCTTCTACCCGTGAAAATAAAAAAGTAACAGTTGAAATTATTTAAATTATGCGGCAAAAAATCCTCCATCTTATCAGTGGGGGATATTGCCGCTACTTGTTTATCATAAAGAAAAATGTAAAGAAAATAGAGGTGTTGATAAAGATGGAAAGTATGACACTAAAATGCCCAATTACAATTAAAGCTAAGGTTACAGAAGCTTTAAAAAAACAGTTGGAGCACGAAATTCAAGAAAATATTAAAAAAGCTGATCTTGAATTACAGCAGATTGAGTTTCATGCGAAACGGATCATGGCTGAACAAGCAAAACAAGATGCACAGGGATTAGTGGCATTAAGACAGCAAATTGAAGGTGAGAAACAAAAAAGACTTGAATTTAAAAATCATTTATTAGAAAAGTTAAAAGAGACTGCTCAATTAGAAATTGGTTCGGAAATTGTTCAAGGAACATTGGAACGTATTATTGAAGTTAAAGTTGGCGATGAATTACCACAGTTATTAAATGCTGAAATTCTTTTAGAAGATGGTAAAGTATTGGCTTTCCGTAGTTAGTGATGATGAAAGAAAAAATTATTATTGGTAAAATAGGTGCCCCGCACGGTGTGCGGGGTGAAGTGCGTATTGTTCCACTCACTGATTTTCCGGATCGATTTCAATCCTTAAAGAATGTATTTGTAGATGAGCAGACTTGTATTGAGATTGAAAATGTTAAATATAGTAACCAATTTGTAATCTTGAAATTTAAGGGGATTGACACTCGGGAGGCGATCGAACCTTTTAAAGGTAAGCTTCTAAAGGTTGATCGCAAGGATGTTCCTCCACTTAATGATGGTGAATATTATAGCTTTGATATTATTGGTTTGGAAGTTTACAATGAAAAGAATGAGTGTCTCGGTCAAATTGGGCAAATTTTAAAAACGGGAAGTAATGATGTTTATATAGTAAATCATCAGGGGAGACAGATATTAATTCCTGCATTAAAAAAAGTTATCAAAAATATAGATGTGCAAGCTGGTAAAATAGATGTTGTTTTACAAGAAGAGATGGAATAATTATGCGTATTGATATAGTTTCTTTATTCCCGGATATGTTTCAAGGCCCCTTTGGTCAAAGTATGATTAAAAGAGCAGTTGATGGTAGGATTTTAGATATTAATATCGTAAATCCGCGTGAGTTTGCATACGATAAACATCAAATGGTTGATGATTATCCTTTTGGTGGTGGGGAAGGAATGGTGTTAAAACCTGAGCCTATCTTTCGTGCTGTTGAACATGTAAAAACAATTACCAATATTTCTAAAAAGCGGACTTTATTAATGTGTCCAAGTGGAAAGACCTTTTCACAAAAAAAAGCAAAATCATTAGCTGCATATGAACAATTAATTTTTGTTTGTGGTCATTATGAAGGATTCGATGCTAGGATTTCAACCCACTTGGTGGATGAAGCAATCTCGATTGGCGATTATGTTTTGACCGGTGGAGAGCTAGCAGCAATGGTTATTATTGATGCAGTAGCAAGGATGCTTCCAGGTGTTCTTGGCTCTTCAAAGTCTGCAACGACAGATTCTTTTTATAATGGCTTATTAGAATATCCGCAATATACCAGACCGCGTGAATTTAATGGATGGAATGTTCCAGATATTTTATTATCAGGAGATCATGGGAAAATTGAAAAATGGCGGCAAAAGGAATCTTTAAAAAATACATGGATTCATAGACCGGATTTACTTGAGTCGATAGAGCTTAGTGACATGCAGAAAAAATTATTAGAACAAATAAAATCGGAACTTGGAGGTGAATAATATGCCGACTGTATATATTGGGTTAGTACATTATCCGATTTATAATAAACACGATCAAATCGTAACGACAGCTTTGACTAATTTTGATATTCATGATATTGCTAGAAGTGCACGTACCTATAATATAAAACAGTATTTTATTATTCATCCTATAGAGAAGCAACAAGAAATTGCAAATGACATAATTGAATATTGGCAAACTGGTTATGGCGGGCAACACCATTCAGATCGTAAAGAAGCTTTTCAAATTTTAAATTTAGTAAAAAACATAGAAGACGCTGTGAAAGAGATTGAAAAAAAAGAAAAAAAGAAACCGATTATCGTTACAACAGATGCTCGAATTTACCCTAATACAATTTCTTATTCTGACTTGAGAGCGGAAATAGAAGGTGAGCAAAGGCCATACCTTATTTTATTTGGTACAGGATGGGGAATTCAAAACGAAGTCATGCGTAAGTTTGATTATATTCTTGAACCGATTTACGGTCCTGGTGATTATAATCATTTACCTGTTAGAGCGGCAGTGGCAATTATATTGGATCGGTTGCTTGGTGAAAAATGGTGGATTTCGTAGTTTATATAGAAATATAAAATTTGAATTTTTAATACAAGTATGATATAATTTTAAAATGTATGTGGGCGGTCCTCTGAGTAAATTATTTGCCATGAACGTCTCAACTAAGGAGGAAAAATATACTTATGAACATTATTCAAGCTTTAGAACAAGAACAACTTCGTACAGACATTCCTGAATTTATTCCTGGCGATACTGTACGCGTACATGTAAAAGTTGTCGAAGGTAATCGCGAACGTATTCAGATGTTTGAAGGAGTAGTAATTGCTCGTCAAAGCGGCGGAGTTCGTGAAACCTTTACTGTAAGACGTATTTCTTATGGTATAGGTGTTGAACGTACTTTCCCAGTACATTCTCCTAGACTTGAAAAAATTGAAGTTGCACGCAGAGGGATTGTACGTCGTGCAAAACTTTATTATCTTCGTAACCTTACTGGTAAAGCTGCTCGTATTAAAGAAAGACGTTAGTAGAGCGCGCAATAGGGACTGTTTCAGTCCCTATTCTTTATTTAAGTGGGAGGATATCAAATGAGCAAAGAATCTCTTGGAGAAGAAATAAAAGATTGGGTGATATCAATCCTTGTTGCGGTTGTATTAGCCTTTTTTATTCGTTATTTTATTGTTGAATTATATTTAGTTGAAGGACCATCTATGCGTCCAACTTTGGTTAGTCAAGAACGTTTAGTCGTTAATAAATTTATTTATCGTTTTAAAGCACCTGAAAAAGGTGAGGTTTTAGTTTTTCGTTATCCGAAAGATCCGAGCAGAGATTTTATAAAAAGAGTAATTGCAGTTCCTGGGGATACGATTGAAATCAAAGACGGAAGAGTTTTCGTAAACCAACAATTATTAAATGAGTCTTATATTCTTGATAAAACGAAAGGTTCATATCCATTATCCACAGTACCGGAAGGACATATTTTTGTTATGGGTGATAATAGAAATAATTCAGAAGATAGTCGTTTTAAAGATGTTGGTTTTGTTCCATATAATTTGATTAAGGGAAAGGCAATGATGGTTTTTTGGCCATTTGATCATTTAAAAACATTGCCATAAAGCTTTAGATTATGTTGGCTCTATAATAATTGTTGTGGTCTTAATTTTGATTGAGATTACAGCATTTATTATAGAGCCTTTTTAATGAAATTTTCAGGATTGGTACATAATACTGTATTGATATTGAAAGTTTATTGTTAAAAATATATTAGCTATAGTAGTGACTAAACGTACATTATTGCAGTTTATAAAATAAGCTATTTAAAGGTTTTTGCAAAAGCCTTATGGATATATTATAATGGAGAACAAACTTGATTTCTTTGCCTAAGTTTGCAGGCTGTCTATCGCTTGCCTACTGAGTTTTATAGATAAAGTAAGTCAATTCGGTGTCATAAAAGGTAATAAGAAGAGTACTTTAAGTCATGGAAAAAATTATGTTCTTGGTAAGGCCAGTAAAATCAATGTTCTATGAAGGTGATACGGAGGAATAAAAAGTGATACTAGAAGATAATAGAGACGAGAAGATAAATATTAATTGGTTTCCTGGGCACATGGCAAAAGCACAGCGAATGATTAGAGAGAACCTAAAATTGGTTGATGTTGTAATTGAATTATTAGATGCAAGAATTCCGTACAGCAGTGCAAATCCAGTAATTAAAGAAATTATTTTGGATAAGCCACATATTGTTGCATTAAATAAAGCTGATTTGGCAGATTCACAAATGACTGAGAAATGGATTGCATTTTTTCGCAGTAAAAATATACAAGTCATTGCAATCGATTCGATAACTGGTAAAGGAACGAAGACACTTGTAAATAAAGTGGAGGCTTTAGCAAGAGAAAAAGCTAGTAAATTGGTAAATAAAGGTGCAAATGCAAGAGCATCTCGTGCAATGATTTTAGGAATTCCTAATGTTGGAAAGTCTTCTTTGATTAATCGATTACTTGGTTCTAGTGTTGTAAAGACAGCGGATAAACCTGGAGTTACGCGTGGAAAACAGTGGATTAAAATTGGTAAGAATTTAGAATTATTAGATACACCGGGTGTATTATGGCCTAAATTTCAAGATATAGAAGTTGGGCTTAAATTGGCGTTTACGGGAGCAATTAACGATGAGGTTTATGATATGGAAAAGGTTATGAATGCTTTTCTGCGAATTATGCGTGAATCGTATCCAACACGATTAATTGAACGTTATAAATTGAAAGATCAACTTCCTGACGATAGTGTTGAGATCTTAGAAATGATTGGCGTTAAACGTGGCTGTTTACGTAGTGGCGGTATAGTAGATCATGAAAAAGTAAGACGTATTATTCTAAATGAATTTAGAGCTGGAAAGTTAGGTCTAATTACATTAGACAATGTTATAGCTGAATAAGAAGATAAATGACTGATGATATTGTTGATTGTATCATCAGTTTTCTATTATTAAACAGGTTTTTTTATGTATTTAACGAATATAAGTATTTAGAAATTTTTGCGGAATTTTGGAGTGAAATGTCTATGATCGATCAAACACTATCAATTAAGGAAATTTGTGCGTTAGTTTTAGAAAAAAATATTTCTAAGGAACAAATTGATAAACTTCGGGAAGATACAAGATCCACTGTTGTACGTTTAGTGAAAAAATGGGATAAAGAACAAGCTGAATTAGAGCGGGTACAGAATTTATATTACAACGAATATCAATTTTTAAAAAACGGGTATGATGTAATTGCCGGAGTTGATGAGGCTGGTCGTGGTCCTTTAGCGGGGCCGGTTGTTGTGGCGGCGGTGATTTTGCCTTTGGGATTTCATATACCTAAAATTAATGATTCGAAAAAACTATCAGCAAAATTACGTGAAGAAATTTATCATAATATTATACAAAATGCGATTGCAATCGAAAGGGCAGTTATAAGTCAAGAAACAATTGATAAAATAAATATTTATCAATCTACTGTACAAGGGATGTATGAGGTAATTGATCATTTGAATCCGAGGCCTAAAGCGGTATTCATTGATGCAGTTCCGCTTGATAAGTTAACTATGCCTTCTCTATCACTTATAAAAGGAGATGCAATTAGTGCTTCAATCGCAGCGGCTTCTATTATTGCAAAAGTAGAGCGAGATAAAATTATGGATGAATTGGACCATGCATATCCGATGTATGGTTTTTCACAGCATAAAGGTTACGGGACAAAACAACACATTGAGGCGATTGGTAAATATGGACCGTGTCCAGTACATAGAAAATCTTTTGAGCCAATAAAGTCTTGGAGGAATTAAAATATGACGATGAATACTGTTGCAAGTGTGCCTAATTCCGTTGTGAATCAAGTTGAAAGAAATGATCCTACAACTATAAATACTACGAAAAATACAAATGAAGCTGGTGTTTCATCTCAACCTAAGGTGGAAGTGGATATTGAAAACTCAGTGAAAAATATGTTGGAAAATTTATCGAAAACGATATTGAATAAAAGTCTACCGGTACAAGAAATGCCTAAAGAATTACAAAAATTAATAAACAATATATTGCAAAATGCTTTTTCTGTAAATCAATCATTGGGACAAGGTATTGAAAGTTCTTTACAAAGTCAAAAAGCAGGTCTTGAACAATTAAATTTATTAGCAAAATTACTAGAACAGCTAGGAAATAAAATATCTGAAGAAGGAGCAGACAACGTATCGAATACATTAAAAACATTGCTGGTGAACACTAAATTGTTTGATGAACAAAACGGTAGAATATTGGATGGTACATCTATAAACAAGTTGGCTTTGCAACTATTAGAAAAGCAATCAACAGAGAATATAGATGATGTTTTGCAATTATTATTTATGCAAAATCAGCAAACTAGCATTTTGGGGCCTCAGCAGTCTACGAATTTAAATTTTTTAAAACAATTAATTAAGCAATTTATGCCTAGTCCGCAGAAAGGAGACGCATTTATTTCTTCTAACCAAGGTAAGCAAAATCTATACGAAGGTCAGCAGAATATAAATTCTGATAAAAGTTTAGCGTCTTTGATTAGAAAACCGAATGGTCAAGAAACAAACGCCGGTAAGCAAATTTTCACACGATCAAATCTACCGGAGCATCAAGAGGAAAGTAAAGTGCTGAGTAGACAGAATCAGTTGATGACAAGTCAATTGGAGGGAAAAAATACGTCAGCAAATAATAAGGGGACGATAAACTCAGATTCTATTCAAAAGAATGATGATAAGCAAGTGGGCTTGAATAGTAGGAATAATGATAAGCAAATAACACAGAATATGAATGTAAAATCTAATTCGATAGGAGAGAATACAAAGCAAAATAAAATGAGTCTGCCCATGGAAAATACGGATAAGACTATGCAATTAATGAAAAATATAGCAGGTCAGATTATAAATAGTAAAAATTTATCGATAAAAGAGCGAAGTTTATTAAAAAATTTTATAAATGATAAACAAGAAGTATTAAGTGAAAATGAAACGAAAAATTTACAGGTTTTAATAAAAATGAGCGAAGCAAATTTGCCGTCAATAGTTCGGCAGGCCGCAATTAGACGAAATATCCCGGAATTAGCGAAACTTTGGGTATTTGTTCAATTATGTGATTTAGCAGAAGTCGCCGATTTACCAGCGAATAAATTAAAAAATGCTAGTAAGAGTATCAGCGATTTTACAGGTTTGCTAAAAGAATCTATGCACAATGAAAATGAAGTGAATGGAAATCAACGATCTATGTCTTTTATGACGCCGTTATATTTAGGCGATAATAGACATTGTTATCCAACGTATATTCACATATATAATCAATCTGAAGATGGAAAAAATATGTGTGAAAATAAAAAGGAGACATGGTTTAGAATTTGTTTGTTGACAGAAAATGTTGGCGCTGTTGAACTTGTTTTTAGATTGTATGAGCAATCTAAATTGAATTTAAGAGTTGCATTTTCAGATCAAGATGCTGTACAGTCTTTTAACGAATATATGCCAGAAATTGAATCTGCCTTTAAAGATCTACCCATAGATCTGATAGATGTAAAGGTTAGTGCTATTGGTGATTAAAATGAATAATGAAGATAAAAATAAAAGCAAAACGCAAGTCGTCGCTCTAAAATATGATGAAAAGAATATTGCGCCTAAAGTAGTTGCAAAAGGAAAAGGTTATATTGCAGAAAACATTTTGAATGCTGCGAAACAAAACTCTGTTCCTATTTATCAAAATAAAACCTTAACCAGTATGCTTATGGCGGTTGACATCGATCGTGAAATTCCTCCGGAATTATATACGGCAGTTGCAGAAATTTTAGCATATGTTTACCGTATGGACCAAAAAACAAAAAATGCACCTAAAATTCGTCTTTAAATACTAAAAAAGGAAAATTCAAGAAGGAAGTTTTGAGTTTATATGGAATATAAAAAATAGGTATTTTTGTCATATTGAGGTGCATGGGCTTGAAGCATAATAAAATTTTAGGTGCTTTTGGTGAAGAATGTGCGGCTGCTTATTTACAGAGAAAAGGATATAAAATAATACATAGAAATTACACGGTGGATTTGGGTGAAATTGATATTATTTCTGCCTATAAAGATATGCTTGTATTTCTTGAAGTCAAAACAAGAAGAAGTATGATATATGGGCATCCTTCCCAAGCTGTTAATCATTATAAGCAATTAAAAATTATTCAAGTTGCGCAATGTTATCTGCAACAAACATGTCAATATAATAAAATTTGTCGTTTTGACGTAATGGAAGTATTTTATCGAAGTAAAGAAGACTTTCAAGTGAATCATATAGAGAATGCCTTTGAGCTTTAGCAAATAAAACAAAGGAGCTAGTAATGCGTGTTATTGTAGGAATTACAGGAGCTAGTGGCTCCATTTATGGAATTCGATTAATAGAAGTTTTAAAAAAAATAAATGCATGTGAAGTACATGCCGTTGTTACGAAAAGTGGTTGGCAGGTACTTAATTATGAATGTGGAATTACAAGAGAAAAGTTAAAGGAGAAGGTTGATCTATTGCACGACATAGATCATATCGGTGCTTCTATCGCAAGCGGATCTTTTAAAAATGATGCAATGATTATCGCGCCTTGTTCCATGAAAACATTGGCAAGTATTGCACATGGAATATCAGATAATTTATTGACACGTGCAGCAGATGTTACATTAAAAGAAGGACGGACATTAGTCCTTGTACCAAGAGAAACACCATTGAACGCAATTCATTTAGAAAATATGTTGAAATTAGCAACGCTAGGTGTCAAAATTATACCAGCTTGCCCAGCTTTTTATCATAAGCCTCAGAATTTACAAGATATTGTGGATATGCTTATAGGAAAAATTTGTGATAATATTCATATTGATCACAATTTATTTAAACGTTGGCAGGGAGATCTATAATTGGAGGTATCTAAATTATGTTTGCGCAAACATTTGGTTCAACAACAATTGGAGTAAATGGTAATTTGATTCATGTCGAAGTAGACGTTGCAAATGGTTTACCTAGTTTTGAGATTGTTGGTCTGCCGGATGCAGCAGTTAGAGAATCTAAAGAACGGGTAAGAGCAGCAATAAAAAATTCTGGATTAAAATTTCCAATGCGCAAAACAACAATTAATCTTGCCCCAGCAGATATAAAAAAGGATAGCTCTGGATTAGATTTGCCAATTGCAATTGGCATTTTATTGGCGAATGGAATTGTTTCGCAAAAATTCCAAGGAGAAACTATGTTTGTAGCGGAGTTGTCTTTAGAAGGAAAGCTCCGAGGCATTCATGGCATACTACCTATGGCAATTCATTGCTTAGAAAAAGGAATAAAAAATATTTTTGTAGCGCCAGAAAATGCAAATGAAGCTTTGCTTGTTGATGGCTTAACTGTTTATGCTCCTCATACACTTGGGGAGCTTATTGCTTTTTTTAGAGGAGATCGGGTTTTAAGTGAAGTAAAAAAAGAGGATATGCTGACAGAAAAAGCAGCTTTTCAAGAAGATTTCTCTGAAGTACAAGGTCAATTTATTGCAAAACGTGCTTTAGAAATTGCTGCTGCTGGAGGACATAATGTTTTAATGACTGGCCCGCCTGGTTCGGGTAAAACAATGCTTGCTAAGCGTGTGAGTTCGATATTGCCTGCGATGTCACAAGAGGAAGCTTTGGAAGTTACTAAAATTTATAGTGTTGCTGGATTATTAAATCAAGATATTGGTCTAATTACGAAGCGCCAATTTAGAAATCCACATCACACAATTTCTGCTGCAGGCATGATTGGAGGAGGTGGAATACCAAAACCTGGTGAGGTAACTTTGAGCCATAATGGCGTACTATTTTTAGATGAGCTGCCTGAATTTAGTAAATCTTCACTTGAAGTATTGAGACAACCTCTAGAAGATGGAGCTGTTACAATATCTCGTGTAAATGCATCAATTTCTTATCCGTCTAAATTTATGCTAATATCTTCTATGAATCCTTGTCCGTGCGGATATCAACTCCAAACTTGTAGTTGATTTGGATTGTCGTATCGAGATTATCATTTTCATCCTGGACAGTATTTACAACGATCGAATCGATCAACGTTTTAACAATCTCACGTTTTAATTCAAAATCTATTTCCTCTGTATCATCTATAAGTTTTTCTTTTAATTTTAATAACAAATCAATAATATTTGACTTCTGAATAGTAGTTACATTTTCTCTATGAAGATTCGATTCCAGATCTATGGCACGATTATTTAACGTGCTTTTTTCTATTTCTATCTTTGTAAGCTGTTTTTCAACGTCGTCAAAAGAAATTAGTTTCTTGCGGAAAAGGTCAAGGATGCGTTCTTTTTCTACCTCTATATCTTCGATGCTTTTACGTAGTAAATTTATTTCAAGGTCAATAGATTCTTTCAATTCTAAGAATTTAGTTTTATCTTCACTAATATGATCAATAACCACGTTCGGATGATGTATGAATGTTAAGCAATCGTTCCAAACAAATTCTTCAATCCATTGTGCATTTATAGTTTTATTTTCACAAAGACCTTGCGATGGTCCCTTGTAGGTGTTGTCACGACCGTTACAACGGTAGTAAGAATTTTTGCCGTTAGATGTTCCGTGATAGTTTAGGCCGCAACAACCGCATTTGACTAGACTGCGAAGGAGATAGTCATATTTTCTATTCCTAAATGCTTCAATGTAATTTTCTTTGATAACTTCCTGCGCACGATCCCAAACTTCTTCGCTTACGATAGCAGGGACCTTGCGTTCTATTAATTCACGGTCTTTTTTACTGCGTTTACCATACACGTGTATACCTTTGTAAACCGTACTTTTTAGCATGTTTAATATTCGGCTGGGTCGCCAGATACCGGCCGTGTTGATTTTCCTTTTCCCTTTTTTTATGGAGTTTTTATGAAGTACATAGGATGGGGGAATGTGCAGACTATTAAAATAATCAGCTATTTCGATTGTCGACATGTGATGCTCTACAGTAAGTTGATACATTAGACGAATTACGCTTGCTTCTGAAATATTAGTATTAGGAATTATCGCTTCATTTATGGTTAGTTTTTTTTCAACAATCTTATATCCATACGGAACTATTCCTCCAAGCCATTTTCCTTTACCAGCGGCACGATTTGCGCCACCCTGCAACCGTTCTAAAATATTTGTTCTTTCTAGATCGGCGACTCCGGCAAGAATTGTTAATAGGAAACTACCGGCAGGTGTACTGGTATCGAATGGTTCTGTCATTGATTTTACTTTAACTCCATATTGCTCCAACTCGTAAATTGCATTTAAAATAACTCTTGCAGTACGACCGAGTCGATCTAACTTGTAGATCAAGACAGTATCAAACTTTTTATCTTTTGCATCTTGAAGTAAACGAGCACCGTCTTCACGATCTTGGAGTGGGAGAGTACCGGTTACGCCATCATCTTTGTATATTTCAAATAGGTTTATTTCATGAAGATCGCAATATTTTTCAGCGAAGATGAGCTGTGCCTCAATAGTTCCTCTTTCAGCCTGGTCATCCGTTGATGTTCTTCCGTAAAATACGTTTATGGACATTTGTCATATCTCCTTTTAGCAAATTGGTACATATGTTCGTGTGAAATGTCATTTTAAAAGCGGTCATTAACCGCTTTTATCTTTTAGGTTTATATAATTGTGCAAGTGCGTTTAATCGTTTTTCATCTTCATATAGGTCTACTAACTCTGCCAAGTAGTCAAATGCATCAGCTAATTGTACGTCGTTCAGTTGATCAATGATTTTATGACATCTTTGCCGGTTGAGAGCAGTGTCAAAGTTGTTTTTAGTTATAATAATCACTCCTTAGTACGTATGTTCTGTTGGAACTTGAAAAATAAAAATGCCTTAAGCATTCTTATTTTTCATATAGATAACATTATTTTTTTAGTAAGCTAGATTCATATTGTTTAATTTTTTGACTTGTAATTTCATCGAGTTTCTGCTCAAGTTCATATATTTGTTGCCAAATTAAATGTATTGTTGTCTTATCAATAGTGTTTTTTAATTTTTCAAAGGATTTAATTAATGAAGCTTTAATGGAACGCTCACCGGGCCAATCTTCAGGAACGATTCTTGTGTCACTATCTGGAGAATACATGATTAAATATTTCTCAAAGTTTTTTCTTGCCATTGTCAGAGAATACTTACCATTAGGACCACCAAGAATTTGGTTAGCAGAAGAATCATCTTGACCATCGTCTTCCCAATGGCATAGAATACAAATTTCCCATTCATTTTGAGCTGTTAATGTTGGATATCCGCAACAAGGGCAGGGGAATCTCTTACTGATCACATTTATTCCTCCATTATTAATGACAAATAATACTCTACAAAAACGATCTAAATTTAATTACTACGGCCTGCAAACCTTGCAAGGTACATACCCTGCATTTATGACATCATCACGATCATTATAATAAACCTTATTACTTTCGTTCATGCGACTAACATATCTGCAGCCTGAATAGTGGAATTTACCTGTATTGGCATTTGCCACGTAAGTGGAGGCTAGGACAGGGGCAGCAATTGAAACAATGACTAGAGCTAGTACAAATAATGCAGTAAGTTTACGTTTCATGTTCTTAATCGGGTTAAACATTGAAATCATCTTCCTTCATTAAATTTTGTCTATGTTATCCGTTACCGGTTATTTTAGACTACTAGTAACTTTATTTTAATAATACTCTAGTACCATTGTCCTATACTGTAATATTTTGTCGAAAGCAAAAAATAAGATTAGAATAATTTCTATCCTTGGCTTACTTGTAAATTAATTCAACAATTAATGAATATAAAATATCTTTATAAGTAAGATTTCCTGGTGGCTCTGGAAGGCATAGAAAATACCACATCACACAGCCTCCTATAAAACTGAGGAGAAAGATAAAGAGTGTTTTCTTCATAATGGACCATCCTTAGTTTATTTTTCATTTAATTTGTTACTGGAGATTTGCTGAAAACCATCAATATGTTCTCTGGCGAAAGTAATGACATGATTATAGCATGATTCTTCAAACGTATTGGGTTTAATTTCCTTCCAAGGAGTATTTTTAATACAATTCCAATCATATATAAGTCTTCCTTGGCTATCATAATAAGAATATTTTATTGGATAAAACTTGTTATCTTTGACATTGATCGACTTGATCATAATGATATAAGATAATTTATCCCATTCGGCAAGATGATTATTTTGCTTATTCATATTGTTTACGAATAATTGGATGCCTTCTTCGCTATATTTGTCCTTTGAAGAAAAAGTTATTATATTTTTATCTATTGATTCTGGATTTTCTTGGGGTGTGCTGTATTTTATACTGTCATCATCAACATATACTATAACGTTTGAATTTGAGCCAACCCATTGCCAATTATCCGAGGCAAAAGCAGTACAAGAGAGTAGGGGCATGAGCAATAACGTTATTAATAAAGTTATTTTTTTCATAATGAGTACCATCCTTTATTAAATATATGTAATCCGTTAATTTATTTTATTGAATATATGGCTTAAAAACTAGTTTTTCCAAGATAATTCAATTAAACTTTTCCATTCTTCTAATACATCGGGCGGAACACTGATAATTAAAGTGTCTTGATTTTCAAAGAACAAAGTAACTGTAATATTGTTTGCAGATAAAATTCTTTGTACTATGCCAAGAGGAATGTTGTAGAGTGAAGCGTAACTATGGTATCCACCGTTTTTTAGAGGGGAATTTTTATGATAATAACTAGTAGGCAGATAAATATAACCGTCTATATTTACTTGTGGTGGAGTTGATGGGGGAAATATCCAATAGACATTTTTATCTCCTTTAGAAAAAGATAACTGAGTTTCTAGAGTAGAAGAATCTTTGTAGCTTAAATAGACTGAAAATTGGCTTTGAGGTTCAGTAAACTTACTTTCAAATACGCCAACTTTAGCTTCTGAAATATTACAAAATCCTAAAGTACAAATAATGGTTAACATTATAATGCAGAGAAATTTTTTCATAACAAGTACCATCCTTAGTTTATTAATGTAATTCGTTATTGGTTAAGAATCAAATAATAAAGCTATTACTTTTGATGCATAATCGTTTATTATAGTCAGTTTAGTCCAGCTTCTGCTTTTTATTGGAGAATAATCGCCTTGAAAAATAATTTTATCGTTAGCATCATATAAATCCGTAACCATAAGTTTATAATAGTAAACGTCATTTTCTTTTTTAAATTCAATAATATTCTTAGAATAATATTCGATAGGATCTTCAGGAGTGACCCTTTTCAGTGTTACTCTCTTACATACAGTATTTGTTGCTATATCTTTGTAAGATGATACGTTATTGATATCTATATATACATCTGAAGAATCATCAGATTTAAGCCAGTACCAATTTGGAGCTATATTATCAAAATTTAAGCTGTTTATTGATTCTGTAATTTTAGGAAGATTTTTTTCATAAGTGCTAATAGGGCATATATATAATATTGAATAAGGTGAATTGTTATGTATAATAATGTAATTTATCATTATCCTGTTTGAATCACTAAATTTTACCCAAAGTAATTTGTGATTATTAATATATATTTCACCTGAGCCTTTAAAGGTTGTATTTTGGAATAGATTGTTATTGCTATTATCTTGAACCCATTTTTTTATTAATTCATGTGGCCAATCTTCAATGGGGCGAAGAAATTCTTGTTGAACTTTTTGAGTGTAATTCATTCTGCTCGTCGATTTTGATATAGACAGTAATGATAGTCCATCTAATTTTGGATCGGCAATATTATTTACATCTTGATACTCAAAATCGCTAGGAACTAAAATGCTACAATGATCATTATCATTGTGATATAGCTTCATATCGCTTGCAAAGGCAGCAGGGGAGACAACTAGTAGTACAAACATAACTGCCATTAGCGAAGTTAATATTTTTTTCATATGAATACCATCCTTAGTTTTTGAATGACTTGCTCGCTATAATTTATTGTAGCTATTATAATGTTCAACAAGCTCCTTGGGAATTTTTATATGCGGTGCTCCCTGGGAATAGGAAACTAATTCGTAAATTTATAGTTTGAAAGCTGATTTCATATTCATTTTCCAAATATTCGTGAGATCGTTCTGAGAGTTTGCTCCTTGATTAACTCCAATGAAGAGGTATCCTGATGTTTTTCACGCAGGCTATCGCTATGTTCAATACAATAATTTAATTTATCTAAGGCACTTTTGGTTTCTTGAAGCGCGATTTGCATAGATTTGTGTATATCATTTTCTTCTATCGGAGGCAGGCCGTCTGACTTTATAGATATTTCTTCAGGGGTAATTGCAGGCTCGTCCCAATGTGCTTTAATTCCCTCATCATAGGAGTACATGAGCAAAGAGATTATGTTATTGGTCTCCTCAAATGGAATCCATATACCGCTTTTGGGTTTATAAGAATCATTATTTTTGGTTTTATACATTCTTTTAATAGAAACATATCGATTGCCTTTATTTCGAACTAATGATACTGATATCGCTTGCGTATCACTGAGCAATAAGTTGCCAATAGGTATTTCTTCCTCAACCGTAAAAGTTGGTTTCTGAGCTTCTTTAGTAGGCGCATTCTTTTTGTATGGCATAAAAATCACTTCCTTATTAGAGTTTGTTTCTGCAAGAACTTCAGTTTACTATATGTTCATTTTTCTTTTGTCTTGTCGGCGATATACGCTGAAAACCATAAAAAAAAGATAGAAGCTATAAAAATTATGGTAGTATTCATTCCATTTTTTCCCATATATATGCCAATAATAAACGCAATCCATAGAACTATAACAACTTTAATAAAAATGTTTTCCCTCATACAATCACCCTTAGTTCTTTTGTCCTAATTTATCGAATTATGTCGAAAGTCCCTAAAAATAACAACAACCTACACTAAATTCTCAAATTAGTCGTAGGTTTATTTTTTCCAGCCTTCTTCTAAAAAGCTAAGTATGTATTTTTGATCTACATTGCAAGAGTAGGAGAGGAGTTCTATAGAATATTCGTTCGCTTCGTTTTCTTTGCGTGTAGAAGAGAAGAACGTGCGCCCTGCCATGCAGTAGCTTACATAACCACGATGACAAAGAAAATGTGCAATTTCATGTCCTAGAACAGCTTTTCTTTGCCAATCGTTTAAATCTTCATTGATTACAATATATTTTCTTCGTAA
Source organism: Massilibacillus massiliensis (assembly GCF_900086705.1). Classification (NCBI taxonomy): domain Bacteria; kingdom Bacillati; phylum Bacillota; class Negativicutes; order Selenomonadales; family Sporomusaceae; genus Anaerosinus; species Anaerosinus massiliensis. The sequence goes on along the minus strand of NZ_LT575483.1, from coordinate 251,539 downwards.
AATTCGTCGCCACATACCATTGATACCGCCCGGGGTATTGCAAAATCTAACTTCAATTTTTAATTCTTTAGCTATACGATACGGATCTGTTGTATCGTATTTTTTTATGAGGTTTCTTACTCGTAGCGGGATATTCATTTCCGTTTATTTTTCTCTTTTGCATCCCAGTATAAGGCTTCAATGATTTTGGCGAGTTTTTCACGATCTTCTTGTGTTGCGATTTTACCATTGAGTGTATATTCTTCTTGTTCGATGAGTTTGATGAGTTCTTTAGGGCGTTTTTTAGATGGACTAGAAGAACTATCATTAATATTTGTTTCATTTTCAAGTAAGTAATCAATAGAAACATTGAAATACTCAGATAATTTTTTTAATACATCAGGACTAGGTTGTGCTCGGCCTAATTCATATTTAGAAATAGCTGCTTTTTGAACGTTTAAAATAGTACCTAATTCAGCTTGACTAATACCTTTCATGTTTCGTAATCGCCTAATTACATTCATATAACCACTCCTTGATCTTATAATAAAGTATCTGAATAGGATACACAACAAAAGTATCTATTATGGATATAAAATTCGAATATGTATCTTGACAAGATACATATTCGAATATATAATTGAAGTATCTTAACAAGACACAAAAGTGAAGAAGGTGAAAAGATGTTTGAAAGGTTAAGAGAATTAAGACTCGAAAAAGGTTATACTTGTGAAAAAATGGCTGAATTGATGGGACTGGAGACCAAGTCAGCCTATAGTAAAAAAGAATTAGGGCAAACAAAAATATCTTTAGAGGATGCAAAAAAAATATCAGATATTTTAGGTCATAGTCTTTATGATATTTTTTTTGAAAACGAAGTATCTTTAAAAGATACAAAAACCACAGCGTAGGGAGTGAGAGGAAGTATGCAAAAACTCATGCTTGGCATAGCAATCTTAGGAGGCGTTTCTTGTGTACTAGATATATATTACGGCAACATAGGCGATTACTATTTGGCTTGGAGCTGGTCATGTCCAACAGTATTTAGTGTATCCATGATTGCCTTGTACTTAATGGGTCATCGATAATATTAAATTTCTGGTTTATATCCTAGGGGCTTGCCAGCCCGTTTATAGACAATGTTGTAGGCCTGTTTACATATTTGAATTCTTGATTTAGCAAATGATTTTTCGTCTATTGCTTCGTTTCTTTGGTAACATTTCTCTACTGATTTTTGCAATGAAAACATTTCGTTGTAATGAAGGGCAATCATGTTAAAGTCTTTAGCCGGAATTCTTGTAAACATGGCATCAAATTTAATTTTATTCCAATCGTTATTCACGAAATCGGCAGTGGATATTACATCTAAAGCATTTTTACGATCTTCAGGGGCAAGATCTTGGAGAAGAATTGTAAGCCATGTTTTGTGGCGATTAATTTCAATAAGTAGTGATAAACAGGAAATACGAAGATGTCTCCATTCCCGATATTGGTTATAAGCAAAAATCACAACAGTAACGAGAGCTGTTGAAGTAAATAATGATTTTATAAATTCTGACATATGAATTCCTCCTTTGATATAAATTAATATATTTCGACAGGAGGAAACAATTTCCTTTTGGTTTTCAAAGAGCAATGAAGGGAGGTGTTAGTATGGCCACAAGACCAAGAAAAATGCCGAAAGTAATTCGAAATTTTCATCCTGATAATAGCAACAATCCAAAATTAATGAGCACGATTATTGAAAAAGTTTTGGGTGTTAAAGTAAAGTGTCGCAATATTACCGATGGTGAATGTATAAGACAAAAGTAATTATCAAAAAGAAAAGCCCATCAAATGACGGACTAATTATTAGGTGAGGTAACTCCTTAAGTATTATTTTACTCGTTATGGAAGGGGGTGACATGTAATGAATTGCCACGTAAATGATTACAATAGCGTAAATAATTACGAATTGGACAGTCCCAAAAGAAAGTATAGTGAGTTTGGAGTGATATTGAAATCAGCAAGAGAAGCAAAAGGCTGGACAATTATACAGCTCTATATGAATGTGAATCAATTAAGCAGTAAGGGAAATCAGATTATATCTTATGAATCGCTACTTCGTTGGGAACGAGGTTTAGGAATACCGCAGATTGAGTCAACGGTAGCCTTGGCGAGAGTACTGAGCAAGCCTGAAATAATTCAGCTAAGAATAGAAGCGATAGAGCTTTGCAAGAGAAAAGAAAAAACCGCTTGCACTGCAATGCAAACGGTCGTATAGAAAATAATTTACATCTAGATTATAGCATGTACCTATTAAAAAATAAAGCGAGGTAAAAAACATGATTATTGTTAAAGATTTTGGAACGCAATCCCTTTATGAAACGAATGAACTAGTTAAAGTTCTAAGTAAAGATATTGATCTCATAATTATAAATGGAATAAATATCAACGCAAAACACGTTAGAGATTTTAGTTTTAATAAAGGGCCTTGTGAAAGTTGTGTAATTTCGCTGCATTTGAGTCTTTGTGCAAGTGCCGGAAGTGTTATTGATGTTGAGGTAGAGTCAAGTCAATTCATTGCAATTGAAAAATATTACGACGAAATTGAAAAGGTTTTGGAAATTGAAATTCGAGGGGAGTAGAAACTCATGAGAAAAATTCAATTTTATTATGTTGGAACAATTAAAGGTCTTATTAAAGCATCGAGAGCGAAAGGGGCAAATAAGAATGCTAAATTGGGACGTACTTATTGATCATTTAGCTTTAATTTCATTGCTTGTGCTTAGTGGCTATGTTGTCGAATGGTTGGTGAGGTAGTTGAAAAGAACACAGCGTATGGTTAGATTTCAACGCTTATATAAGGTCAATTGCATTGTTGAGATGTACAAGTCCTACATTGCGACGGAAACGGATTGTGTTTATATACGGATTTTAAAAGGTAAATTGGCAAGATGGGAAAGTGAATTGAACGGTTTAAAAAGAATGCTAGGGATTAAAAGGAGAGTGTGCTAGATGAAATTACTATCTTTAAAACTTAAAAATTTTAAAGGAATTCGTGAATTTGAACTAATTACAAATGGTACGAATATTGATATCTTCGGTGATAATGCAACTGGTAAAACTACAATATTTGATGCTTTAATTTGGCTTTTATTTAATAAGGATAGTCAAAACAGAAACGATTTTGAAATAAAAACCTTAGATCAAGCTGGTTCTGCCATTCATCGTTTAGAGCATGAAGTTGAAGGCAAATTTTTAATTGACGGCAGGGCTGTTACTCTTCGTAAAGTTTATAAAGAGAAATGGACCCGTAGGCGTGGACAGGCTATTGAAAATTTTGACGGTCATACAACCGATTATTTTATCGATGATGTGCCGCTTAAGACAAAACGGGAATACGATTCTTTTATTTCTAATTTGGTCGATGAAAAAGTATTTAAACTTCTTACGAATCCACTCTTCTTCAATGAAAATATTGAATGGGGTGAACGAAGAAATATTATTCTTGAAATTTGCGGTGATGTTTCTGCAGATGAAGTTCTTGAAAAAAATGAAATGCTAGTAAGTTTAAAACAGTATCTGAATGAGGGTAAAAGTATTGCAGATTTAAAAGCAATGGCAAGCGCTAAACAATCAAAAATCAATGCTGAATTAAAGATGATACCAGTTCGTATTAGTGAATTGCAAAACAGTTTACAAGAAGTTTCTACCGAAAATGTAAATGAAATTAAACTTCAAGCGGATCTTGGGAATGCTAGACAGTTACTAGAAAGTAAAAACCAAGAAATTCTACTTGCTGAAAATGGTGGAGCAGTTACACAGTTTCAAATTGAAATCAAACAGATTGATAGTCAAATACAAGGTTTAATCAATAATTTAAATGCTGTAAACAACGAAAAGAAAGAGCAGTTACAAGAACAATTTTTTAACTTAAATAATAAGAAAAATGAGCTTAGTAACTTAATATCAAGTAATGAATATAAACAAAATCAGCTTAATGATGCAATTAAAAAGGCTGAAGATACTCGGAATGAATTACTTGCTGAATGGAATCAGATTAATTGTCAGGAATTTTTGGTAGCAGAAAATACAAATGATTGTACTTGTGGTTTTTGTGGACAAGCATTGCCAAGTGAAATGATTGAAGCTAGTCGTGAAAAAGTAGAAAAAGAGCGTGAAGGTTTTAATCTAAATAAGGCTAACAGATTACAAAGTATCAATGAACGAGGCAAAAATAATTCTGAGAAAATTGCTGATAGCAATCAACAGTTAGCCCAGTTAGCAGGAGAATTAGCAGTTTTAAAATCTAAATTAGAATTAGTAGAAAAAGAAATAAGTCAAATCTCTACAGAGCTTGAGTCCGTAAAAAACTCAATTGTAACTACTTCACCAGCAGCTGGAGCACTTAAACGCCAGCAAGATGAAATTCGTATAAAGATTAACGATATTCAAAATACACAAGTGGAAGTAATTGAAAATCTTAAATCGGATCGTATTAAATTACAAAATAACATTGTTGCATTAGAAGGTCGTTTAGCTTCATTCAATCAATTTCAGAGTGTTAATAAACGCATAAAAGAACTTGAAGAACAACAGGTGAAATTAGCTGTTGAATATGAGCAGCTTACACAACAAATTTATTTAACTGAAGAATTTACAAAACGTAAGGTAGATATGCTGCAAGAGAGAATAAACAGTAAGTTTGCGTTAGCACGTTTTAAGATGTTTAAAGAAAATGTTACAAATGATGGTATTGCGGAATGCTGCGAAACAACATTCAATGGAGTTTCCTATAAAGATTTAAACAATGCTGCAAAAATTAATGTTGGATTAGATATCATCCGTACATTAGCTGCTTATTATAAGTTTGAAGCACCAATATTTGTTGATAATGCCGAAGCAGTAACAAAACTCATTAGCTTGGGAGATACGCAAATCATTCGGTTGGTAGTAAGTGAACAAGATAAAGTGCTTCGGATTGATTGTAAAGATAATGTACTGAAGGAGGCTATCTAAAATGAACAGTTTTAAAGATTCACGAGGTCATTTGTGGGTAGCTTGTAGTGAATGTGATCGTGGCGGAAATGGTTCTGCTAATGATAAATGTTCAGCAGGTTGGAAACATAAGAAGTTTCGTGGTGAGGGATGTTTTTGCGGAGATCTGATTGAGAAATTCAAAAAGGAGGCTATCTAAGATGGCAACAAAAGAGATCGAAAAAGTACATGAAAACATGAGTGAACGTTTTACAACAGCGGTGTTAAAAGAATTTGGAACAAGTGTCAGTGGTGCAGTACAAGCCACTGACTACCAAAGGAATTTAGTCCAAGGTTACTTTATTGCAATTGATCGAATGCTGAATGATTTAGAAGCCGATCGTATCCGCAAGAATGAAAAAAATACGGACCATAAATATGACAATACGATTGCTTATACATGGGCTAACATCAATATGGCTACTCTTGCACGGGATGTAATGTGTCATTCAAAAATGGGCCTAGATATGTTGGCAGCTAATCATCTATTCGCTATCCCTTATAAGAATAGTAAGACTAGGAAATATGATCTTGGTTTTATCAAAGGTTATGAAGGAATTAAGATGCTCGTTGAAAAGTATGCGCTGATTACACCAAAAGCTGTAACGATTGAAGTAGTGTATAAAAATGATTCATTTAAACCTCTTAAAAAGTGCCGAGATAATGCAGTAGAAAGTTATCTTTTTGAAGTAGATAATCCTTTTGATCGTGGTGAGATTGTTGGTGGTTTTGGGTATGTAGAGTATGATGATCCATCACTTAATAAACTTTTTACAATGACTATGAGAGATATTGAAAAACGTAAACCTCAATATGCTGCTGCCGAGTTTTGGGGCGGTGAAAAAGACGAATATAAAAATGGCAGAAAGACTGGTAATAAAATTGAAGTTGATGGCTGGAAGGATGAAATGGTTACTAAATCATTAATTCGTCATGTATATGGTAAATTGCCGCTTGATCCGAAAAAGATTGATGATGATTTTAAATATATTCAACAACGTGAAGCTGAATATAAAGATGTTGAAATTCACAATGAAATTGCCGAAAAAGCCAATAAAGAGCCTCTTAACATTACACCTGATAAACCTATTGAACCAGAGAAGATTGAACAGGCTTTACCATCGGATCCGCAAACAGTTGAAGAAACGCGGCGACTTTTTCAAGAAGAAGCGCCCGCTCGTGGTAATTGGTGATGATTAATATAAAGGTAATTGCATCTAGTAGCGCAGGGAATTGCTATCGTGTTGAAGATGGACAAACATCCCTGCTCCTAGAGGCAGGCTTACCAATTAAAAAGATACAGCAGGCCCTATATTTCACTGTAAGTCATATCCGGGCATGTTTGGTTACGCATGAGCATAAAGACCATGCACAGGCAGTACAGGACATTATTACACTAGGTGTCGAGTGTTATATGAGTGAAGGGACGGCAAAGGCTTTAGGAGTTAACGACAATAAGGTGAAAATAATATCAGCTGGTGAAGTTTTTAATATAGGTACATGGAAAGTCCTTGCGTTCGAAGTAAATCATGATTGCGCTGAACCGCTTGGTTATTTATTACTTAGTCAAGTGACTGGTGAACGCCTTGTATTTATAACTGATAGTTACTACGTAAAGCATAAATTTAAGGATCTAAATTACATCATGGTTGAGTGTAATTATGCTGCTGATATTATGAATCAAAATGTTATTGATGGTCTTGTTGCTGAAAGCATGAGAAGTAGAATATTACGTTCTCATTTTAGTTTAGATAACGTAAAAGAGTTTTTAAGATCGAATGATTTAAGTGGAGTTAAAGAAATACACTTGCTACATTTATCGGATCATAACAGCGATGAAGAAAGGTTTAAGAAAGAAATTACGGCTGTAAGTGGTAGACCGGTATATGTTGCGCAGAAGTAGGTGAAACAGTGGCAGAGAAAAAATATTATTGGCTCAAGTTAAAAAATGACTTCTTCACTCAAAAAGAAATCAAGAAGCTTCGCAAAATCGCTGGTGGTGATACATACACCGTCATTTACTTAAAAATTCAACTGTTAAGTCTACAAAATGGTGGGAAAATACTTTTTGATCATGTGGAAGATAGCTTTGCGGAAGAACTCGCCTTAGAACTAGATGAAGATGTTGAAAATGTGACCGTTACATTATCGTTTTTAGAAAGATATAAATTAATTGAAAAAGTCGAAACTAATGAATTTTTGCTTACTGAAACCGTAAAATGCATAGGCAGTGAAAGTACAAGTGCTGAAAGAGTTCGTAAGCATCGACAAGGTAAGAAATTGTTACAATGTAACGCACCTGTAACAATTGGTAACACAGAGATAGAGAAAGATATAGAGTTAGAGAAAGAGATAGATACAGAGTTAGAGTTAGAACCCCCAAAGCTCCCTAAAAAACGAAAATCAAAAAAACAGCTTGAAACTCCAACGGTGCAAAAGCACCAGTACGCAGAATTTGTGGCTATGACCAATGCTGAATATCAAGCACTCGTAGACAACGAGCGTCTGGGAACGCACACCGCAGTAAATCGCTGCATTGAGATTTTGGACAACTGGAAAGGGGCTAATGGTAAGAAGTACAAGAGTGATTACAGAGCTATTCTTACGTGGGTTATTGATCGTTATGAAGAGGAAAAACAGCGAGAGAATAGACTAAATACATATAATCAAAAAACTTCCGGTGGAGGATTAAATCCTCAAGCTGAAATGGCAAGACGGGCAATAGAAATGCTGAAGCAGCAGAAAGGGCAAGATGATGAATCATGAAGCTGAAATAATTCAAACTCTAACCCCATATCTTATGGCATTTCCTCAGTCGAAAATGAATGAAGGTAGCTTGATTGTTTATTCTAGAGCATTAAGTAGTTTGTCAATCGCTGAAATTGATGCAGCAATGCTAAAGCTGATGCGAACAGTAAAATTCTTTCCAAGTGTAGCAGAGATATTTGACCAGGTTGAAAATGTGAAGAACTTTGCAAGTCGTTGTGAAATTAAATCTTCTGATGAAGCATGGCGTGAAGTATTGCAAGAGGTACATGATGCATTTATTTATCGCAAGCCAGTGTTTAGCTCAAAAGAGGTTGAAATGGCAGCGTTAAACATGGGATGGACTGCACTTTGCAATCTTGAAACAGATGATATGAATACAGCCAGAGCACAGTTTGTAAGATTTTATGAAAGTGTACTTAATCGCACGAAAGATCGAAAAATAAATATTGAAGTTTTAAATTCTTTGCCAGAAAATTATGTTAAAAAATTAGTTGGATCGGTAAGTGATAAATTGAAACTGGTACAAGGTGGTATAACATGATGAAACCTATTCTTCGATGGCCGGGCAGTAAGTGGCGTATGGCAAATTTCATCTGCCGTAAGATACCACGGCACGATGTTTACTGTGAGCCTTTTTTTGGATCAGGAGCAGTTTTTTTTACAAAGAATCCGTCTGGAACGGAAACTATAAATGATATAGATAGAGATGTGGTGAACCTTTTTAGGGTTGTGCGTAACTCAGCAGATGAGCTGGCTCGAGTATTAGAAATGACTCCATACAGTCGCGAGGAGTATAAAGCAAGTCAAATAGACAGTGTGGATGAAATAGAACAAGCTCGGCGGTTCTTGGTGCGTACCTGGCAAGGATTTGGAGCAAAGACTGCAAACATGAGCGGATGGAATAACGACCGCACGAATCAACGTTTTATGCCGCGATATTGGGCAATCTTGCCGCAAAGAATACTAGAAACAGTTACTCGTCTCAAGATGGCGCAGATTGAACATGCGGATGCACTGGACGTGATCGAAATGTATAACCATAGAAATGCGTTGTTTTATATCGATCCACCGTATCTGATCGAAACACGAACCCAGCTACATTATAAATGTGAATTTAGCTCAAAAGAAAAACACTTTGAACTTTTAGAGCTTTGCAGGAAGCATACGGGACCATGCATCATATCTAGTTATGAAAATGATTTATACAATGCCAGACTTGATGGTTGGGTAAAAAGATCGATGAATGTTGCAATTACTCGTGGTACTCGGACAGAGACTATATATCTAAATCAAGCATGCGCGAAAGAAATGAGCTTATTTGCTCAAGGGTAAAGGATATAGTAACATAATTCAATCTGTGTCCAATAATTATCCAAAAATAAAATGTAAAAGTGAAAGGAGTAAGAGGTTTGGTCGACCGGAAACAGCTGTTTACTCTAAGTAACAAAAATGAAAATATTAGTAGCTTGCGAGGAAAGTCAAGCTGTAACGATTGAGTTAAGAAAATTAGGTCATGAAGCATATAGTTGCGATGTTGAACCGTGTAGTGGTGGACATCCGGAATGGCATATAAGAAAAGATGCATTAGCAATAATAAACGGTAAATCAGAATTTTTTACCGATGATTATATTATGCACGCAATATATAGTCGGTGGGATATGATCATAGCATTTCCTCCGTGTACTTATCTAACTAATGCAGGAGCTGTACGGCTGCGCGTAAACGGAGTAATTCAAGAGAATAGAATGGAAAAGGCTAGAGCTGCAAAAACATTTTTCATGCAATTCTATAATGCAGACTCTCCACTAATTGCAATAGAAAATCCTTTGCCTGGTAAAATTCATGGACTTCCTCCGTATTCACAAATTATTGAACCATATATGTTTGGGGACCCGTGGAAAAAAAGAACGTGTCTTTGGCTACGTGGGCTGCCGCAACTCAAAGCAACCAAAAAAGTAGAACCAAAAGGGCTTTGGGTAGGGAGTACAAGTTCTAGGCGTGACGCAGCTATATACAGTAAGTACGAGTTATCTTCAAATAGGAATTCAAAAATTAGATCAAAAACATTCCCCGGAATAGCCAAAGCAATGGCAATGCAGTGGGCGGGTGAAGTAATAAATTAATATCGACAAGGTAAAGAACAAAAAAAATAAGACAAGCTTTTAGCCTGTCTTATTAGGGAGTAATGAAAAATGTAAACTGGTCTTATAAAACATTGAAGAGAGGAGCAAGATTAAGTAGGTTGTGCTAATCTTGCCAGAATAGAGTTCCTATATTTTATTTTGCCCTTATTTCAAGATTTTATACAAGCAGATAAAAATAATTAGATATTATTTTTCTAAGGAGTTATGTGGATGGAACAAATAAAAATTACAATTCCAATACGATTACCGGGACTAAATGAATATATAGATGTTTGCAGAGGTAATAAGTACGCAGCTTCAGAGTTTAAACAGCAAATTGAAGATGATTGCTTAATCTTCATTAAAGCGGATTTAAGAGGTCGCAAATTTAGTAGTATAGGTATCACATTCAACTGGTTTGAAAAAGATCGTAAAAGGGATAAGGACAACATATGTTTCGCTAAGAAGTTTATATTAGATGCGATGCAAAAAGGGCGGATTCTTGTTAATGACGGCTGGTCACAAATACGATATTTTCGTGATGAATTCTATGTTGATAAAAATAATCCACGTGTTGAAGTTATAATAACGCCTTAGAATTCAATGGAAATTTCAGCATGTTTCTGGATTTAAATCGTATATTTGGGTAGCGTATTAAAAAAAGGAGTGTGATGTAGATGGACATATTTTTTTCGTACAAAATAGGAGCTGGGGCGGAAGTGGCCGAGGATGAAAGCGAGATTCCATATGAGTGTTATTCTCAAATTAGATTTGAAGAAGCTGAGAATGAAATGTCACAAGAGGAATTAAATAAACATCATAGAGAGTTGGTCAGTTGTGTTGCAGATACATTTAATGTAGATAGTAAGTATGTAATTCCAATAAGCAATGAAGAATACGAAAAGAAAATGAATGAAGCAGATTATGGCACATCAGAAGTGCTGAATTAACTATAAAAAGGACGGCTTTTTGACCGTCCTATTTGTGCGTTTAGATTTATTTTTAATGGGGTGAATTTTGTGGGTGAGGGAAGAACTAAAAAAGGCGGATTAACCGCATATATAGAGAAACGATTTTACCAATATGAAAAGATTAAGAAGGCTGTATTTGAAGCTCGAAAAGATCCTGCTGCTTGTAAAACGGGCGGCAACGGTAGCGGGCATGCTTTTGTTAGTGATCCAACCGCTAATGTTGCAATGAAAGAAGTTATGCCTTTACCAAGTGTAATTATTGAAGTTGCTAAGAACGAAACAGAAGTTATTAAGCAACCGGAAAAATGGCTGAAAATTGTAGAACAAACGTATTTATACTATAAAAATGGAATTGTTTATGATATGCTAAAGTCAAGGTATAGTGGTGAACATTACCAAAAGACATGCCGAGAATTACATATAAGCAGTAGTACATATTATCAGATGATTACTGAGGCACAACATTATGCATTGGCTTGTGCTTGTCAGGTGGGGCTGGTGAGAGTGTTTTAATTTTTGATGATGGGAGGAATTAAAAATAAATTGGTCATTTATTTGGCGAAAAACAGGAATATTAAGTGATAGAGAAATTAAAAATTTATTAGGTGATAAAATATATATTTGGCCTTTTAGTAATAAAAATTTAAAAGGATCAACGTATAATTTAACGGCTAGCCCTATAGCTTGGTCTATTACTGAAGAAAAAATCATAAATAATGGGGAGGGTAAATTACCCATTGCCTCTAATGATACTGTATTGATTCAAACTAATGAGGCTATATACGTCGAAAAAGATATTTGTGGTACTTATCACTCAAAAGTAAAATTGGTTTCTAAAGGATTATCTCATATATCGACAACATTAGATCCATATTTTTTTGGGACATCATTAATTGCAGTTACAAATCATTCTAAGAAAGATATAGTCATAGATGTTAATGATACGTTTGCATCATTAATATTTTATAAAATGGCATCATCAAGTAAATTATTACATGATAACCAAGCTTTTCGATCTGATATTCTGCCATTAAATTTCACTGATAAACATATTAAAGATGAAATTACTCCTGCGAATAAAGAAAAACTATTATGCGAAATTAAGAAATGGAAAGAAGCTGAGTGGAGGATTGAAAAAGATCATTTAATTGATATAGTTAAAAGAAAAGTGAGAGAAAAGAATAAAATAAAAAACAGATCTTTTCTAAGAAAAATGTGCACAGGTGTTTTGCCCATTTTTATTGTGATAATATCTATTATTATATTATATAATGACAGTAATTTATCAATTGCAAATTCTAAAAATGCAATTTTGTTCCCTGCTTTATGTGGTTTGTCTGGATGGATAGGAAAAGCTACTTATGTTTTTATTAATTTATTTAAGGAAGAGGATGAGGACAATTGGAATTAAAAATAAATAAGATAAGCGAGTGTGCAATATTGCCTAGCTATGCTCATCAAAGCGATGCCGGGTTAGATTTATTTTCAATAGATGATTTGCTAATAAATCCAGGAGAAATTAAACTAATTAATACTGGAATTCAAATTGAGTTGCCTAAAAATACAGAAGCACAAATTCGACCACGTAGCGGTCTTGCATTAAAATATGGAATTACAGTTTTAAATACTCCAGGGACTATTGATGAAGGATATCGTGGCGAAATTGGTGTGATACTAATAAATCATGGAAAAGAAGCGTTTAAAGTTGAAAGAGGTATGAAAATAGCACAAATGGTCATAAATGAAGTTATTCATGTGAAAATTTTAGAGAAAAGTGATTTAACTGAAACAGAAAGAGAAACCGGAGGATTTGGATCTACAGGAATATAATATAATATAATATAATATAATTCTATTCCGGGAATCACACCTCAATTTTATATGCTATAATAAGAAAAATTAAATAATTCTCTTAAGCAATTTACAAAAAAACACATGAGAAATCGTGTGTTTTTTCTTTTTATAGGACAATGCTGCGTAAGTAGTTCCCTCTTGCTATTTGCGCAGTGCATTGTTATTTTCTGGGAAATGATTGCAGCAAATGGAGATGGTTTGATACGAGATATATATTATTAATATAGAAGTCGTATCAAAAATAAAGGTTAGAGTGTTTATAAAGTCTTATAGAACAAGGACGTATAGGCGATTTGTTATTTACAAAGATAGTGTATAAAACCATGCGAAAGTCAGGTAGTTTTATCATGAGTAATGTTATGCATATTTCAAAGACTGTAGATAGTTCTACAGGTCAAATTTTAAACAAAAATGAATATAGCGTAACTTATTGGGATGATGAGAAAGGCTACTTGTTTTGGCGTAGTAAGGCCGCAACTAAATCATTTGAAGGGATGGACTTACCGAATGATCTTAAGGACTATGAAGTTGCGAAACTGTATAGGCTGTCTAAAAGGATATATAAGAATAGTAATATGATTATGTATCGAAGTGGAAATGTGATGAAGGCTATGCAGATAGAGCATGTAGCAAAGTATTTAAATATGTCTGATAGGCAAGTTAAAACATTCATGAGGAATATGATTGCACGTAAGATTATTGCTAGGGTTGAAGTGAAGATTAGTAATGATATACAGGTGCAGTATTATATGAATCCGATATTCTTTTTCTCTGGTAAATGGTTGAATGTTAATTTGTATTTGCTGTTTAAAAAAGAGTTAGATTGTTATTTGCCTAGTTGGGTGATTGGTAGGTTTAATGAGAAATAATGCAGGATGTGGAAAATATTTGTCGAAGATGATAGGACAAATAAAAAAGGAGATGATTGTTGCGGAAAGAGAATATTTAAATGAAAAAGAACAATATAAAAAAAGTTTAAACAATGAAGAACTTACGAAAATAGAAGATTATGAGTTACGTGAGATTAGACAGAAATATTGGGGATTGCGTCACCGGGCATTTCTTGATGAACATGGAATTCCAGATCAAGATCTTGGGAAGGTGTGGGATAAATTAAGTGAACAAGAGCGAAAAGAAATTGAAGAATATCGATTAAAAAAAGGAATAACAGGTCCATTGGAATGGTAATATTCAGCACCTCACGTGGGGTGCTTTTTTAATGCGCAAAAGTAGGTGAGATAATTGCAAAATATATCATCAAAAATAAGAAAATTGATTAAAGCTTTAGAAATGCGCGGAGAAATATATTTATATTCGAGAGAACAAGTATATAGCTCTAAGTTAGAAAAGATATGCACGATCAATAAAGTATCTCACTTAATGAATGTTAAAGAATACAACAAGCTGTATCCGGATAAAAAGAAAAATCCTAATAAGTATGATTTTGTCAAAGTACCAGTTACAGAATCATTTAGGGAGATTGATATTTTGCTTTGTTTAGCTGAAATTTATAAGGCAGGTGGTTCAAGTGGTTAAAAAAATGACGGTTAAACAGCAGGCTTTTGCTGATTATTATATAGAGTTAGGAAATGGGACAGAAGCGGCGATTAGAGCTGGTTACAGTAAGAAGACAGCAAAGGTTATTGCCAATGAGAACTTAAATAAACCTTACTTGCGTCAATATATAGATGAGCGACTACAACAAATAGCCGACAAACGTATCGCAAAAGGTGAAGAAGTATTGCAGTACCTTACTCGTGTTATGCGCGGAGAAGAAAAAGATCAATTCGATTTAGATGCTACAATAACGGATCGAACAAAAGCTGCTGAACTTCTTGGTAAAAGATATGCGCTGTTTATTGATAAGAAAGAAATCAACGGTGCGATCCCGGTGGTTATTGCAGATGACATCGAAGAATAAGTTATCATTACAACAAATAGTCGGCAAAGGATATGCTGACTACTGGAATTTCCGCGGTAGATATCGAGTTTGTAAAGGTTCACGTGCAAGTAAGAAATCAAAAACTACTGCGCTTTGGTATATCAGTAAAATGATGCAATATCCGTTAGCTAACCTCATTGTCATGCGTAGAACGTTTAGAACGCTAAAGGATAGTTGTTTTACTGAATTAAAATGGGCAATACATAGATTGCAGGTAGATGAATTTTGGCAGGTAAAAGAATCGCCGCTGGAAATCACATATAAACCAACAGGCCAAAAAATATATTTTCGTGGTCTTGATGATCCTTTAAAGATTACTTCTATAACGGTTGAGTATGGTTGTTTATGTTGGGCATGGATTGAAGAAGCGTATGAATTAGAAGATGAAGAAACATTTAATCGCCTTGATGAATCAATACGTGGTGAAGTTCCAGAAGGTTATTTTAAACAATTCACACTTACTTTTAATCCTTGGTCGGCTTCACATTGGCTTAAGAGACGTTTTTTTGATGAACCAAATATAAATGTATTGGCTAAAACGACGAATTATCTTTGTAATGAATTTCTAGATGAAGCAGACAAACAAGTATTTGAAGATATGAAAAAGAATGATCCTGGACGTTATAAAGTTGCTGGACTTGGTGAGTGGGGTATTGCTGAAGGACAATTCTTTTCTATGTGGCGAGATTCACTACATGTTGTACAACCGTTTAAGATACCAGAAGGATGGATGCGCTTTAGATCAATGGACTGGGGGAGTTATCATCCTTATTCAGTTGGATGGTACGCAGTTGATTATGACGGTAATCTTTGGCGATATCGTGAATTGTATGGCTATGGGGGTAAACCGAATGTTGGTACAAAAGAAACAGCTATTCAAGTTGCCGAGAAAATTGCAGCATATGAAAGAGACGATAATATATCTTATGGTGTTTTGGATAATGCTTGTTGGGCTAGAACTGGTACATCGGGTCCTAGTATTGCAGAGGAAATTAACAATACATTAATAAAGCATAAGAAGATACCTTTCATGGAATGTGAAAAAGGACGAGAGCAAATGGCTGAACAAGTGAAACTTAGATTAGTTGGTCATACAAACACCGATGGCGTACAGATACCTGCTGTACGCTTTTTTAGTACCTGTTATCATGCAATTAGAACAATACCAATGCTCACACATGATAAAATTCATCCTGAAAAAGTTGATACTACTGGTGAAGATCATCCTTATGATGAACTTGGATACGCTTGCTTATCCCGCCCTTGGACACCAGATACACCTAAGAAATCAAAATCAGATAAAACAAGATATAAAGAAAAGGAACGTCCATCTGCATGGGCGGTTTAGGAGTGGTAAATTGATTAGTTTTGGAAAGATGAAACCTTTTGAAGATAAAAATCGTATTGGACTCTGGAGTAGAGGACATGCCAACTATGTAAAGAAGGGTGATGATATTGTTTGTTCAGCAGTATCTGCTATTGTGCAAACTGCAATGCTTGGGTGTCAGCAGTATGATGCAAATACAAATATCAGGTGTTGCCAAAAAGGACATTTCTCATTTACATGTCAAAAAAGCGAAGTGACACAAGCCATAATTGAAGCTGCGTTCCTCGGCTTGGATAACATCAGAAAGCAGTATCCACAATGTTTTTATTAAATTTTATGAAAGAAGGATGAATGAGATGGAAAAGTATATTGGTGTGAAAATAGTTCAAGCTAAACCTATGAATCTATTTGAAGCAGAAGAAAAATTACAAAGGAAAATAAGTCAATCAGCGCAAAATCAGGAAGGTTATCTTGTAAAGTATGAAGATGGCTATTTATCTTGGAGCCCTAAAGGCATATTTGAAGAAGCCAATCGTAAAACTGATGGCATGACCTTTGGACTGGCTGTGGAAGCTCTGAAGAAAGGTTTTAGAGTTTGCCGCAAAGGGTGGAATGGTAAAGGTATGTTTCTGTATCTAACAAGTGGAAGTATTGTTCCGATTGTTAACTTAAAGCCAGAAACATCTAAAGCTTTGTTCGGTGAACGGCTTTTGGAATGTGATCAAACAATTGAAATTAAAAGTCATATTGATATGAAAGCAGCTGATGGAACTATTACAATTGGTTGGAATGCAACGCAAGTTGACATGTTAGCAGAAGATTGGATGATCGTAGAATAAAAGCGACTAGCAATTAAGCATAGTCGCTATTTTTATACCCTTTTTTAAGGAGGTGATATATTGGATTATTTTTCAGTAGGAGCAACAACCGTTATTGGAAGCAATCAAAATCTTACAAAATTTCGAGAGTGGTTTAGAGCTGCAGTAGACAAAAGCAATGATTGGCGAAAAGAAGCAAGGGAAGATTACAGTTTTGTAACTGGTCAAGGGCAATGGAGTAAGGCGGATAAGGAAGCTCTAGCTGAACAAGGACGGCCAGCAATTACGATTAACAAAATCAAACCACAGATTAATGTTCTATCTGGCTATCAGCGGCTTAATCGCTATGATATAGATTTTCTTCCTCGTACACCTGACGATCAGAAATTATGTGATGTCCGTAAAGGGGTTACAAAGTTCATTATGGATGAATGTGATTACGAATATAACGAATCACAAGTGTTTATAGATGGTGCTATCTCTGGAATAGGCTGGTTCGAAGTTCGTTATGATTGGGATTACGACACGATGGATGGCGAAGTAAAAATAATTCGGGAAAGTCCATTCAATATTTATGTGGATCCCGAAGCTAGAAAAATTGATTTTTCTGATGCTAAATTCATCATACGTGCAAAGTGGGTTGATAAAGAAGAATTAAAGTTAATTTACAAAGAACATGCGGAAGAAATAGAAGCGCAGACTGATTTGTATGATAGAGAAGAGCAAGAGTATGCAAGTTTAGAGCCTCTTTGGTATCAGAAGGATACGAAGAAGTTGCGCCTTGTTGAATGCTGGTATAAAGAGCGAAAACGAGAAACTTTCTATCTGTTAGCCGATGGCAGTAAAATCCCGAAGAAAGAATTTAAAATTGAAATGCTTGCAAATGGTTCGATTATAAAACCTATTACAATTCCAGTAGATAAGGTTCGTGTTTGTGTATTCTTTGGTGAAATTGAATTGGAGCATGTCAACAGTCCATATGATCATGGCGAAATTCCTTTTGTTCCTTTTGTCACTTATTATTACGGTGAAAACGATACGCCAGCTGGTGTTGTTAGAGATTTAAAGGATCCGCAACGTGAGATCAATAAGAGACGTAGTCAGTCCATGCATGTTTTAAATACCCAGTCTAATAGCGGTTGGATGAAAGAAGAAGGTGCAATGACACCGGAGCAGGAAAACAATGTGCGCAATATTGGTGCTATGCCGGGTGCAATTATAACAGTTGCACCTGGAGCCTTAACTGGTGGCAGGGTACAACGTATCCAACCAAGTAATCCGCCAAACAATTTATTACAAGCGGTTGCTGAAGCTGAACAAGATATACCGTCAATCAGTGGAATCAATGAGGCTTTAATGGGGACTGATATGCCGGCCAGTTCTTCCGGTCGTGCTATTGAATTAAAACAAAAGCAGGCTGTTACGCAAATTGCACCACTCTTTGATAACTTACGTAAGGCCAAGAAGAAAATTACGTATTTGCTTTGGGGGAAACGTGGGCGGAAAGGATTGATACCACAATACTATACCGATGCAAAATGTTATCGTATTGTCGGGACCAATGGGCAACAGCAATTTATTAATGTAAATCAACCTGCAGTTGTCAATGATCCAATCAAGGGTGTAATTCAAACTACGCTGAATGATTTATCACAAGGCGAATTTGATATTGTTATTGCTGATACTCCTGCGACGGCAACACAGCGTATTAGCCAGTTCTGGTCCTTAGTTGATGCAGTAAGCAAATTAGGTATTCCAGGGGATATGGTATTTGATATCTTGCTTGATTTATCAGATGTTCCAAGCAAAGATGAAATTAAGCAGCGATGGACCCAAAGGCAAGAGCAGCAACAGCAACAGGCTTCTCAAGCACAACAGGCAATGCCTAAGATTAATGAAACAGTTAATTACAAGGATTTACCTTTACCTATTCAATTACAGCTTGCAGCTAAAGCTAATTTACTTCCACAACAAGTTGCCGATGAAGTACTTAAAAAGTTTATGGATATGTATTTACCGCATTTAGCGCAAGGGGAACAGCAAGGCAATTTACCGCCAGAAATGCAACAGCAAATGCTTACGCAACAACAAGCACAGCAGTTGCAAACAATGCAGGGGCAAGGTGGAGAGAGTCTAACGCCGCAGCCACAACAAATGACACAGGCGGCTATGCAAAGTTTAATGGCTGGACAAGCGCCGGCCACGATGTAAGGAGGTGAGAACATGGCAAGAGCAAAAACAACCAAAGTTGAGGAAACATTGATTCCAACTGAACCTGAACAACCGAAGGAAAACATAAATAATGAGCCTGAGAAAGTAGAAGATGTTGTTCCTGAAGAAGTAAAAGAAGAAGCTGTAGAGCAAGAATCATTACCTGATGAGGTAGAGGAAGAGTTAATTCAATTTAGAAAAACTCTGATTCAGTTAGGTTTAAAAAGTGCTGACAATCTTTTAAATCAATCCATTCCGATGAATCAGCATGAAGTGAGCACAATCGAATGTTTAAATAGCTTGTATCAAGAAGTTTCAAAAAAATACGAATCTCAATAAGCACCCTGCTTTTTAAAGTAAGGTGCTTTTCTATTTCGTGCCGACAACGATAAGGTCGTAATATTCGTCTAAGGACGTTAAAGAGGAGAATATAAAATGCAAAATATGCTTATTGATTTAAAACTATTTTCGGATAATGAACCAGAAATACCAGCGGAATTAGAAGGTGTTGATAAAGATATTGCACTTTCAATTTTGAAAGAAGCTGGATTGAATAATGAGCCTGAAACTGTTGAATCTGAAGAACAGACTACTGAAGAAGTTCAAGAATCAGAAGAATCAACGGAGGGTACTGCTGCATCAAACGGTGAAGCTGACACCGATACCAAACAAGTAGATGATGAAACAGTTGAACCCGAAAATCAAGAATCAGCAGAAGAAGGCCAGGAACCAGCACATATCCCGTATAAACGTTTTAAGGAAGTCAACGACAAAGCAAAAGCAAAGGATGCAGAACTGGCTAAACTTCAGGCAGAGTTAAATGCATTGAGAGCACAGCAAAATATAGCGGTCCCTCAACAGCCGCCTGCAAATCAAGTACAGCAACCACCATATCAACAAGTTACAAATAACAATTTAAATCAGTCGCCAGAAGTTGATCAAACTTTGTTTAGGCAGGTTGCGACAACTGCATATGAGAGAGCCAAAAAGAATCTTGGTTTATCGGATGAAGACATTAATTCTATTGATTATGCCGATCCGGTAAAAAAGAGAGAATGGGAAGCTGCATATAACATCGAGCTTGTTAGATTAACACAGGAAGCAAACAACCTGGTTGAACGCCAACAGCGCGAATATGTACAAAAGCAGCAAGACCAACAGCAAGTAAATTATGAATATAATCGTTTGGTCAATGACCTAAGAGGACAAAACGATTTTAATGATGTTTATCAATATGCTTGCACTGAAGCTTTTTCTTCATTGCAACCGATTGAGCAGCGTGCCGTAAGTGAAGCTTTTTCGCGTACTGAATCAGGGCAAGGTAGCCTGCAGGATATTTTGATTGTTAAAAATCATTTCATAAATGCACAACAAAAATTTAGAGAAAAACAAAGTAATGATAAGGCAGCAGCTGAAGTTCCGATAGTTCAACCAGTTATACAACCTGTCGACAAAATAGAGAAAACAAAAGAAAAAATTAAACAAATGGAGGCACACCCTAAAGTCAGCCAGATATCGGGGGCAAATTCCCAAGGCGGTACAAGTATTGCCGATCTTGAACGCATGATTCAAGAAACTAATTGGGAAGACTTGCCGAAAGATATTCGAGACTTAGCTTTAGGGCTAAAATAATGCCTTCTATTCGAAAGGATAGATATTAAATGAATCTTGCTTATAAAATCGATTTACAACTTTTTAAAGATACAACAGTACCAGTTTCTTTAATCCAGAAAGCCTGGGCAAAAGATTTATGGACTGCCGCAATGAAAGAACTTTACTTCAATAAGTTCATGGGTGAGGGACCTGAATTCATTATTCACAAACTGACCAATTTAAAGAAAGAAGCTGGAGACAGGATCATTATACCTTTACTATTAAAACTTACAGGTGAAGGTGTATATGATGATGCTGATGTGGAAGGCAACGAAGAAGAATTACGATTCCATGATTTTATGGTTGAAGTTCATGAAATTGCACATGCCGTTCGGCTAAAAGGGAAATTCGAAGAACAAAAAACGCAAATTGATTTAAGAAAGGCTGCCAAAACTGGTCTACAGACATGGCTGCAAGAAAAGTTAGATGCTATGATTTTTGCAGCATTAACGAAAGATCCTACAACAGATAGACTACTTTTGGCTGGTGGTAAAACAGCAGAAGGCGCAGTTGTTGCTGGCGATGTGTTTAGTGCTGCAATGATAGGTAAGGCGAAACGTCTTGCTCAATTGTCTAATCCTAAGATCCGTCCTGTCATGGTGAATGGTAAAAAACATTGGGTAATGATTATTCATCCGTATCAGTCTCGTGACTTGAAAAACGATCCAGTTTGGATTAGTGCGCAAGAAAATGCCGGTGTTCGTGGTAGTGAAAATCCGATTTTCTCTGGTGCGTTAGGTATCTATGATGACATTGTTATTCATGAACATGAAAACATTGCAATCACTAAAACGGGCGCTAATGGAACTCCGGTTGGGCATTCATTATTACTAGGCGCACAAGCGGCAGCTATGGCCGTTGCACAAGAAGCCAACTGGGAAGAAAAGAAATTCAATTATAATAAAAGAGTCGGTTTTGAAGTTGATACAATTTTAGGTGTTGAAAAAGCGGTATTTAACGAAACAGATTTTGCAACTGTACAACTTTTAACTTCCGCTATTGCTGACTAAACAAAAATGCAGGGATTTTTCCCTGCATTTTTTATAAGGTGTGATAAAGATGTTATCAATAGAAACAATTATTAAACGTATACGTGAAGCTGTACATGATGAAAGGGAGATCGGCTACGAGGATGAAACAATTCTTACCTGTATTAATGGTGGTATTCGATTTTTACGTAGAACGATAAAAGATTACAGGCCGTCGATGTTGGTTGAATCTCCAATCATTGGTACCTTGCAAGCAGGAGACAATTATATTGACTTAGATGTGATACCAACAAAATTTATTGATGTACGTATTAACAATGAACGAATAAATTCTATTAATATGGTTCTCATTGAGGACCTAGATAGAAAAGGAACACCGGTAGGATATTATCAAACAGGACTTAGTACGATTCACTTTTATCCAACTCCAAACCGAGAAGTAAGCTATAGGATCCTTGTAGTTGGTGATTTTAAAGAAGTTGGGCTAGAAGATTCTTCACCGTATCCTAATGATTTTGATGACTTTTTAATTGAATATGCCGTTATTAGATTAGGTCTAGGTAATGAGTTTAACATGGCACAGGAAACAGAACTCATGTCTACAATTCATGAACAGATCAAAAAAAATCTTCTAGGTTTCGATAATGTTGCAAATCTAGTTTCTGGTTATTTTGATCCGCTACCTGGAACGAAGTATAACGTTGGAGGTTATTAGGTAAATGCTGCTTTCAACAAAACACGCAAATCAAACTACAATTACAGTATCGAATTTCACAGGTGGTTTAAACTCAACGACAATTCCTGAAATGATTGGTGACAATCAATTGTCTGAAGCCGTTAATATGGAAGTAGATACTTCTACTGGAACACTTCGTACTTGTTCTGGTACAAAACTTTCTTATGCGCCAGACATTCCGATCTATGCGGCAATGTGGGATAAGATTAACGAAGAGATGCTTTTTGTTAGTGAGAATCGAGCGGTTTATCTTGTAAATTTTACGAGGCGTATTCATGAAAAGATTGGACAATTGAATGGATTCTTATATCCTTTGTATACTGAATGGGAAGATGGTATTTTAATTGCTGCAGGTGCAAAGCTGCAATATTATAATGGCAAAAAACTCATTACGTTAAATGATTCGCCTGCTGTTTGTGATGCAGTATATATTCGTGCTGGTCGTGTTTTTATTAATCATGACAATGAAATTCGCTACAGTGCTGTTGGGGATGAAACTGATTGGAAAGAAGATGACAATGTAGACAGTGCAAGCAAGTTTGTTGAAGCTGGTTATAAAGATGGTGGCAAAGTAATTGGTCTTGTAAATCTGTCTTCCGATATTATCATCATTAAAGACAACAATCGGATATATCGTTTAAGTGGGGAATACCCTGCATGGTCCATAAGAGAAATTAGCCGTGAAGTGGATTGCTCTGGCCGGTTATCATTTTGCGGTATAGCAAATGGCGTATTTATCGTTGGAGAAAATAAGTTGCAGCTCATTTCTACAACACAGGAATATGGCGATATGAAAGCGGCTAATGTGGCGAATAACGTTATTAATTTGTTTGCTCATTTACCTAAAAACCCTCGGTGCAAATATGTTCCTACCCTAAATCAAGTTTGGATACTTTCAAAGATAGGTAGCGTTATTGTATATGATTTAACTTATAGTTGTTTTTTTGAAAGAAGATTTACATCTAATGTTATTGATGTGATCAGTGTCAATGATACCGTATATGTCATCAAAGAAAACGGTATTTACGTATTAGACTCCAATGTATTTTCAGATGAAGCTGAGCCTCTCGAATGGCGCTTTATGGCCAAACGGATAGTATCGTATTATGAATACCTTTTAAAACGTGTACAAGTTAGTTATATATCATTATTGGAGGAAGATAATCCTGCAGAGGTTACAGTTGGAGCAGTAACATTAAAACTAAAACCAATGCCGGCAAGTCCACTTATTTATGAGAATAACGATCTAATCTATAACAATGATAGTCTGCTCTATCCAATTGTAAGTCAATTTGGAAATACAAGATGTGTGTACCGTAATCGCTACTTAGATATAAAAGGTAAAGGTAGTGGCAGCGGTATTATTTTTAATAAGATTATGTTTGATATCGTGGAGGTTTAAGAATATGGCGAAAAACAAGTATTGGGAAACAGTAAATACCATATTTTACTCTCCTGTAATAAAAGAAACAATTGCTACAGCTTCACAAAAAATAATTGCTGAGTTTAAAGAAATCTATCATTATTTTGCTAGAGTTAGGCAGATGGATGCAAGCCCTGGTACTGATTTGGTAGATGCAGTTTCATGGCAATTAAAAATAGAAAGCGATACTGGCAATTGGTATATTCGAGATGGAGAAAATGAAAAATGGATTTTGATCGGGACTTTTAAGGATGGCGTTTTTTCTATTCTTGATGTGATTAATAAAATTATCAATGGTGATATTGGAATAGGAAAAACAAAAGGAGCTTTAACCATTCAGCAAAACGGGACAAGTGAACAGCCGTTTAATGGATCCGTAAATCAAACCATCAATATTACTCCCCTTAAAATTAAAGTTTTCAACTCGGATAATAAACTATTGTTTCCTAATGGCAGTATGATGTGGATTGAAAGTGAACCAGTAAAGGATACAAGTGAAGCAGATATATCCAAAGCATACAGCACCGGTTATGACACTGGCTATGGAGCTGGTACATCGAATGGCTATAGTTCTGGATACAAAGAAGGGTATGAAAGCGGTAACAGCGATACTACTGAAGCTAATAAGGTTATTAAATTAATTAACGATATTGGAACAGTAGCTTATTCACCTGAAAGTCTGGCGCTAATTGTCGTGGCAGAAGAAGCTTACGCAAAGCTTACAGAGCAACAAAAAGAACTTGTTTCAAACAATGATGTTTTAACTACAGCAAGAAAAACTTATGATGAATTAGGGAAAGATGCCGGTGCAGGAATATGAGTAAGTTAACTGAACGATTAGCTATTTATAGTAAACCTGCCAACGGACTGCAATATGCGGCGATATATGATTCGTTAGATGATTTGATTGCAGGTCTGCCATACATGACAGTTCAGATCAGTGATGGAAGAATTGGTTATGTACAATTAAACGTCTTGGATAGCGACAACAAGACCAACGGAAGAGTATATAAAACTACAGATCAAAAAATATATCAAATTTCATCGGTAGCAATTTTGCCAATCGACGTAACTTATTCACTCGATGGGAAGACGTTTCGTGATGGAGGCAGCTTTCCAGGGACAAGTTTTGTGTTAGGCACAATTATTTCAAGTGGAATACAAAAGTTAGAAATCACTTACCACTATGAATATAGGGCGAATGAACCGCGCAGCGGAACGACTGGAACAAGAATAGCAATAGGAAATGTTGCTGGTCCTACGCAAGTGAAAAGCTCTAAGGTTTCTTATAATTCTTTTGATGCAACGGCCATTGTATATATTGGTAAAGGAAATTTTGATGTAATGTGGCAGGGATATAAACCTAAATGGCACGGCATGACTTGGGCAGCTGGTTGGGTTAAGATAACAAATAAATTTTAAGGTGATAAGATGACTCTTGATGATTGGATAAAAAGATACGAAAAAAAAGCCGAGAAGTTTAGTTTAATTCCCGGATTTTCTATTTATTATGAGCCCGATAAAGGCTTTTTTTGTTATAAAATAACTGGCAATGTTTTTGAGGTTGATCATACCTGTACAAATGATGTTAAACATTTAGTTACCGTTGCACAATACAAGGCTAAAAAGCATAATTGCAAAGTTATCGTTACGCAGACACTTCATGATCCGGCTGTATTTATGCGGCTTCTCAAATGGAATATACGTATTGATTTAAGTGGTATTCGTGACAATGGAAAAATGTATTGGGTTTTTGAAAAGGAAGTGATTTAAATGGTAATGCGAGGAAAAGAAGTATGGACAGAAACTGATTTAAGCAGGGTATCCAGTGGAGCAGGGAAACATGTACATTTCAAAGGTAAAGGAAGTTCATCTACTACTACGCGAAGCATTCCGGCTCAAACGCAGAATGAAGCGACCTTAGAAAATGGTTTAATGAAGTATAATACTACGGGCTTAAACAACGCCAGCAACATTTTAAATAATGGTATAAATGCAATTGGTAATACAGTAAACACGGATTGGAACTCATTGTCCAAATCATATAACGATACCATGAATAATGTGTCTTCTGGTTATAATGATCTTGCCAATGGAAATTTGCCAAGTTCATACGCAAATGCTAGACAACAAGCACTAACCAATGATATGAATGCCAGTGTAGGGAATGCGATTTCAAATTTAGGTAGTCGTGGAATATTAAACAGCAGCGTGACAAACAACGCACTCAATAACATTGGTCAAAATGTATCAAATACCTTGGCAGATAATTATACAAATGACTTAAATACGTACGCTAATATATTGAATCAGCAAGCTGGGAATGCAGGAAATTTGTTAAGTAATAATGCTGCAGCCGAGCAGAGTTCTTATTATAAACCTTCTGCACTCTTATCTTATTCCTCTCAATTATCTACTCCCTCACAAAACATGTATAACACAATGTATGGTGGTCGTATGGGTACTGGATCAACTACGCAAACCTCAAATGACGGTGGTGCATCTGCATGGGGCGCAGTTGGATCTCTTGGTTCTGCAATGATAGCATGTTTTGTTGGTGGAACAAAAATAAAGACAATAGATGGTGAAAAAGATATTCGTGATGTTCATATAGGAGATTTGGTTTATTCACTTGATGATAATGATTTGCCTTGCGAGAAAACAGTCATTGAAGTTCTACCTGCACATATGAGTGACATTCTTAGAATTATATTTGAAAATGGTACAGTTATTGAAACAACTGAGTCACAGCGATTCTATACTTCTCCTTGGTTTGAGTATGTAGGCAGAATGGAAAAGCCGGCAATCAATATTAAAGGTAAAAAAGTTAAAGTTATAAAAGTTGAGAATACGGGAAGGCAAGATCTTGTATATGACTTTGTTGTTTCTGACCGAAATATTTTCTTTGCCAATGAAATTGCGGTAGAGGGGTTTGGTGACTGATATGTTTAATCAAAATTTAAATAGAAATTATGGATTTGCAAATGCATTGGCAGATATAGTTGGCACATATATTCAAAAGAAGAGTATTGATGGCGCTTTGAATTATGCGAACAATTATGAAAACCAATTACAAGAACAATCAATCAAACCTTTAGTAGATAATACTCCGATGGGGAGTTCTATAAGGCAACAAACAATGCAGGCGCTTATGCCTAATACAGATTGGAAAGGTTCGAATCCCACCGCGGATCCAGCGGTTCTCGGACTAGCAAAGTATTTAGGGCAAAACACACCGTCGAATCAACCAACAAATTTACTAAGTGACTTAGGATCTTTTCAAAAATTAAATCCAGTTAACAATGTTTCAAAGCCACAAATAACGCAACAGGATTACGATAAGCAAGCTGCGTTCGATAAAACAAAGAATGAACACCCTGAATGGTTTGTTGGAGCTACATATGTGGGGAATGATCCAGAGGCAAAAGCAAATGCCGAGCAACAACAGGAAAAAACTAAAGCCGCAGAAGCACAATTATATCAGTTTAATAATCCCATTGAATATACACCCTCTGGACAATTAAGCTATGCAGAGTATAAACAAAATGTTATGAAATCAAAACCTGCAGCAATGAGAGAGTTGGTTAGTAAATATGGAATGGATGCAGCTAAATTAGCTATGCCGATGATTGAATCAACTATAAATGATAAAATGAGCACTTATGCTGATCAACAAGATTTGGCTAATCGTCAGCAACTTTCTCAATATATTCTTGGCGATTTATCAACTCCACAATCTAAACAAAGAGCAATGTGGGCACTGCAAGAATATAATCGAGCTGCTAAGTCAATGGGGAAAGATGGGGCGGATATGAATCTTATGGGCCAAATGTTAGCTTCAAATGATGTTGCTATTACAGCAAAAGATATTGGTGGTTCTATTCAATTTTATGCAGCACCTAAAAATGGCGGATCTTTTGCAGATGGTAGTTTCATTAAGCCAATTTTTGCAGAAACAAAATCACTTTCACCAGATACAGCGGCAAATCTTGATGAAAGACGTTTTGAATTCCAAAATGTATCTGGAAATACAAAAGCGCAGCTTGCAGAACGGCGTTATGAACATACTAATCCGTCTGCTAATGCTATATTAGGAGCAAAAACACAAACCTCGCTTGCAAAGTTAAAGTCGGAGAATAGCACCAATGGAAATGGGCAAGTTTCTGCAGCTAAACAAATAATTAATCACCATGACCAATGGATGAAAAATCAAGGCGAAACGGATGACAAGAAAGATCCAAACTATAATAATTATTTACAAGCTTTACAAATTATAGCCAATGCAGCAGGAATTGCTAAAGCAAAAACAACAATAAATCAAGATGAAGCTAATAAAGTCTACGATGCTATAATGTCTAAATATCCAAGTGCTACTGATGAAGAGATAAAAGCGTATATTTCACAGAATTACAGTGTTGAATAGAGGCGAATGTTTGTATGATAAACGAAGATCCTAATGAAATTTTAAATGTAGCGACGGGGAGAAAAATAATAGATGATGATCCTGATGATATCTTAAATCAAGCTAGAGCCATAAGTTATGATGATCCTCGGATACCAGAGACTTCATTGTGGGAAGATGTAAAGAATGGTGTAGGGAAATTCTTTACTCCAAGCCAAGGTGACCCCAGCCAGGCGCTACAGAATTTACCTGGTGCTGATCCGTTTTATGCTCATGATCAAAATAATTTGCCTTATGTCGATCGCAATGTAAATTATGATCCTAATTCAGTGGCAAACATAAATAAATTTGTGCTAAATACAGCTGAGCAATTAAGCCAATATAAAGATAAAGTTGTAGATGATTTTTCAAAATTGCAATCAGGAAACGAAGAACTTCAAAATAAAGTTGGTGATGTTGCTGTTCCTGGGCTTGATCCTTATTATGCCCGTGATCAAGTAGGACAGCAATATTCTAATGATAGTGTTTCAAATCCTGAACGCATAACAGATGAATATAATACGTTATATGATACGGTTGGGAATCCTGCAGGTAAAATAGCCGTAACCCCGTTTGTACCAGCTCCTGTTCGTGGTGTAGCAGGAGCTTTATTCTTGCCTTTCATGGCAAAGGATATGACTGAATCTCTTGCTGATAATATGAATCCGGTTGACGGTAGTGAGCCATCCCTTGCAAGTGCAACAAAGAAAACACTTTATGATACACTTGTAGATCCTGTTGTGGATCCAGTCAAAAGACTTTACGAAGATCCTAAACAATTTGCTCAAAATATAGTTGACGATCCATCTAGAATTTTTACAGATGTTTTTTTACCTGGCGCAGTTGGGCATAGCGTAGCTAAAGGAGGAAAAGCTCTTTATGATAAAAAGTATGGTGAAAATGTAGATATATCTGATTCATTGCCCGAAGCAGAACCTTTAAAGGCATCAGAACCTAAGTATTCAAATGAATTTATTGATTCACTTCCTGATGCTTCTATGAACGAAAAGATTCTTGATAATGTATCAGAAGGTAGCTTGGATATAAACGGCCGAGAAGGTGGATCTGTTGCAACATTAATTGCTGAGCGCACTGGATTGCCGTCTGATTGGATTTGGGCGCAAATGAATCATGAGACGGGTGGTTTCGGTAGTGCGTTAGCCAGAGAAGATCACAATTATGCTGGTATTAAAGCGACGAATCCAAGACCGGGAATAGATCCAAAAGCACCGGATGGCGGCTATTACAGACATTTTGATTCTGATGCTGAATATGCAAATTATGCCGCAAGAAACTTAGAAGCATATAGAGAAGATGGATTGTTTGATGCGAAAAATATTGATGAATTTGCTGCTGCATTAAAACGTGGAGGATATTTTACTGATAATCTGAATGTATATGTAAACGGCTTGAAAAATGCTTTAGAAGGTAAAGCATCTGTAGGTGGCAGCAGGCAGAGAGCGCCGCGGATTGAAGATACATCTTTTGATTCGGTAGATATACCTAGAAATCCAGTGGAAGATATGTCATATGATTTACCACAGGACAAAACAAATATATCAGCTCTTGGGGAGTCTGATATATTTGGACGTTATAAAGATGAAGTAACCGGAATAGAGAACTCAAAAAAACTTATACCTGAAAATGAATCTTTAGTTTCCGAGGATACGGGTATAAAAAAAGCTCCTACGGCTGATGTGACCGAGGGGCTTAGTGTAGATGAAATTAAACAACAATTAGTTTCTGGAGTTGAAGATGGGTTAGTCCAGCAAAGAATTAATGACTTTGTTGATAAAGCTATTTCTAGTAAAGATTATTCTTGGATGAATATCAGAGAAGTAGAACCACGTGAGATTAAAAGAATAAAAGAACTTACTGGAATTGATGTTACTGGTTACAAGCATAACATAACAAGTGATAATATAAGACATGCGCTTATGGAACATGGCGACCCTGCTATTGAACATAAGAATTGGGGTCAAGTAGCAATTACAGATCATGATATTAAGAGAATACCTGAAATTGTAAAGCAATATGATGAAATTTTTCCTGGTGAGGAAAGAGGCGGTGTTAAGTCTGTAATTTATAAAAAGGGATTCGCTGATGGTACAAACGAATACTTAGAAGTTATTTTAACAGGAAGAAAAGTTCTTCGTATAAAATCAATGTGGAAGAAGCCTCCTGCGCGATCCGTACCGGAATCCGGTAACGTTCCAACGTTCGATTCAAACGGATTACCGCAAAAAACGGATTCCGCTTTACTACCCGTACGCAGTCAGACTTCTTCCACTGATATTAATAATATACCTCAAAATCAAAAATTATTCAATGGCAAAGAATACTCGCTTTCACCGTCTGGCAAACCAGGCGGTTTTTCTATTCTTGAAAATATGCGTGATGGTCTTTTAGATAAGGCGTATGAAGCTGTGAATAATGGCGATTATCAAAAAGCATATGAGTTGGCAAAACAAGCAGGTGCTGAAGATT
Source organism: Massilibacillus massiliensis (assembly GCF_900086705.1). Lineage (NCBI taxonomy): Bacteria > Bacillati > Bacillota > Negativicutes > Selenomonadales > Sporomusaceae > Anaerosinus > Anaerosinus massiliensis. Next base: position 220,796 of record NZ_LT575483.1, on the reverse strand, counting down.
GGGCCAGTGCTTATAAATCACTTGCTGATACAAATGGTGGTCAAGTGCCAATTGCTCCACGATTAGAGGGGAAGCCTAAAGGCAACTATGAAGGGGATACGGTTACAAAGAAGCAAATTATTAAAAGGGCAGGTGAACTATTTGTTCCTGTTAGAAGTGGGCGCATTGGTGCAAAGGACGTACAAGGCTTTGCTGATCATAATACTGGTGTTGTCCGAACTCGTGATTATGGAGATCTTAACACGATGGCGCATGAAATTGGGCATATTACAGATGCAGCACTCGGTTTGCGTAGTAATGCTGGTTTATATGATAGAGAATTTGTACGCATTGTAAATAAGCGTTTTGGAGAAGGTACATATGCACCGGAACAAGTCAGGGCTGAGGGCATTGCGGAATTTATGAAGGATTATTTAACAAATGAAACTATAGCTAAAGCTGAATTCCCCCAATATTATCAAAAATTCAAAGAAGCTATTGCTAAAAATCCAGATGTTTACGCAAGAGTAAATGAAATAAAATCAATGATCAATGTATGGAATAAGCAATCTGCTGAAGCTCGTGGTCGCAGTGGTATATCTTATGCTGATGAAATGAAACCAACAATAAAAGAGCGTATAGAAAAAGGTAAAATCAAGTTTGTTGAGGATTGGATCGATGATAAAGTCGGATTAAAAACTGTTACTGAAAGTTATGAACGTGCCACCGGTGAAAAACTTGTTACGAAAGATGATCCTTATAAGATGGCAAGATTAGCACAAAATTCATCAGTTGCAAGAGCACAGATGCTTGTTGAAAGTGATCGTCCTGAATTAGTTAAAAAATCACTAAATAATATCTATGGCAATATAATTAATGAAGCTGTAACAATTAAAGGTACCTTATCTGCTTTAGATAACGCTATGAAAGGAAAATCGAAAGATTATCTTAAAGCTGGCAATTTTAAAAACTGGCATGAAGCACTTGATTCACTGTTGGTTGCGCGAAGACAAATAGAATTGCATAAAGTGAATGTTTTAGATGTTACTTTGAAAGCCCAAGAAGCTGTTGAGCAGGCAAAACGAAAATTAGTAGAAGCTAGAAAGGAACGTCTAAAAGTAGAAACTTCTCAAAATCATCCTAATATTTTTGAAAAAAATTCAGCTGTAACTAAATTCAAAGAACTCGAAGAACAAGCAAAGCGCGAATTAAATTCTACGTTATCAGAATTGGAACAGGCGAAAAATAAGCAATATAAAACTCCGATTGATATGAAAGATGCAGAAAAGATTATTAACAACGCTCCTAAGGAACTTCATGAGGCAGCACAGAAAATATATAAATATAACGATAATATATTGCGTATTTTAATGCATTCGGGAATGGTTAAGAAGGTTGTTTATGATGCACTTGTAAAGAAATATAAAAACTATGTTCCAATGGCTAGAGATTTTGCCGATGAAGCTGGAATAGAAAAAGGTTTTGGAATGGGAAGCAGTTTTGGAAATGTGAGAAGTGCTTTAAAATCTATTTCAGAAGCAGGTTCTACAAGACAGGTTGTAAGTCCGTTAGAAAGCATGGTTAAGAATACATATGCACTTTTAAATCTTGTGGAAAGAAATAGAGTTGGACAAACATTTACACGCCTTGCCGAAAGTGACCGAGTTGGCAGATTAATAGAAGAAGTAAATGGCACCGCGGCAACCAAAGATAGTACATTTTCTGTATGGGTAGATGGTGAAAAGAAAGTATATCAAACTACGCCAGAGGTTTATCGTGCGATTATGTCCGTTAACAAAGATAGTGCGAATATTATTACAAAGTTATTAGGTCCGCCAGCTAGTTTATTGCGTGCTGGTGCAACTCTTATGCCAGATTTCGCAATCAAAAATATTATGCGTGATACTTTTGGTGCAGCTGTATTTTCACGTTATGGATTTAGACCAGTTGTCGACCATGCAATTGGGTTATTCCACATGGCGAAACAAGACCAATTATTTCATGAGTACAAAGCTTCAGGTGCTTTGATGAGTACAATGGTAGGCCTTGATCGTAATTATATTCAAGGTTCATTGAAAGGTTTATATAAAAAAGATATGGCGCATTACTGGCACCATTATAATCCTGTACAGATGCTCAGAGGATTTTCCGAAGCATTAGAAACAGCAACAAGATTAGGTGAATATAGCAGAGCTAAAAGCAAAGGCGTTTCTATTGAAGACGCGGCTTTATCTGCTAGAGATATCTCTCTTGATTTTAGCAAGCATGGTGTATATGGTAAAACTGTTAATAAAGCCGTGGCTTTTTTTAATGCAGGAGTTCAGGAGCCAGCCAGAATCATACAGGCTTTTAAAGAGGACCCGGCAGGGACAAGTGCAAGAATCGGCTTATATATAACATTACCGTCTGTTGTTTTGTGGACTATGAATCATGATCAAGAATGGTATAAAGAATTGCCGGATTATCAGAAAAATTTATTTTGGATTTTTAAAGCTGGGGATACTGTTTGTAGAATTCCAAAACCTTTTGGGTTAGGTGTTGTGTTTGGATCCTTACCAGAAAGAACTCTTGACTGGATGATAGATAAACGGCCGGATGCAATGAAAAAATGGGCAGTAGCTGCTAAGGATGCATTTGTTCCTAACTTCATGCCAACTGCAGCAGCACCTTTGCTTGAATGGGTTACAAATTATTCATTTTTTTCAGGGCGGGATATTGTTCCACAAAAAGAGCAAAAACTTCCTGATGCTATGCAATTTGGTCCGAATACCTCTGAACTTGCAAAAATCATTGGAAAACATTTTGATTTATCGCCAAGAAAAATAGATAATCTTATCTCTGGGTATGGCGCCGGTATGGCAAATCAGACACTGAATGCTGCTGATGCGCTCATGGGGAAGAGAGAATATCAAAATCCATTCAGTAAAGCGTTTGTCGTTGATCCATTAAAAAGTCCTCAATCTATTCAAGATTTCTATGAAAAGTTGAATGAGTCAGAGAAAGTCTATAATGGGGCTAAGATCGCCAAAGAAAGACCGAGTAGTGATGATTTACGTAACTACAACAGATTAAAAGCGGCAAATAAAATTATGCAAAATCTAAATAAATGGGAGAGAAAAGCTGTCCAAGATGGAGATAAAGAGAAAGTAAATGAATTAAATAGACGGCAACTACGTTTAGCACAAGATGCGCTGAGTAAAGTAAGATAGATAACTTAATATTACTGATTGGGACAGTTCATTTTTGAGCTGTCTTTTCTTATGTTTAAATTTAGAAAGGAATGAAAATGAATGATTTATTCAACAGGTGAAAAGTTTGTTTTACTCAATGAAAAGTCCGGTGTAATTCAAAATCCAAGTACCTATGCAACGGCTGAATTTGCAACAGGTGATAAGGTTCCCGAAGTTAATACGGGAATACATATTGCACCAGGCGAAAAATTTACTTTTTCAATAACTGAATCAAATAAAAACGCTTATGTAAGATTTCTCGGGCTAAGAGATGAAGATGAAAATTCTTATGTTGCTGTAGTTAATTTTAATTTTGGTGCTTCGACTACGGGAAATGGATCCAGCACTGATGTTAAACATGGCGATTTATCTGGAAGAGATTTATCCGATCAGCATCCAATAACAGCAATTACAGGATTAAAGGAATTACTGGATACTCTGATAACTACAGCAGATGCAAAAGCGTATGCAGATACTAAAATATCGAATTTAATCAATGGTGCTCCAGAGGCATTCGATACTCTTAAAGAGATTGCTGATGTGTTGTCTAATGATGAAAATTCAATTGCTGCAATTTTGAATGCGTTGGCTAAAAAAGTGGATAAAGTAGCAGGGAAAGACTTATCTACTAATGACTATACAAATGCAGATAAAGAAAAACTAGATAAATTTTCTGAGGATGACGATGGAAATTTTATTTACAAGGGTAAAACAATTACTGGTGAGCCGAGAAGTGAACTAAAGCAAATTACTAAATTAGGTGTGACAGGTAAAACAACTTTAGAAATTTCTGTGAATGCAGCAGACTTTAAATTGCCTCCAGTGGAAATTCTTAAATTTGCGCCTGCTGATAATTCGTCTGACGGCAATAAGAATCAGCGCACTTTATTTGATTTTTCGGCAACGGATGGAGAAAAATTTACTGTAGATGATGTTTCGGCTGAACAAGATTCCTATATTGCTTTTGATGGTACGGTACATCTTAAAACTGATTATGAATATCGAATGCTTAAAATCACAACTTTCACTGGCGAAGGTCAATATTCGGAAGACAGCAATATAGACGATACAATTTTTAAGATTATTGAGGAAGGGGTAGTAGAATAATGGCTAACGGCAGTAAATTATTTTTAGCTAAATCAGATAAAAGCATTGTTGCTCAAAATACAATAAGTCAGATATCAGTTATGAAAAACGGGAGCATTGTAGATGCAACGGGGAAAATATGGACTAGGAAAGGAATAGGAGTTAACGTTTCAGGTGGGAGATTTAGCGGAGGTTGTTTAGTTGTAGGAAATACAGGTGGAAATAATAATGGTATTTCATGTGCGGCTAATGAAGATTTCGATTTTGGAAATTCTAATTTTACTGTCGAATTTTGGTTTAAACCAAATACAAAGGCAACGACATGTACGTTGATTCGACGGGGATATGGTGAATATTGCCCATTTGCTATAGGGTTACGTGGAAGTGATACTCCTTATGAACCAAAAACTGAGGGAATAGCACTACAGATAGCGTTTAGTGAAGATGGATGGGCAGTATCGCAATTGATTCCACTTACTCTTGTAGTTGGAACATGGTATCATGTTGCACTTATTAGAATGGTAAACTCATTTGTTCTTTACTTAAACGGAAAAGCTATATACAGATATTCAAATTCAAAATCATTTCCCAAATCTCCGAATACGCTTGATATTGGAGTAAATTCTTTTAATCTTAATCCTAATTGTAATATTAGCGATGTACGTATTTCAAAAAACGTAGCGAGATACCTAGCGGATTTTGATCCAGCAACAACAGACTTTTCTACAAATGGGTATTACTATCGTAAAGATGAAAAATGGACTCGGCTCGGTGTACCAGCAAATGATTCTGCATTGGTTGATCTATTTAAAACTTATGGAATGCAAGATTATCCAACACAGGGGCAACTAGAAGAATTAGGGGTTGGTGTAGATCGTCCAAGGCGTTGCTGCTTGCAAGAAAGTGCCACAGATGAATTACCGGTAGTTAAATTAAAGGCAGTACCTAAAGATAAATTATTGTTGCCTAAGGCATTAGTATCAATTAGTGATTTTAATGATATAGATAGTGTGACTGTTGAAAAAATCGTAAATGGTAGTAGTGCAATAAAGTTTATTATTACAACAGACTTATTGGCTTATAAAACATTTAACTTTACGAGTAATACATGGGAAACGATAGATCATAAAAATTTAAGCACAGTAAAAACTGCAGGCATTGATTCAGAGTCGATATCTAAGATCACAAATGAAAAATGGAAATCTCTAATTGAAGGAGTAGATGGAGTAGGCTTTGCCATTCTGTTATCACAGGAAGCTGTTACCGATGACTGTAAATTGGATTTGTTATCTATCAATATTTTTGGCGGAATTGTGGAGGATCCTAGTGATGGATCATGGGATAAAGCGGTACATGGCACAGATTATAATTATGGTTACCCAAAGAATAATTTACTTCGTGTTATTCTGTTGACTAATGGAGACTACAAAATCAATTACAGGGAGGGTGTTAAGGAAATTTAAATATTGTAAATTAGAAAGAGCTGAAAGAGGCTCTATTTTTTATGTTTAAAAATTTTTCTGTTTAGGTGTTTAAAAATCGATTCTAAAAGAATGTATATAGGTGAGAGCCGATATACGAGATATAAATAAACAAAATGAGAGGTCTTTGGATATATCGATCTTCAATAAAATTTAGGAGGAAATTTATTTATGTGTTGTTGTAATGAAAAAAATCCAGTAGGAACAGTTAATTATTTTGCTAGGCAATTCCCACCAGAAGGTTGGTTATTGTGTGATGGCCGTGAAGTATCGAGAGATGTGTTTGCCGATTTGTACAATATGGTAGGAACATCATTTGGGACGGGTGATGGAAAAACCACGTTTAACTTACCTGATCTGCGTAGTGAATTTATTCGTGGACTTGACGAAGGGCGCGGAGTAGATAATGATCGGGTATTTGGAAGTGGGCAACAAGATGCAATAAAGAAACATGATCACGCAGTTTTATCTTATCCTTTTCGGTCTAATACATCGGGATATGTTTTGCCTGCTGAACAAGATGGGGTAAATGTATATTCAGGAAAAATGCCAGGTGAATCAATCAAAGCCGGAAGTAAATGTACTAATGAAGTAGCTACTTCATTAGATGGTGATAAAGAAACTCGCCCTCGTAATGTAGCTTTACTAGCCTGTATCAAATATTAATATCACTTTGAGTGGAGAGAAATCTTCACTCTTTTTATGTCTAAAAGTTGTAATAAAAGTAGGAACTAAAAAATTGGAGAGTGGTTATTTTGAATTTTAACGAACTATGGATATCAATATGTAAGGCGTTTAATACTTTATTGGATGCGTGGGTGATCAAAGCAATGATAGCTTTTATAGTGCCGATTTTAACTGGCATTCACGGTAGTGCTTTAACTGCGTTTATCACACTAGTATTTATCGACTTAATAACGAGATGGATCGCAATATGTTACGAGCACTTGTCTAAAAATGGGCAATCAACGGATCTATTTAGCTGCATAAAAGACATACCTACTGCGATTCGCGAGGGGTATATTAACTCATCTGCAATGAAACATAGATTTGTCGGTAAAATCTTAGTGTACGTAATCTTAACAATTGTCGCAGTGAAAGCAGATGAATTAATCGTTATATCATCTGAAAGCCCTGTTCTGCTAAAAGCAACATGGGTGTACTTGGCTATCACCGAAGCAATAAGTATCCTTGAAAATTTAAGAGACGCAGGGATAGAACAGGCAAATGATTTACTTAATTTCTTACGTGATAAAGCAAGTCTTACTTTAAATAAATTTAAAAACAGATAGGAGTGTTGAAAATGAAAATTTGTATTAATGCAGGGCATTACCCTGGGCTAGATAGCGGCGCAGTAGGAACATTTCTGCAGGAGGCAGACGTAGTAAAAAATATAGGAGAAATCGTATGTAGGGACCTAGAAGCAGTTGGTTATGAAGTTTTATTCGTACAAGAAAATGAGCTTGTGGATATCACGAATGCCAGCAATTCATTTGGTGCCGATCTGTTTGTATCAATTCATTGTAATGCAGCGACAAATTTATCCGCACAGGGGACAGAAACATTTTGCTATGGATCCGGAGCAGGTGAATCCTTAGCTCCTTGCATTCAAAATCAAATTGTAAATTCACTTGGTACTGTTGATCGTGGTGTCAAATACTCGCAGGGCTTATATGTATTAAAACATACCGATTGCCCGGCTGTGTTAGTTGAAACTGCATTTATCAGTAACTATGACGATGAACAATTGCTTGCAAATAGACAAGCTGATTTTGCGCATGCAATTGCAAGAGGCGTGACTGATTATTTTGCTTAAAAAATCTTAAGTGGAGGTTAAATTTATGGAGGTGTCAAAAATTGATAAAAAAACTATTATTATTGGTGTCTGCAGTATTCTTATTATCAGCTTCGGGATATGGTATCTGTTCGGCCCAAGAACCGATGTATCAGATGTCAGAAACGGAACTGACAGAGTTGCAAGGGATCTTCAGTCAGCTAAAGAGCAGCAACAACGAGCTGCAGAATCAATTGAAACAATCAAAAGAGGACTTGAAAGCAGCGCAAAGTCAGTTGATAATATCGAAGACGGAGTTGACAGCGCTAAAGAATCAGTTGATTCAGCTACAGATCGAATCGACGAAAGCGAAAAGCTCACTGGATCAAGCGAACAACTCATTGAACGAGGCGAATCAATCCTTGCAACAATTCGCCAAAGAGGAAAAAAGTAAGATTACAAAATTAACGTGGCAACGAAATTTATTCGCGATTGCTGCAATATATGGAATATTGAAATGATAAAAATCCGCCATTGATACAGCAAAATGTATCGATGACGGATTTTTTTTATTTTATGTGTTTAAAAATAGACGTTAAAAGAATGTATATAGGTGAGAGCCAATATACAGGACAAACAAGAGTGTGGATAGGCTACAATTAATTGGACAGTTATTATAAGGGCATGTAAAATAAAATAATAAAACAAAAGGAGCTAGGCCCATGACTGTTGAAAAACGCCCTCGTCGTAGCTATACGGACGAATTCAAAAAACAAGTTGTACAATTATATAATAACGGAAAACGTAAGTGTGACATTATTCGTGAATATGATATCGCATCGTCCTTGCTTGACAAATGGATTCAGCAAGCTAACAATAGTGGCTCTTTCAAGGAGAAAGATAATCTTACAACTGAACAGATAGAACTGATTGAGCTTCGCAAACGGAACAAATATCTTGAAATGGAGAATGATATTTTAAAGCAAGCAGCGCTGATCTTAGGACGAAAGTAAATGTGATTAAAGCCAATATCCACAAATACTCTGTATCAGCAATGTGTAAAGTCCTACAAATTCCAAGAAGCACCTATTATTATGAGGCAAAAGCAAATCCAGATGAATCTAAGCTGGTGGCAAATATTGTTGATATATTTAAAGCAAGCCGAAATAATTATGGAACCCGAAAAATAAAATCAGATTTAAAAGATAGAAATATCATTGCTTCACGCCGCCGCATCGGCAGAATCATGAGGCAGGAAGGACTGATTTCAAGTTATACGACTGCCCAGTTCCGTCCTCAAAAGGATACTTGTAATGAATCAAAAACCAAAAATGTTGTTGACCGCCAGTTCAGTGAACAACCATATAGAAATGCTATTGTAAGCGATTTAACATATGTCAGAGTCGGCATGAGCTGGAACTACATTTGTGTGCTTATTGACCTCTTTAATAGAGAAATAATTGGTTACAGTGCCGGACGTAATAAAACAGCAGACCTTGTAAAACAGGCATTTCAGACTGTAAGGGGAAATCTGAAAGATATCCAGATATTTCACACGGACCGTGGCAACGAATTTAAAAATCGGACCATTGAAGAAATCTTGGAAGCATTTGAAATTCAGCGTTCTCTCAGTCATAAAGGGTGTCCTTATGATAATGCAGTGGCAGAAGCAACATTTAAAATAATCAAAACAGAATTTATCAGGAACCAGACTTTTCACAGCTTAAACCATCTGCAGATTGAGTTAGCTGATTATGTAAATTGGTTCAACAATCATAGGATTCATTCTTCACTAGGATATCTAACACCGGTGAAGTATAGAATAAATACCCTTAAAAAAGTTGTCTAAAAAACTGTTGACAGTCCAGTGAAAATATGAGGTTCGGTAGTTATGTTGGTTTTCAAAATAAATTATTTATGGAGGAATGTAAAATGACAACAGTAGGAGATAGATTAACAGCGCCAGAGAAAGGGTGGAAACGATATGATGATACTGATACAAATTTTACTTATACAGGAACGTGGACTAGGTACGATGAAAAAACAAGTGATATTTATGTAGCAGCGTATAATAAAAGCCTTTTATTTGCGACTAGTGAATTTGCAATGGTATCATTTAATTTTAAGGGAACCATGTTGCGTGTGATAGCTAATCGATATAGTAATAAACCATCAGACATAAATATTTATATAGATGATGTGGCGTATACATTTTCGGAGTATGGTACAATTCAGCAGGATTTTCAAAGAGTGTGTTTTGAAAAAATTGATTTGGAAAATAAAGAACATAGTGTAAAAATAAGCTATTCTAATTTATTGAGTGGTAATTGGGATTTTGATGCAATTGACATTGATGAAACAGGAGAACTTTTACCCTACAATCCAGATATTAAAACAAACCAAGTATTACTACGTATTACAATGAACGATTCTAGTGAACGAGAATACAAAGTAACGCATACTGAAGTTGATAAATTCATTCAGTGGATCAATGGAGCTGGCAGAGCGGGTGATAACTGTTACAAATTTACTGATGTAGTTGATGAAAGTATGGAATATTTGATTTTTGAAAAAATCATTAGTTTTAAAGTGCTTGAACTTAAATAAACCATTTAATAAAAATATTAAATTTTGGAGGGAATATTACATGTATAAATTAGATGAATACACAGTATCTTTATTACATTTTGATGATGGTTTTAAAGATGAAACAGGAAAGGTTTGGACGACCAATGGAAATCCAATAGTTTCTTCTGAACAGAGTAAATTTGGAGGGAAAAGTTTATATTTGGATGGGAGTAGTAATTTAGCTATTTCTAATCTTTCTGATTTTGATTTTAACTCTGGATATTTTACTATTGATTGGTGGGAATATAGAACAAATTTATCTGGATATCCAACAGTGTTTAGCATTGGTGATGTTGATTATCAATCAATTATTGTAGGACATGGAAATACGTTTTCTACTAATGATAATAAAAACGTTTGTTACATATCCTCAAACGGAGCATCGTGGAATGTTATGGATGCGTTTTTATTAGGAACAATAGATTTAAATACTTGGAATCATTTTGCTTTAGTTAGAAATGGTAATAAATTTTATGGATTTAAGAATGGTATTCTCTCGGGTCAAATTACAAGTAATGATAGTTTTTATCTTAACAATAATATTGTATCTTTAGGGAAAGTTTATAAAAGAGCACCTTATGGATTCAACGGTTTTATTGATGAGTTTCGTATTTCAAAAATTGCTCGATGGACAGGAGATTTCGATCCTAAACCAGTTAAAAAGAATTGTTTATTGCGTATCACAATGAACGATTCCAGTGAACGTGAGTACGAATTAAGTATTTCTGAGGTAGAAGCCTTTATTACTTGGTGCGATCGTACTGTTGATACAGGAGAGGCATATTATGTATTTGATAAAGCCGTCGGATCACAAAACAGTAAAGAATATTTGTTCTTTGAAAAGATCATTAGCTTTGAGGTAATTGAAATTTTATAATCAAAAAAGTAGAATCTAGGTACAATCTCGTACTTAGATTCCGCTTTTTCATTTGGAATAGTAAAAATTTACTGATTATAGTCTAAGGTATGATATAATATTTCTAGTTTTTTTGTATATGCTGAATTATTATATATAATAATTCAGGTGGGGGTATTTTGTGAGGATAATAAGGTCTAATCAGCGAAATTTAGGTAGAAATTTTCAATATTTATTTTGTTTTATTTTGATAATAGCGACTGGAGTTTTAATGCTTTTGGGGCTTAGTTGGTTAATCAAATCGTTACCTAGTCCCAAGCAAATTTATATATTTTTCTTCTGGTTTCAACTCATTATGGGTTTATTAGTAATAGTTTGTATACTTTTTTTCTGTAAACAAGAATATGATACTGATGGTAAATGGGGTACTAACCTATTTGTAATAGTACTATTAATTTTGATTTACATAAATTTATTCGGATCTATGTTTATGGACATACCTAATTTATTGATGAGCAAATATGAGACAGTTGAAGGACAACCAAAAAAAGTATGGCAGCCTTACAAATCGTGTACAGTACACGCGGATATTGGTGGGAAAGAAGTCGAATTTTTTCATGAATCTATAATGAGAGAAAAAGAAAATAGGCAAAAATATTATCATGTTGAATATTTGCCGAATAGTAATTATGTTATTGATGTAAAAGAAATAGAAAAATAATAATCAACTAATCTTAATTTTTTATGTGGAGTGTAGAAAATATGGATTTAGAAAAATAAGAAAAGACTCATATAGAAATTAATTTTAATTAAGTAAATCAAAAGGCGGCAAACAAGTACAAAAATATACTTGTTTGCCGCCTTTTCTTTTTGCAGAATTGTTTAGAATAATGGCATATTTATCTGGTCAGCAAGTTTATGTCGAAGCGCTGGCGGTTCATGATGAAGTATATGCATCGCAGCACTATCATTATTTATCCAGTCCTCAATCATATCTTGTTCCAGAATCAACGGCATTCTATCATGTATTTCTTCCATGGATTGATTTGCCTTCGTTGTCAAAATAACAAAGCAATTTTCATCTGCAAATTCAGTATATATTCCAGCCATGTAGACGATCGGACTATTTGGCAAAGTAAAATGATACTTTTCTTTTCCTTGCCATTCATAAAAACCAGTCGATGGAATGACACATCTTCTTTCATGAAAGGCAGTTTTAAACATGCGTTTATCTTCTACTGTTTCTGATCGGGCGTTGATTATTACGCCTTTTTTCGCAAAGTTAGGAAACCCCCATTTATATGCAGTAACATCATCTTTTAATATAACAGGAGCCACGTTGGTTGGATATATTTCACCTAATTTAATACCATGATGTTTCTCATTCACTTGCCGAATGATTTCCATAATTTCTTTGTTTTCCTGATCGGTAAAAATTACATATCTGCCGCACATTGCTTATAACAACTCCTTTAACGCTATTATACAAGAGTAATATGTATTTTATCCAGAATAAAACAGTTGTTTATTTTATATAATAGAATTATTATAAAACATATGTTCGGTTTAAAGGAGCTGTTATAAACAATGTTTCGTACAATTTTGCATGTCGATTTAAATAATTTCTATGCAAGTGTCGAATGTTTGTATAGACCTGAACTTAAAAGTATTCCTGTAGCTGTGTGTGGAGATGTGGAAGCTAGGCACGGAATAGTATTGGCAAAAAACTATCCTGCAAAACAGCTAGGTATTCAAACTGGAGAAGCAATTTGGCAAGCAAAACAAAAGGCTAAGAATTTGGTAATTATACCGCCGGATTTTAAAAAGTATCTTCGATTTTCACGGATGGCGCGTGAAATATATGCAACGTATACCGATCAGATCGAACCGTTTGGTATAGACGAAGCGTGGCTTGATGTAACGAGTTCTGCAAAAATATTTGGTGATGGTGAGAGTATCGCAAATATGATACGTCAAAGAATGAAAAACGAATTAGGCTTAACAGTATCTATAGGAGTTTCTTTTAATAAAATTTTTGCGAAATTAGGAAGTGACATGAAAAAGCCAGATGCTGTAACTGTAATTGCAGAAGAAAATTTTAAGGAAATTGTATGGCCCTTAAACGTACGTGAATTATTATATGTAGGCAGATCAACACAAAACAAATTATACAGTCGTAATGTTAATACAATTGGAGACTTGGCCAATAAAAATCTTCATGACTTAAAGCTATTATTAGGTGTATGGGGCGAGACACTTTGGAGTTTTGCGAATGGATTTGATTATACCCATGTACGTAAAGTAGGAGAAGAAAGCATTATTAAGTCAATTGGGAATAGTACAACAACAGTGCGTGATTTACTCAACATTAATGATGTAAAGATAATTATTTATATACTTTCTGAAAGTGTTGCTGCAAGATTGCGTCAGCATGGATTAAAATGTACAACAGTTGCTATTTCAGTAAGAGACAAGGAATTATATTCATTTGACAGGCAAAGCAAACTAAGTGAACCAACTTATACGTCGAATGATATAGCAAGTAAAGCGATAGAACTATTTAATAAAAACTATACTTGGTATAAACCAATTCGGAGTTTAGCTGTTCGAGGGGCGAATTTAGTCACTGAAACCGAGCATATGCAAATAGATTTATTTGATATAGCAAAAGAGAAGCATGAAAAATTAGATAAGGTAGTTGATGTAATACGCAGACGATTTGGAAATGGATCTATTTGTAGAGCTGCAATGCTGAGTGATAAATTGCTATCGAGTTTTAACCCCAAGGACGATCATGTGATTCATCCAATCTCATTCTTTAGATAGGTGGAGAAAGTATGGAAAAGAAGTTTATCAAAGTAATTGCGGAGCATTATCCTGATGGAGCAATTCGTCCGGTGGCAATTGATTGGGATGGACGAAATTTGAGTGTTGATAAAATATTAGATATACGCCAGGCTGCATCGCTAAAATGCGGGGGACAAGGCACCAGATATACATGCAAAATTTGTGGTAAGGCGGTTTATTTGTTTTGCGATGATGGGCGTTGGTTCATGGATAAATAATGATAAAAACCCTAAGTTTTTCTTAGGGTTTTTTTATTTCTCAAGAATACAGTAGTTGCTATATATATATCTATGTATTAATTTGGCAGGAAATCTAATACATATAGGGAATTATACTAAATGGAATTAAAATTTAATAGTTCTGAATCTTTATAGAGAAGAGGTAAAAATGATAGCTTTTTTATTGAAAGTTAAAAATTTTATTAACGATATTAAGATATTATCTTGGGTACTATGCTTTCCTGTAAAAATATTTATAAAAAAAGTAATATGCTTTACTAAAAAAAATGAAAGCTTTGCAATATTTGGTGGCGAACTTTTTTTAGGGATATTGTTTACAGTGGTATCAAATGATTTCATGAAAAAAGAAGAGTTTTTCCGAAAAACGATTTATAATAATTTATCTAATATTATTAGTATAAATATGGGTTGTATAGCTATCTTTTTTGCTTGTGTTGTAATTATCTTTTATTTAGATAAAAAATATAATTATCGTGATGTAAAATTTAGATTAGTTTTAAAAAACCTAGAAATAAATTTAGTGCTTTTAATTGTATCTATTTTGTTTTTAGTAATCTCTAGTTTTTGGATATCTTACTATGCTGCTGTAGATGTTTCTAATGATGCTGATGAAAAAATGAAAATGATCAAAGATTTTCATTTAATGGTAAACATCTTGCTAACCTGTACGTTTACAGCTATAGTTTCTACTTTTGGTACTTGTATTGGTATTGTGACTAGAATTGCATCATCTTTTAAGGAAAAGGGTGATGACAATAAAAATGATTCGACATCCTAAAAAGCACTCTTCGAGGTGCTTTTTCTATTGCAGGAATTTGTTTCCTTTTGACTAAAAAACTAATTTATAAAATATATAGTAAAGGATGATTTATTTGGGAGTAGACGCGGCTGATAAAAAATATTTGTGTAATTGCTGCAAAGATGAGGAAAAAGGTGTGGAACAAATATATAGTTGTAAAAAATGCAAGAAAAATCTATGTATTGGCTGCATTACGAATGTTAAAGTTGGAGAAATAATTCCTCATGACGGGGATAAGAACATTGATTTTAAATACTGTCCATTTTGTAGCGGCAAAGTCGATCGAATTTCGACAAAAACAAGACCGGACTATTCTCGAGTACAAAAAGAAAGCAATATTGGGAAGAAGGTTGAAGTATGCTTTAACTATGATAGAACAATAGTAACTGCTGGAACTATTGTTCAGGATGATACAGAACCTCCTTTTGTAACTCGAATAAAATTAATGGATGGAAGATACATACTTGATTCTGAATGTCAGTATAGAATAATAAGTTGAAATATAAAATAAAACCCCCGGAGCCCAATATTTAAAGGCTCCGGGGGTTTATTATTTATTGAACTCTATTTCGTTCTTTTTCAAGAACATCGATAAGGCTATGAATCATAGGTGAATCATCTGAAATATAACAAACCTTATATTTATTTTCAAATTCAACTAATTTAGATAAATTTCTATACAGCCTACTAGCATCTACTGTGACAACAATATTATTTTCATTATCATTTTTCTCAAGTTCATTAATCATGTTACTAAATTCCTTGCGATGATCGTTAGATGAGCAATTTTTATCTATATAACACTTTATATCTGTAAACCCTAATAAGTTTGCTTTTTCTTTGCATAAAATTAATTGTTTCTCCACTTGCTCGTCGTTACCACGACAATATATAAATGTTGACATATAAATAAACACTCCTTCTAAAGTAAAACTACATATAACTTATCTTACATTAATACCTTCAATAATACAATTTTGGTTTGGAATAATAATGCTTTGCCGAGGTTTTTTATTATTTTTAACAAAATTTTAATAAAAAATATAGTGTATTTATTGTGAATTTTGGTTTAAAATGTTAATAAAAGAGACTAGTTTATCCAATGCTTTGACACTAGGTTCACGTTTCCCCCTTTCCCAATCATACAAGGTGCGCTGGTTAAATCCAACAATTTCTGCAGCTTCTTTTTTATCATACCCGTGATAATACCTGGCCTTTTTTAATCGATCCCCAAACGTAGTTTCAGGCATATTTTCAAAGCAGCCTAGGAACTCGATTGGCTGATCTACAACTATACTAATTTTTTTTAACGTAGAGATGTTATAACGTCCTGTTTTTTCGATAATGATAATAGTAGTCGCTACGCAACTAACTCTTTTCGCTAGTTCAACTTGGGTAAGATTCTTTTTTTGTCTAGCCCAACGAACACGTTCACCGACACTATTTCCAGGAGGCTTTAGATTTGAAGGATCATAAGACACGTTTTTTGTTAAATAAAATATTGAGTTGCTTTCTGCACGTTTGTCCGTGCGGATATCTTAATGACACGTTGAAGGAGTGCACTTGTACACCGAACGAAATTAAGCGATACACGAAAAAAATATCCGGGCCCTTGTTAGACCGAATTGATATTCATATTACAGTTCCTCGACTAGAATATACCGAAATGGTGGGTGATAAACGATCTGAAAGTTCAAGTGTAATTAGAAGCAGGGTGGAAGAGGCTAGAAAAATACAACTAAAAAGATTAAATAAATATCATATATTTTGTAATGCGCAAATGCGGCATAGGCATATTCAGAAAACTTGTTTATTAACAACTACGGCACAAAGTATTTTAGAACAAGTATTTGTGAAAATGGGTTTATCAGCGAGAAGTTATGATCGAATTATAAAAGTGGCGAGAACGATTGCTGATTTGGATAATTCTGAGATGATTACGGAGCGGCATATAGCCGAGGCAGTGCAGCTTCGTAGCAATATAAATACTACACTATGATAAAAGATTTATTATTTCCAAACTTATTTGTGCCGAGTTTATTTGAGATCCCATTACTTGAATTGAAAAATAAAGGGATTCGTGCGATTATTTTTGATTTGGATAATACAATCATCGCGTGGGAAAGTGAAAATGTAGAGTTGGATGTAATGTTGTGGATAAAAAGCCTAAAGAGCAGTGGATTTATATGTTGTATTGTATCCAATAATTTGACAGATCGGGTGCAAAATATCGCAGCAACATTAGAAATAGCCTATATAGCAAAAGGTTATAAGCCATTAAGTTTTGGGTTTAAACGTGCCTTGCATAAATTTAACGTACCTTCCTCACAAGTTGCTGTTGTTGGAGATCAAATTTTTACAGACGTTCTTGGGGGAAATTATTTAAATTTATATACGATACTAGTCAGTCCTTTAAGTAAAAAAGAATTTTTTGGAACTAAATTTATGCGAATGCTTGAAAAATTGATTCTAAATTATTATAAAGTATAGGAATGTAGTATGATGATAGATCAAAGAATCGTTAATGATAGATCAATTATTGAGATTGTTGATGAGATGATAAAAAAAGCGATCTGTACGCGAGCAAGTGATATTCATATTGAACCAACGGACCAGTATTTAAGGATTCGTTTTCGTGTTGATGGAGCGTTGAGAGAAGTTTCGTCTTTTCCATTAAAACTTCACTTGCCATTTATTTCGCGATTAAAAATCATGGGTGAACTTGATATTGCCGAAAAGAGATTACCTCAGGATGGAAGAATTATATACAAAGAAGATGACAGAGCAATTGATTTGAGAATATCTACAATGCCTACAATTTTAGGCGAAAAAATCGTACTTCGTATATTAGATAAAAGTTTACGGTTCGTTGATATTCAAAAGATGGGCTTTTCAGAAGGAAATTTAAGAAAATATGTATCCCTGTATAAAAAGCCTTACGGCATGATTTTAAATACAGGACCGACTGGATCCGGGAAAACTACGACGCTTTATGGAACATTATCGGAATTGAATGATCCAAGTAAAAATATTGTTACAATTGAAAATCCGGTAGAGTATCGACTCGACGGAATAAACCAAATACAAATAAATTCTAAAATAGATTTATCTTTTTCGAAAACATTACGATCTGTTCTGCGACAAGACCCCAATATAATTATGATTGGAGAGATTCGTGATCGTGAAACAGCAAGAATCGCTATTCATGCTGCACAAACTGGGCATTTAGTTTTTAGCACATTGCATACCAATCATGCAATTGGTGCAATAACACGATTGGTTGATATCGGAATTGAGCCATTTTTAGTTTCCTCATCTATTCTAGGAATTGTTGCACAACGTTTAGTTCGATTGATTTGTCCAAAATGCAAAATAAGTTATAAGTTAGATGAAAGCGTAGAAGATAGAGAAACATTAGAGCCATATATAAAGAATCCAAATACTGTTCTATATAAAGGGCGTGGTTGCTGTGATTGCAATTTTACAGGTTATTATGGACAAACAGCGATTCATGAAGTGTTGCCGATGACAAAGAAAATACGGAACGGTATTAATAGACAAGTTTCGGCTGAACAGTTAAAGGAATTTGCGGTTGAAGAAGGTTTTGTAAGTATGCAGCAAGATGGTATGCAAAAAGTTCTCACTGGGCAGACAACAATACAAGAAATACTGAGGTTAGCATATGAAGATAGTTTATGAGAATAAATATATAGATATTTTACTCAAAGAAGCAATCCAGAAAAAAGCTTCTGATTTGCATATGACGGTTGGAATACCACCGGCCTTTAGAATTGATGGAGGGCTAATATTTTCTAAACTCAACATTTTAACAGCAGAAGATACCAAAAGTCTATTTGAATCTATTTCATCAAAAACACAGCAATATAACCTTAAAGAGGACGGAGAGGTTGATTTTTCCTATTCTTCAGATACATGTGGACGATTTAGGGTAAATGTTTTTAAACAAAGAGGCGCAATAGCCATTGTAATGAGGATTATCAGCGATCAAATTCCAACCTTGGAAGAATTAGATTGCGCTTCTACATTAAAATCACTAGCGTTAAAAAAGAATGGACTAGTGTTATTTACCGGTTCAGCAGGTTCTGGAAAATCAACTACAATTGCGGCTATGATTGATTTTATTAATCAATCGAAAGCCTTGCATATTATTACAATGGAGGATCCTATTGAATATGTACATAAACATAAAAAAAGTATAGTGAATCAACGTGAAATTTATATAGATTCAAAATCTTTTCACAGTGCATTGAGGGCCGCACTACGAGAAGACCCGGATTTGATATTTATTGGTGAAATGAGAGATTTTGAAACGATATCAATTGCAATTACTGCGGCTGAAACAGGCCATTTGGTTTTTGCAAGCTTACATACACCTGATTCAATACAGACAATTGATAGAATTATTGATGTTTTTCCCAGCCAGCAACAACAGCAAATACGTATACAATTATCCATGAATTTGCAAGGAATTATTTCGCAAAAATTATTGCCTAAAAAAAGTGGTGTAGGTCGAATTGCGGTATTTGAAATCATGATGAATACACCTGCAATTCGGAATATTATTAGGGAAGGGAAAACGCAGCAAATAATATCTCATATTCAAACAGGGGCCTCATTAGGTATGCAAATTTTTGATCGAGAAATTGAAATTCTATTAAAAAAGAATTTAATTACAAAAGATATTGCATTAGAATATATAAAAGATTTAAAACTGGTTTAACGTAATAGATCATTTTATTGTGTGGTGTTTTTATGGAAAAAATGTTTTCATATAAAGGAAAAAACTTGGAGGGAGATCTATTACAGGATACAATGATAGCTGAAACAGAAAAAGATGTAGCGGATTATATTATAGGAAAAGGGTATTTCGTTACTCAAATTGTTGAAATTCAAAAGAAGTCGTTAAAAAATTACACACTATTTAGAATGAATAATGTCCCATTTAAAGAAATAATTCTATTTTGCCGTCAGTTAGCGATGATGATCAATGCTGGATTATCCTTAAGTTCTTCCATACATATTCTAGGTATGCAAACACAACATTTGGCTTTTAAAGAAGTTTTAAAGAATATCTATAAACAAATAGAAGAAGGAAAAACTTTAACAGAATCTTTATTGAGATATAAACATATTTTTCCGAACATTGTAATTCATATGATTTCTGCCGGTGAACTAGGAGGTATATTGGATCATGTGCTAGATAAACTTGCAAATTATTTAGAAAAAGATTATAAAGCAAGAGAGAAAATTAAAACTGCGATGATCTATCCGATGTTTGTTCTAATATTGGCTATTTTAGTAATTATTTATTTTATGATTTTTGTTATACCGAACTTTATTGAAATGTTTGATCATATGAATTTAGAATTACCGCTGGCAACGAAAATGTTGTTGTTTTTCAGTTCTTTTATGCAAGATTATGGACTTATTATTTTATGCTGCTTTTGTGTTGGTGTTTGGATTGTATTTAAGATGAAAAATGTAGAAACTTATAAATTTTTATTTGATAAAGCAATGCTGAAAATTCCTGTATTTGGGAAAATATGGGTAGAAATTGCAATGGTGAGATTTAGTCGAACTTTAGGGACATTATTACATGCAGGGATACCTATTATTACTGCATTAGAAGTTGGTAAAAATGTGAGTGGAAATCTTGTACTGAATCGTATTGTGAGCTTGGCGCAGGATAAAATAAAAAATGGTGCAACATTGTCTAATTCTGTTCAGAGTAGTCAATTTTTCTCGCCTATGGTATTACAAATGATTGTAGTAGGTGAAGAAACAGGCTTTTTAGACGATACTTTAAATAAGATTGCTGATTTTTATGAAAGTGAAATTGACGAATTTATTACCAAATTGAATAATTTATTGGAACCTTTTTTAATTACTATGGTAGGTTTTATAATAGGCGGCATAGTGATCTCTATTGCATTACCAATGTTTGATATGATAGATCATGTCTATCTTTGAAATTTAGTAAATTTTTAGAAGGTGATTTTATTTTATGAAAAAGACGAACGATAAAATAAAGCAGCAAGGGTTTACTTTAGTAGAATTAATGGTGGTTATCGCAATTTTAGGAATTTTAGCATCGTTGGCGATTCCTAAATTTACAGAATCAACAGTGGCAGCAAATACGGTTAAAATCCAAACGGATTTACGAACCATTGATGCGGCATCTATCATTTACCAAGCACAAGAAGGGGTTATTCCGGACACAGTACAAAAATTAGTAGAAAAAAATTTATTATTAGAATTGCCTAAGCCTCCAAAAGGAAAATGTTATATTGATACAGAACGAAAGGAGGTGCCGGCGACTTCTTATACAATAGAAATAAATACAACAAATAATAATGATACTATAGGGCGTGCGAAATTAGGAATTTATGTGTCTAGTGATTTTTTGAAGAGCAAATAATTGGAACATAGATTCGTTTTTTACAAGGGGATGATTTTTTGGATGTATTGCTAATTTTAGTGTTTGGGTTAATTATAGGCAGCTTTTTAAATATGTGTGTCTATAGGATTCCAAGAGAAAAATCAATACTTGTTCCTAGATCAACTTGCGATTATTGTGAGAGGTTTTTATCTATTAAAGATTTAATTCCTGTTCTAAGTTATCTATATTCAAAAAGAAGATGCCGATATTGTCATGCTATTATTTCTATACGGTATCCTTGTATAGAATTACTAACCTCATTTTTATTTTTATATACATATAGTCGTTTTGGATTGAGTTTAGAGTTTTTTCAAGGTGTAATATTAGTTGGGTTTTTGATGGTTATTGCTGCTATTGATTATGATCATCAATTAATTTTTGATAAAGTATTAATTCCTATGGCGGGGATTGGCATTATATTAAAAGTCATGATTATATTGCCTTTTATTAATGTTTTATATTACGAGGTTTTAGATATGATTATGGGTTTTTGTCTTGGAGGAGGTTTATTGTTATTGATTCATTGGCTGAGTAAGGGCGGAATTGGCTGGGGTGATATAAAATTTGCTGCGGTAATCGGAATATGGCTTGGCTGGAAATATACGTTATTAACTTTATTATTTGCATTTATTTTAGGCGGCGTTGTAGGCGTTTTTCTAATTGTTTTTAAATTAAAGGAACGCAAAGAGTATATCCCATTTGGTCCATTTCTTTCAATTGCAATGTTTATGAGTTATTTTTACGGAATGCAGTATATGATTTATTATGTAGAGTTGTTTTGGTGAAAGAGGAAGGAAGTTCTTTAATGGAACTTATTATTGTTATTGCAATAATTTCTATCGTTTCTTCTATAACGGTTGTGACCTCGTCCGTTTTAAAAAGATATGATTTAGATGCATCAGCGTATCAATTAGCGACGGACTTAAAATTTGTGCAGCAATTATCTATCAACACATCTGTTGAAGAAAATGAATTTTCACCAGCTGAGATGGATCAATTTCCTAAACTTTCATTAAAAGTAACTGCAAATTGTGGCTATATTATTAGTAGAGGTCTTAAAAATATAAAAAGTGTAACTTTTTCAAAAAACATAAAAATTGTTGGAGGGTATTCTGCGATATATTTTAATAGACATGGCTATATTAATCAGCCAATTACGATTAGATTAGAAAATGGTGAAAAAACTCGATTGATTATCATCGATCGAGTCGGAAGAATTAGAACGCAATAAGTGAAAAGGATCTAATTGCATTATGAAGGAAAAAGGCTTTTTTATGATTGAAGTAATGATTATTGTAATTATTTTATCAGTCATTTCCTCGATACTTGTTATGTATATAGTATCGCATCACGCTATCGAATATTCTAATCATCTAGTTACTGCTACTTTTCTAGCGCAAAAAGAGATCGAAATTTTAAAAGGACAGGAAAATAGTTTGAGTCATAGTGAGATTCAGATGGAAGATTCAAAAGAAATAGATATAAATGGTGTGAAATTCACAATTGAAACACATATGAAAACTCATAATGAGTTTAAACAGTTACAAAAAGTAGAGGTTTCAGTGACTTGGAGAGAACTACATCAATTGAAAAGTATAAGTTTATCTACATTCTTATTAATGGAGAAAACATAGAATGGATTCTTTGATAAGGGTAAATTTTAAAAATAAAGGGTATTTTTTAGTTGAACTGTTAATTGCTTTGAGTTTGATGGTTGTTGTTTTTGGTGTAATAATCAATTTATTCCTATTTACGACACGGGCATGGTACAATGACAACAAAATGTTAGAATTACAGCAGGAGGCTAAGTTTTCTGTAGATAGCATAGTTCGCGATATAGCTTATGCAAAATCATTTCAAATTTATCCAGATAAATTCGAAATTTTGCTAGAGCAAGAAAATCGACGAGACACAAAAATTGTATATTATGTAAGCACGCAGCTAAATCAATCTAGGTTAATGCGTGATAATCAGCCAGTAACTGGACAAACAATGCATGGAAAATTTTCAGTGGAAAATTTGAGCTTTCATAAAATAAATGATAGGACTATATTGATTAAAATGAACTTTATTGATGTAGAGACCAAGCAAAAGTTTATGATTGATACCGCAGCTTCAATGCTAAATGAAAATTAAAACGTTTAATAGGTGAGAGGAATGAAACAATCTGGAAGTGGATTAATAGTAGCACTTATTGTTTTTGGTTTGATTTTACTTTTAGGAAGTTTTCTATTAAAGATTACAATGACAGGCTTGGATATTTCTAATTCTTTTTTAGATGGTATTAAAGCACAGTATATTGCAGAGGCTGGGATTAAGTATGTAACAACAAAACTAAGAGAAGATCCGAATTTTATAAATGCGACACAATTTAATACTGATTTTCAATCCGAGGTAACGGGGCTTTCAGGTGGAGACTGTAGAGTTTATATTAGAAGCGATGGCGACCAGCGAACTATTTTATCTGTTGGACAGGTGCATCATGCCAAAAGAACAATAAAGGTTATACTTAAAATACCTATGGTAAATCGTGATACTAAGATGATATATTTTAAAAATTAAGTTGCTAAAAAGGAGTTTTGTTAATATGGAAATTAAAAATGTTATGGAAGAATTTGTATTTAAGCATTTAGATAAAATGATAAATAGTGATGATAAGATTTGTAAATGTGATAAATGTAGAATCGATGTAGCTATGCTGGCATTAAATAACTTAAAACCGCATTATGTATCAACAGATAAAGGATCTATCTATACCAATATTGCATTATATGAAAAAAATAATGAAGTGAATATTATGTGTGCCCTTGGGAGAGCTATCAAAATAGTAGGGGATAATCCTCACCATGTTGATCTCAGATAACTTGATAACAGTAATAAAACGTTTTATTATACCATCGTATAAACGTGTAATGGGAATTGATATTACAGGAAGTAGTATCCAGATAGTAGAATTAAGTTTACATAATAAGAAAACAGTTCTAACGGCTTTTGTAAAAGAGCAGCTAATGGATGAATTAGGAAGTCATTTATTAAGTAGTATACAAACTATGATTACGCATTGGGGTGTAAAAAGTAAAGCTGCAATTATTGCTATTGAAGACTCGAATGTTTTTATTAAGAAGCTGATTTTACCAAATTTGAGTGAAACAGAAATAGAAGAAGCTGTTAAATGGGAAATTGATCAATTGAACCCATTTGAAACTGGTACATATTATTATGATTTTTTTATTTTGAATAAAGAAAGAAATGCTAAAACTACTACTGTTTTAGCTGTAGCAGCTTATAAGGCCATAATTGATCGTATTGTTCAAATAATGAAAGAAATGAATATCAATATTTTAGCAATAGAGAGTACTTCTTTTTCGTTGGCCAGAATTATATCCAATCCTGATTGTTTATTCATGGATGTCAAGGAAAATATTATAAAAATTATTGTTTTTCATCAGCATATTCCGTCAAAGATAACTACGGTTAATCATGATTCTACGGAACAAGTCGTAAATGCAGTCATGCAAAGTATGGAATGGTGCAAAATGCAAGAGAGTTTAATTGAACCACATACAATCTACATTAACGGGGATATATTGACTATAGATTTTTTAGAAAATTTAAAATTACATACAAATCTTTTGGTTGAAAAAATAGATTGTTTTAAAGATATCGATTGTATAGATTCTATTGATAAAAGACATATAGAGAAATTTTCTGCAGAAATATTAACAGCAATTTCTGCAGCTAAGCGTGGTTTCGATGTATGATAAAAATTAATTTATTGCCACCAGAAAAACGATGCACTACGTATCTGATGAAAAATTTTTTTATTAAACTTGTTTTCTTGACTATCTTATTATGTTTTTTTGTGTACGTAAGAGGAGAATTTGCAATTAGTACATTAAGACAACATATAAAATCTGGTGATGAACAGTATACGTTGTTGAATCATACGGTGGAAAGAAAAAATAGAATAGAAGCAGATGTTAAGCAATTAGAAATTAAAAATGATATTCTTGCAGGAATAACTAGTAATACGATATCAAAATATGCAATTTTAGTTCATTTAAGCAACGTAGTTGTTGAAAATGTATGGTTAACAGAATTGCAATTGAAAGAGACAAATTTAGTTTTAAAAGGAAATGCATACAATTATAAATCGTTAGCTGCTTTTTTAAGAAAACTTGAAGAAGATGTGCTATTTAAAAATGTTTCATTGATAACTTCGGAAAATAAGACTGATGTTATAGCCGGGGCAGATGTTACAACATTTGAAATTATGGTTTATTTTAAGGAATTTTGATCATGAATAAAGTAAATTATAAATTAAAATATCAATTAATATTGTGTATTACGATAATTTGTTGTATAGTTAGTTCATTCTATAACTACATTTATCATCTGCAGCAGATCGAAATCTTTGAATTAGGAAATATTAAACAAGAAAACGAGCAGAAAGTTCGTAGGATAGAAGAGTTTACGATACAGCATCCTGATATAAGCGAGTATGAGCAGGAAATAAAGCAGAAAATGGAGAGTGCAAATAAAAGACTCCCTAGTCAAAACGATTTAAGTAATTTTCTTATGGATATACGAAAAATTTCAGAAGAAACTCAAGTAGAGTTAATATTCATAAAACCCAAAAATACAATTGATAAAGATAATTATAGATATTTATTATTAGATATAAAAATTAAAGGCGATTATAGTAAAATACTTATATTTTTAAAGAAGCTGGAAAGTTTAGCGCGGTTTAATACAATAAATAAAATGGTGATTAAAACCGTAGAAGATTCTTTAATTACAGAAATAGAACTGAATCTCTATACGTATGGTGCTTTAAAAAATAATATGAAAGAACAGTCAAATATTGAGTTTAGAGTCGATGAATAGACAAGCAGGTATATTGTTTATTAAAAAAATAAAATGGGTGGGGTGGATGTATGTTTCGTTTTTTAACTTCTGGAGAATCGCATGGACAATGTCTAACTGCAATCGTAGAGGGAATTCCTGCGGGATTAAAAATAAATATTGACTTGATAAATGAAGATTTAGCGCGTCGTCAGCAAGGATATGGACGCGGTGGGCGGATGAAAATTGAAACGGATAAGGTTGAAATAATTTCTGGTGTTCGCTTTGGAGAAACTTTAGGAGATCCAATTACTTTGCGAATAAGAAATAAAGACTGGGAAAATTGGCAGGACAAAATGTCTGCATTTGGTGAAGCGACTGGACCTGTGGTTACTGCAGCCAGACCTGGACATGCTGATTTAATCGGAGTTCGTAAATACGGGCGTAAAGATATTCGTGATATTTTAGAACGGGCGAGTGCTAGAGAAACGGCGATAAGAGTTGCCGTTGGTGCTTTAGCTAAAAATTTACTTCTTTCTTGTGGTATTAACGTTTTTTCACATGTCGTAAATATCGGTGGTGTGGTCATAGATAAAACAAATCTTGATTTTGCAGCTTTCAACAAAAAAGATACAGAATTAAATTGTTATGATCCAAAAGCCGAAGAAAAAATGAAAATGAAAATTGACGATGTAAAAAAGAGCGGCGACACAATAGGGGGAGCTTTTGAAGTCATTGTTACTGGTATGATGGAGGGGATTGGGAGCCATATCCAATGGGATAGAAGGTTAGATGCTCGTTTGGCAGCGGCTATGATGTCAATTCAGGCAATTAAGGGAGTTGAAATTGGAGAAGGATTTGAATATGCAAATTTGCTAGGGAGCCAAGCACATGATGAAATTTTTATTAATGAATTAAATCAGTACTATCGTAATACCAATCATGCGGGAGGTATAGAAGGGGGAATGAGCAATGGAGAACCCATTTTGGTTAGAGCTGCTATGAAACCTATTCCAACTTTGATGAAACCTCTCGCCTCAGTAGATATTGCAAGTAAAAGAGCTGTATCCGCAAATACTGAACGTAGTGATGTATGTGCAGTTTCGGCGGCTTCAGTTGTAGGCGAAGCTATGGTGGCTATTGTTTTGGTAGAAACAATATTGCAAAAATTTGGTGGAGATTGTATGGAGGATTTATTGAGTACAATTAAAAGCTATATAACTAGAATTAATGGGTGAATAGGAATGAAAAATATTGTTTTAATAGGATTTATGGGAACAGGAAAAACGAGTGCAGGAAAATTGCTTGCCAATAAACTGGGGTATTCTTTTATTGATACGGATAGCAAAATTGAAGCTGAAAATCAAATGAGTATAGCAGATATGTTTGTTCAACATGGTGAAATATATTTTCGAAACAAAGAGGTGGAATTAATTCGCAGAGTTTCGAAATTTAGTAGTGCTGTAATTTCTACAGGCGGTGGAGTTGTATTAAAGAAAGAGAATCTAATGGCACTAAAGGAAAATAGTATAATTATTACACTTACAGCAGATGTTGATGTAATTTTAGAACGAACCAGTAGGAGAAAAAATACAAGACCTTTATTAAATCAAAATGATAAACGAAAAAAAATTATTGATTTATTAAATGATAGAGCACATCTATATAAGCAATCAGAGTGTATGATTGATACCAGTCTATTATCTCCATTGCAAGTTGTAGATGAAATTATTAGATTTCTTAAGAGAGGAGATGAGTTGCGTGCATAGTGTAACAGTACATTTGCCGGAGACTAGTTATGATATTAGAATCGGAGAATCCATGTTTGATAAGCTGGATTATAGTATAAAAAAATTTAACTTTTCTGATACTGCTTTCATTGTTTGTGATAATAATGTATTTCCTTTATACGGTGAAAAAATTATTCGGATTTTATCCAAAGCTGGTTTAAAAGTTGAATTTTTTATCGTTGATGCAGGGGAAAAGGCTAAGTGCTTTGAAGTTGTTGAGGCGATTTATACCAAAGTGATAACTTTAGGTTTAGATAGAAAATCTCCGATTTTTGCACTGGGAGGAGGCGTGGTTGGTGATTTAACCGGATTTGTTGCTGCAACCTATTTGAGAGGGGTACCTTTTATACAGCTTCCAACTAGTCTATTGGCACAAGTTGATTCGAGTGTTGGTGGAAAAGTGGCAATTAACCATCCTTTAGGAAAAAATTTAATTGGTGCATTCTATCAGCCCAAACTAGTATGTATTGATTTAAACGTTTTAAGTAGTTTGCCAAAACGTGAGATTTACACTGGGCTTGCAGAAGTAATTAAATATGGCATGATTGCAGATGCGAATTTTTTTCAATATCTTGATAACAATACAGATCGAATTCTTAATCTAGATGTAGAAGTCATGGCGCATATCGTCGCACGTTCCTGTGAAATAAAAGCGGATGTTGTAAGTAAAGATGAGAAAGAATCATCGACAAGGATTATTTTGAATTTTGGACATACGATTGCACATGCTATCGAAAATGTTACTGGCTATACGAAATATAATCATGGAGAGGCAGTAGCGATAGGGATGTTTGGGGCTGTGCTAATAAGTCATCGACTCGGTTTAATAGAAATAGAAACTGTCAGAAAAGTTTCTGCTATAATCGAGAAATTTCATTTACCGATAAAGGCTGTAGGTTGTTCTGAACAGAAGATTTTTGAAATATTGTTCCGAGATAAAAAAGCCGTCAATGGTAAAATAAATTGGGTCTTAATCAATCATATTGGTAGTGTAATAGTACATAATAATGTACCTGATGAATTAGTAAAAGATATATTAAAAGAAATCATTGAATAAATAATGTAGTTTAAATTTATATAAACAGGGCTAGCCCTGTTTTTGTTTTCAACGGTACAATGTAGTGCTAAGAAATCTTTTTAAGGAACAATTTTGTGCCGGGGGTATAGAATGTAATGAGCTGGATTTATTAATATCCTTTAATCTACTAAAGCGGCATTTTAATGCGAATATAGTAGAGAAAAGATTTTATTTATAAGGTAGAAATTTTTAAAATGATAAAGACTTTAGGTAGAGTTCGAGACAAGAGATAAAGCTGTATTTAAATTTCTATAGTAATATTTTTAAAATATAAGGATGACAACAAAATCTGAATTGGAATATAAAACTAAATAAAGCAATTAAGAAGGATGATATAAAATGAATTTAGAAGATTTTATAACGGAAAAAGCTTTAGAAGTTTTGCAGACAAATCCGATACTTAATCCAGCAGAAATTGAAAAATCTATTTATAATGAGTTTGAAAATATTGCATCGGTAAAAAACAAAATAATTACTAAAAATAACAATTCATTTGGAGTTCTACAGTCAAATAAAAAAAGCAAAGAATATTTTATAAATCAACAGCACGAATTCAATATGTGGGATTCTGATAAGTTAAAGTATAAAGTGTTTGGCGGTTCGACCAAATTTGCTAAAATATTTATGTCCGCAAGAAATAAACCAAGACCAACCTTAGTGGAAATTTGCAAATTTGATGCAGAAAAGGTTGATTACATGACGTTAGGAAGAATTACTGCATTGATTGATTATATTGATAAAAATAATTGCATTGTAAAACAAACGAGATTAGGTTTAGTCTGTGTATCAATTCATGATATTGCAGATATTATAGATTTATGTTTGAAAAGGACTAGAGCATTTATAAAATTGATGGATGTAAAAGGGATTATACGATTAGATATAAAGGGACATTATTACATGAATCCATTATACGTATTACGCGATGTAGGTATTAGTTTAGATCTATATAAATTATTTAAAGATACGTTAGATCTATATTTATCTGATCAAGCTAAAGTCGATATAGAGAAGTTAATGGGCTTTTTTCATAATAAAGAGCATACAAAAACAATAGAAGCAATTATAATTGAAAAATATGTAGCAACTGACCGACAAAAAATATGCAATAAATTAGTAGAAAAAGAATGGGTGTGTGCGAACATATTTAATGAAGTAGAGATGGAAGAACGTGATTTTGCATTATCAGATCATCAATATCGATTTAATATATTGTCGAATTTTTTTAAACAACAAACTCCGAAGTTTCCACAATGGATCAGAGCAGCTTATATTAAAATAGCAGCAGAAGAAGTAACACCTAAATTGTTTAATTTTTTATTCAAAAATTTGCAACGATGTTGTGTGGAAGAGGAAAATCAAATTTTAACACTTGATCAACTAATAATTGAAACTTTTGGACTGTCACAAGAACGCCCGGCAATGGATGATATTTTTGCAGAGATAAATGAATAGCTTGACATTTTATATTAAATATGTTAGTCTTAACGCGTAAAACAACAGAACAGCAGTCTTTGGGGCAAGGTGAAAAAGAGAAATTCTTTTAATTCCTTACCGGCGGTATAGCCCGCGTTATCAAGGGTTCACCTGAGATTAACCAGAATATAACTAGTGAAATCTTGTGGGCAAATTGAGAGTTTGTGGGCAAACAATAATAGTTATTATTAACAGATCGTTATGACATAAGAAAAGCAGAGCTATAATTTAGCCCTGCTTTGTTTTTTGTGGATTCATATTGATATTTATTAATATTGTGGTTATAATAAATATATAAAGACGCACTGGAAACAGTTCGCCTAGCAAAAAGTATAGAGTAGTTTTAAGAAAAACAACCGCTAAAACTTTTCGAGGGAGTTAGCGGTTGTTTTGCGTTACAGCAAGGATTAAAAAAATCATAATAAGTATCATGATTATATTATCCATTGGCAACACCTGCCTTTTAGGGCAGATTAAGCAAACCGCTTCCGTTTCAGTACGTCTATATTTGATTATAACATTATTTGTCAAGGTAAAAGTATATATAAATAACGCCATTTTTGATGGTGATTTTCCATTAGTGGACGATTATAAAGTAAGAAAAACAGTGGAAAACGCTCTATAAGCTTCTGAGGTGCCTTAATAGCTAAAATGACCAAAATTATGCTTTTGATACAATTATAAGCGAAAAGCATTTTTGATACATTTTAGAGGGTGTGAAGCCTTGATTTATAAGGGCTGATTTTTGGATATATTGAACTTTCATATCTATATATTTTGTGGTATCACATTAGAAATGGGGTGTCTTTTTTTTATTCCAAATGCAAGTATAGGATTATCCGGACTTGCGGTATTACCTCAAGACTTAATTTATTACATTGATTAGTAAAGCAATAGTATTATTTTAACTTAATCCACCGTAAAATAAGGATTCTGTTCTTTCCACACTTATGTGTAAACCAAAATCTCTTAAATACCATTCTATCCTGTCCCACATAATATATTTTGTAAATATATAAATTGTCTTGGCAGGATATGGGAAGTTAAATGGAGAAATTTTATTATCAATGATCTACTACTATGAAAGCCAGGTGATAAAATGTCCAGAATTAAGGGGACTAAGGTTTTCTATCATACCCCATTGTTTTTGAACATTTTATATAGTGTAAAGCCTTATAAACCATGGCTCAATTTTAGTGCTTTCTATAACTTCATCCCTTTGGGATACAATATAAAAATAATGAGGTGGTCAATGTGTCAATAATGGAATGGCTAGTTTTAATGCAAGGAATTATCTTAGGTTGTATTGTTAGTTATATTGCAGGATCAAAAGGTAGAAGTTTCTTTTGGTGGTGGCTGTATGGATTTACATTTTCAATCATTGCCCTAGTACATGCTATCCTTATCAAACCTAATGAACAAGCAATGCTAGACGATGGCATGAAGAAATGTCCTTTGTGTGCTGAGATGATAAAGCCAGACGCAAAGGTTTGTAGATATTGTGGTAGAGACTTACCAGAGGAGAAACATAGATCACTATCACCATATGAAAAAAAGTATAATCAAATTTAAATTGATGGGGCGTCGAAAATGACGCTCCTTTTTTTATTGAGTTACCTGAAGTGAGGAGTACTGATACCCGCCCATAAGTACCGATGTAGACTTTAGCGCAAATTTGAGCGAAAGTACTGGACACTAATGAGCTGATTCCAAAGCGGGTACTTTGTGAGCAATAGGGGCGGGTATTACTTTAGCGTATGAAAGTTCAGTTGCCGTCACTTTGGTGTGTAGGAAAAGTGATTTACTTTAGTCAATCAAAAGGAGGAAACAATGAATCAACTAATTAAGATTTCAGAAGATGGCAAGATTACAGCAAGAGAATTATATGAGTTTCTAGAGCTGAACAAGAGCCAATTTTCAAGATGGGCAAAACAGAACATAGAAAACAATATTTACTATACAGAATGTATAGACTGGTGGGGTGGATAGGCTACAATAAACTGGACAGTTTTTTTTAAGGAGCTGCTAAAATAGAAAAAAGAAAAGAGGCAGTGATATGGAAAAACGGATTAGACGAGAATACACAAAAGAATTTAAGCAACAAATGGTAACCTTACATGCCAGTGGTAAACCAGCGAGTGAAATCATTCGCGAATATGAATTAACAGCTTCAACTTTTCATAAATGGGTAAAGCAATTCAATAAAACCGGCTCTTTTAAAGAAGCCGACAACCGAACCCCTGAAGAAAAAGAATTAATTGCTTTAAGAAAACAAAATAAGCAGCTACTGAGAGATATTCAGGGGTATATGGAAATATTAGGACAGTCCAATTTTGGACTCACCGATTTCTTCATTAGTACTTGTAAAAAACAATTAAGAGTGAACCCGATATTATTGGTGTTGCACATTTATGGGAATAATGAACTGTGTTCTATCTAGATTTTCATTTGTGAAGATCGTTTTAGAAAACGCAAAACTGCGTTCTCATGATTTCTTTATCTTAAGCAACTGCAAAAAAAAATGAGAATCCACTTTTGGATTCTCTAAAACGATTTTCCGGCTCCGTGCTGGTCACTTTGGTAACTACTAAACGCAAAATTGCGTTTACCTATGACCAACCTACAACCATTAGAATTCAACAGTACAAAAATAAGAGTAGATGACAAAGACAGAGTATCAATGACTGACCTATGGAAAGCAAGCGGAAAGAATCCTAACCAACAGGTAAGATTTTGGATTAGCCAAGAAGCAAGTCAGGAATTTATTAAAACACTAGTTAAAGCAGAAAACAGTACTGTGAATACTGTTTTAAACACCAAACGTGGACGCACAGGAGGCACCTTCGCACATCCTCAAATTGCACTGGCGTATGCCAAGTACCTGTCACCAGAATTACATATGTATGTCAACCAGGTATTCTTTGAAAGACTCGAAGAAGATGCTAACCCAGAACTTGGTATTAGCCGTAGCCATGAACGTGCAGTTAAGACATGGACTAAGCAAGGTAGAACACCCGACTGGATCGAACATCGATTGAATGCTATTGCAACTACAAATCAATTCAATAGTACACTTGGGAAACATGGGGATGATGCACGAGTATTTCCTAAGTGCGCCAATGCAATCAATGTTGAAATCATTGGAGAATCTGCAAAAGTGGGACAGTTCTATTAATGCTGTAACTGAAAAAGTAAAGGTGCCTATAGAGCACCTTTTAACGCCCCTTCGGCATTAGGGTATTTAAGTCCATTAGATTATAAACAATGTTTAGACTATATCAAATCAAAAAGGACATTTAAATACAAAAGAAAACCGCTTACCATGAACGGTAAACGGTGGATATTAGTTTATTTACTTCTTGATAGCAGCAGGTACGTTTGAATCTGCTGCTACCTTAGTTTCTTTTTTGAATTGAGGTGGTGAAAACACAGATGTTAAAGTATATAGCTTTTCAACATCCCCACGTTTAATTAAAAAAGTCTGTGTTGTTGGTCTAGTTGTATCGAATAACAATTGATCAATAGCACCGCTATTTCTATCTTTTTTTAGTTTAACGTCATTAACCTTCATGATAATATCCCCAACTTTGATTCCCGCGTTTTCAAATACACCAAAAGGTTCAATGCTAGTAATTGCGAAACCACCGTCTTTTTTGTCTCTATTAACATCAAAGCCCAGTAAATATATGCCATTGAAATATCCTTTTATTTTCTGTAACATAGGCAACTGAGTATTTGCTACACCTACTGGTTGAACTGTAATTGCCCCATTAGGTGCATGCGTAGTACATGTTTCACTAATAGATACAATAACATCACGATCTTTCTGTATAAAAACGAATCCTAATCTGTTTTCATATGACCAAGTATATTGACCAAATAGACCTGCATTTTCAGTGTGTGTGTTTAATAAAACTAAATTATTATCGCTAGATTGCTCGATTATTGCATTAGAATTACTGAGTGCGATTCTTTCCATTATGAAATTTTTAACATCTTTGGCTTCAACATCATTAATCACAATATTTGATGATGCAAATACCGTTGCATACATACAACTAAAAACAATACATAGAATAGACAGCGTTCTTTTTAACATATTTGTTCACCTCATTATATTTTTCACCCACAATAGACATAATTCGTCCAATAATGACAATCTCCTTCTATTTTTTTACATTAAAGCTAAGTAAGGTTACTTTGTTTTTAATCTATAAAGTGGACATTGATTTTCGTAGAATGTTACAAAGGTCAAATACATAGCAGAATGACCAGAATCGCCATTTAGGTACAATCATAAGCAAATGGTATTTTCGCTACATTTTAGACCCCGTGAAGCCAGTAAAATCAAGGGTGAATTTTGATGCTTTTCAAAAGGTCATAGGTAGTATAAAGGGAGTTGCAAAATACGACATCCTTTGGTGGAAATAAAAAGTAACCTGTAATTCGTTACTAAGAAATAACATCAAGATATAATTCTTTTGAAATTTTTATATTGAGTACATATTCTTTTAAAAGTCCAATGTTTTCAGCTAATCTCTCAATTTCTTTTATGCCTTCGTCTGGCAAGTTGTATTTTGATTTCAGCATACGAAGCATAAAAGAAAGCTTTTCTTGTTCTTCTTTAGCTTTTGAATGATAATAATCTATTGCTAGGTCATAATTATCGTTAGGGTTAAATGGGCAAGGAAATCGAAACTCAACTTCTTTCAGCTCATGTTTCTCGCAGTTTCGTAAAATCGTTTCTACATTAAGTATGGCCTTATCCGCTCTGTCAGAGTCACCAGATAATATTTCATCAACAATCTTTAAGTGCTCAATTAGTTTTGACTCTTCGTCAAATGATTTATATAGAATTTTTATAGGAACTGACAATGCATCTGCTATTTTTTCAATAGTTTTGTAGCGTGGTCTTGATGATTTTCCAGATTCTAATAATGTTAATTGATTTCTTGATATGCCTGTTTTTTCTGATAGGTCAGTTGTTGATAGATGTTGATATGTTCGTAATAGTTTTAATGTATTCCCTTGAAATTTCTTTTCCAAATATTACACCACCTTAATTAATATTACATATATATTACTAAAATATTAAAATAGGCTTGACTGATTTGTAATATATGTGTAATATAATGATTATAGCACATTGTTTTGTAATAGTAAAAATATTTCAATCAGGTTTTACTAGGTTTCTTAATCTTTGTGTTATGATATCTTCGTAGAAAGGAGTAGTGTAAGAGTTTTAGTAGATTAATATACTAGACCATTATTACAACAGAATAGGAGGAGTATAACTATTTTTAGGAAAAACAAAAAGACGATAGCATTACAGCAACCGCCTTGAAATGTATCACCCAATATTTACCTTTTTAGTTGTTTATGTCCCGAAACACAAGCAACTAAACACAAAATAACTATGTTTTTACATAGTCTTGTGTGTCATGCAAATTATTCTATTGATAGTATACCCAAGTTACACACTAAAGTCAATAGGTAGAAAACATAGAAATGGCTAGAAGAAGGCATAGCTATAACCTACACAAGAGAAGGAGGTATTCAATAATATGAATACAACAATTTTAAACAATACAACAACAGAAGAAATGAAAGGGGACAACACAATGGTTTTAGTAGAATGGGAGCATGAAAAAGTTGGAAACAAAGAAGATATCTTATATGGTGTACAACCCGTATGGTGTATGGGAGATCTAGGATCTGAGTGGGAACAGATCCGTAGCCGTATAGAACGCGGATATAAATTAATAAAACTTAATTATTACAACTGTATACCTACAGATACCCCTAGAAAATTATTGGAGCAAGGAGAACCAATGATATTGGTTGAGTGGGAATATGAAGGAAAAGATAGTAGTTTGGATGGTAATTTATTTGAAACATGTCCTATATATAATCTGAAAGAACTAGAAATGCAGCTTGATACAATTTATGAGTGTTACAACGGTTACAGAAAAGATGATAATTTTACATATAAATTGTTAGCTATTAATTACTATGAGTGTATGCCAATAGAAGATCCAGAAGAATTATTACAAGGAGCAATAGCAACAAGTAGAGAAGAAATGATTGAATATTTAACCCCACAATGGGCTAAAACAGGAGCGTTGTACCGCCAATATCGTAAGTCGAATAATCTTACTAAAAGCTATGTTGCTAAAACATTGGGTGTTTCGAGTACATCTTTGACAAATTTTGAAGAAGGGAGACCTTGTAAAAGAGCAAGAAGCATTGAATGCGGTTACAATCTTTTAATAAAGAATATGGGGATGCAGAAAAAATTACAAATGATGGGTACAATTCTAAAGGAGAAAATTAGTTAATTCGCAGATAAAGCGATAAAGTAAAGAGTAAACGGGCGGGAGAAAACCCGCCCAATAATGAAAGGAAAAAACATATGTACGATATGGAATACATTACGGCAATACATGAGGCAGGTCATGCGGTAATAAATAAGATCGAGGTGCCTGCTTGACTAAGCTAGAGCAATATTTACAAGATTATCTAAGGGGCTCAGTATCCACTTCAAGACTACAAAATATACTTAATATTGATGCCCACTATGAGCAAGCCAGACAGGACTCAAAGAATTACAAAACAGCTACCAAATTGTATATAAAGAATGTTTTAGATCCATTGGATATCATATGTGAGCAAGAGCGTTTACAAGAGATAGCACAGCTTATGCAGAATATCATAAAAGCCTTGCCACCTAAGCAACGTGAAATATAAAATCAAATATCCTTCTGAATTTTTGTCTAATATATCCATAAAGAATAAGGGGAAAGTTGTAAAAATTGATGAAGGTCAGTGTGTCATGAATGAGTATCTAGATGCGTCTTTTGGAGACAAAAGAACAGTCTGTGCATATTGTAGCAAGCAGTGCAAGAACAAGGGCATGAATGAAAGAAAAGCATGTTGATACTAGCATACTAAAAATTTAAGCAAAAATAGGAGCGTGATGACAATGGAAAATAACAAAGAAAGATCAATGTTTACAGCTAAAGAAGCAATCACAGATTACTTTGAAGGGACTATAAGTTATCAAAAATTACTACAAGATTTTCATGCAGGTCTGATTCCAGGGAAACAAGTGAGTTCCAAAAGAATACTGTTCAAAAGAGAGGCTCTTGACAAGTGGTTTGATGAGGGCAGCAAGGAGCGTCCAAAGTCATCACCAACGAATTTTTATAAAGTTAATATGTTTTGAGTTTATTTATGATATGTTTGAAGAAAATTCTGCTGACTAGGGAATACAAACAAATATTAAATTCGTAAAGGAGCGTAATAGCAGTACATGGCAATCCGAGTAATTGATAGCATCATGGGGAGTGGAAAAACCGAATGGGCAATACAGTACATGAACCAAAATCCACAAAAGAAATTTATGTATATTACACCATACAACAATGAAATCAAAGATAGAATAATTCCTAAATGTCCAGAGCTTAATTTCAAATTTGCCAAAGAGGGAAACAAGGTAAATGATTTTAAGAGTGCATTAGAGAAAGGGCAAAGCATTACTGCGACTCATGAATGCTTTAAGCGTGTTGATGATGATGTAAAATCCTTGTTAGAAGCCAATAAGTATACGTTAATACTCGATGAAGTCTTTGATGTTGTTATTGATTTACATATGGCAAAGGCTGACGTACAAGTCATATTAGCTAACTTCGCTACAGTCAATGATGGTTACCTGGTGTGGACTAATGAAGAATATCCAGATGAGGGAGGCAAATTCAGCGACATAAAGAAAATGGCAAAGTTAAATAAAATCATGGTATATAGTGATGCATTTTTCTTATGGACGTTCCCTGTAGATATGTTTGAGAAATTCTCAGAAGTTTATATACTCACATACTTATTTGCAGGGCAAATCCAAAGATATTACTTCGATTTAAAGCAGATTGATTATGAGTATTTCAAGGTGCAGCATGATGTAAAGCAAGGATATTCATTGGGTGAGCATGATTTTACAACACATAACAATCTTAAGGGGCTCATTGATATATATGATGGGAGTCTCAATGATATAGGAGACAAGTCAACCGCATTATCAAAGAGCTGGCAAGATAAACCACAGAATAAAGCCAAATTGAAAGCACTTAAGAACAATATTAGAAATTTCTTTATACATATTAATAAAGCTAAATCAAATGATATTATTTGGACTTGCTTTAAAAGTGCTGAATTAAAGCTGAAGGGTGATGGGTATGCCAAAGGTTTTGTTGAATGTAATTGCCGAAGCACTAACAAATATGCCGATAGAACTTATGTTGCCTATTGTTGTAATCGCTTCATACGCCCAGTGTTAAAGAATGATTACTTTAAGGCTCATGGTGTTGAGGTCGATGAAGATTTATGGGCATTATCAGAGATGATACAGTTTCTATGGAGGTCAGCGATAAGAAACGGCAAGAAGATATATGTGTACATTCCAAGTAAGCGCATGAGGGATTTATTAAAGGCTTATCTTGATAACACATTAGATGTTGATTATGGCATACGTAAAATCGAACCTAAAAAGGCATCGTAAGAGATCCTCAAAAGAGTGTTTCTGAGTATCGGAGCTAATTGATAATGATTATTGGAAGGTCAAACCTTCCAAATGGCTCAAAGACCCCGCGAAATATAAGGGCTGAAGGGGTGCGGGTATTAGAATATAAGAGATACATAGAAGAACATAGAAATATATCAAGTACAACTAAAATTTTAACTCAAGGAAAACATAAACTACCAAGGTTAATCCTAGAAACATTTAGATATAACAATAGAAATACAATGCAATACTGCCAAGGGCGGATTATCATTGAAATATTATTGTATTATCTAAAAGGATATTAGGGTAATCCTTGGTATTTTATTAAGGAACTGAATCATAAGTAAATATAAAATCTATAGCAAGTGAAACGAAGCTATACGGTATGCGTTAACGCATACCGATAACCATCGCTACGCTCGGTTATGATTAATCAAATATATTGAGTTAAGTTATGAACCTACCAAAGAACACTTAAGATACTCCTTAGGTAATCCTTTGAATCACTTTGTATTACATAGCAATTCTTATGTATAACCCCTTCGGGGACAATCATAAGTTAATCTATGAGTTACAAAGATACACAAAGGAATATCTAAGGTAATACATAAGTATATATAACAGCCTTAATTTTATTATGAGTAAACGGGGAGTGTCAAGAATTTTGTGTAACAAGATTAAAAGTGTTGTTCATATTTTTGAAAAATCGGCTGAATCCTAGTATCAATTGAAAGTTGGTTTCGAACCATAGACCAATTGAGAACTGGGCGATCATGCCATTTTTTATAAAGTTCTGTAACTCGTAAATACAATACTTTCAGTATGGCGTTTTCATTTGGAAACGCTCCTTTTTTTGTCACTTTTCGGAAACTTGAATTCACGCTTTCTATGGCATTTGTTGTGTACATAATCTTTCGCACTGCACTACCGTAATTAAAAAGCTGCTCTATATGTGAGAAATTCCGTTCCCATACGCTAACGGCTCCAGGATAGTTTGCCCACGCCACTTTAAATCGCTCAAATTCCGCAATTGCCGCTTTTAAACTTGAAGCTCCATATACTTTCTTTAACTGGGCTGTAAATCCCTTATAGTCCTTACTTGGAACATATTTTATAGAATTTCTTATTAAATGCACGATACATCTCTGTACATTTACGTCTTTAAATATTGCTTTAGCTCCATCTTCTAATCCGCTCAATCCATCCATACAGATGAATCCGATATCTTGTATTCCTCTAGCCTTGAGCTCATCGAAGATTTGCATCCAGGTATGCTTACTTTCATTTTCATTGATCCATAATCCTAAGATATCTTTATGACCATCCATGTTGTACCCAAGAATCGTATAAACTGCGCAACTCTTAACTTCATAATCTTTTCGAATTGTCACGTACATGCAGTCGACAAAAACAAATGGATAGAATGGATTTAAGGGACGTTTTTGCCATTGATCGAGCTCTTCTAATATTTTATCTGTGATGATTGAAATTTGTTCATGAGATATTTCAAAACCATAGATATCTTCAATCGTTGCGGCTATATCTCGTTGACTGAGTCCACGCGCATACATCGCTAAAACTTTTTGCTCAATGTCAGATACATTGGTTTTATGTTTGGGTATAATTTGTGGCTTAAAAGTCGCTTGACGATCACGCGGAACATCAATTGGAATAGAACCCAAAGAACTTTTAAGAGTTTTTTGTGAATACCCATTACGACGATTTGAGGATTCTTTTTCACCACGATCATTACTTGAATAACCAAGATGGTGATCTAATTCACCTTTTAGCATTGCTTGGAACATCGGTCCGAAAATATCTTTTAAGGCATTTTGCATATCTTCGACAGATTTTGGTTGATATTTTGCAATAATTTCTTGGGCAAGCTGTTCTTGTTCAGAGTTTTTTCTAGCCATTTTTTCGTCCTTTTCGTGTTTAATATTTTTTATTATCCAATATTAAAATAATCTGTGCAAGTTTTATACTTACACAGATTATTTTACACTCCCGAGTAAACGTCCTTGCACGAGCATAGCGAGTCGCCAACCGCAGTTGGCGTAACTCCTAACATGTGTTCCTAAGACAATTTAATATCAATCATTGATTTCCCCATGATTACTCACTACGTGGCACTACATGGGTATTCCAATGTTATACATTAGAGATACTTAGTCTGTAATAAATATACAATTTGATAAGATTATAATAATGTTCTAGTAAACATTGTAAAGATTATAAGATCGGCTGAAAAGGTAGTAAACAATGTTTACACCCTTGGTGGCTTACCGATATTTTATAGCGGTCGGTTAGAGATATGAGGGTTCTTATAATATTAGTCGTATGTTAAAAAGTGTAGATGAAGAAAAGCTGAAGGAAACATTGTTTACCTCAGGTCAAATAGAAAATTCAAGTCTGAATTCAATGTTATTCGAAACAACATAAGCATAAATTAGATAAAATTCAAGAATTCTTAGTACAGCACAAAATTGTGCCGATCTTTTCTTTGAGACAATCGTTTGAACAATTTAGTGACAATTGAAAATGGACAACCAGTAGTATCAAGTAGAAAAGTAGCAGAGGATTTTGGGAAGCTACATAAAGATGTATTGGAAAATATCCGTGAAATTATCAAGGCGGAAAATTCCGCTCTGACTATTTTATAATTCAAGCTACAATGATTCAATACATTAAAATCTCATCAGCGAAAATTCGGCTCTATTATTTCATAAGTCAGCCTACATTGCTACTAATGGTAAGAGAAACCCTAAAATTCTCGTAAGCTGAAAAGTCAGCCAACCTATTCTTTGAAACTCCATAAGCATGTGTTGGATTCAATTAAAGAAACCATTGGGGTAGTCGAAAATTCGGCTGACCTATTCTTTAAATCAACTTACGTACATCCTCAAAACAACCAGTAACATCAAGTAGAAAAGTAGCAGAAGATTTTGGGAAAGAACATAAACATGTACTTAGAGACATTAAAGACATGCAAGAAGATGTGCCCAATTTTGGACTGATGTTCTTCGAAACATCAATGTCAGATTCTTATGGAAGACCACAGAAAGCTTATCTCATGAACCGTGATGGCTTCACACTACCTACCTACACTACATGGTTTAATCATACGTGCGATTATAGATTTTCTAAAAATATTGACTATATAAGGTTACGCCAATTTTGGCGACACCTTGCAAATGGCAACCATGGTAGCACTTATCATAGCATGTACAAAATTTATACTAGTGAAGTAGATGGCTTTCTGTAGAGTTGTCTATGTCTTAAACTAGTGAGTGTGCTTATGATTGTATATGTAAAACACAAAAACGCCCCAAATAGAGCGTTAGGTGGATTAAAATTGATTGAGAGGGGAATGTAATGGACAACCAATTATTAAAGGTAGAAATCAATAGTAGTCAAGAACAAATCATTAGTGGGAGAATGCTTCATGAGTTTTTAGGAATCGGTACCCAATATACAAAATGGTTTGATCGTATGTGTGAATATGGATTTACCGAAGGTATTGATTTCAACTCCGTCAAAAATGACGAAGTTCGATTTGAAGGAGTCAGGGAAGTAAAGCGAAGTTTACTGGATCACATCCTCAAGATTGATATGGCGAAAGAACTAGAATACAAAGAGCCTCACAAGGCTGTTTCAGCTCATTGTCATGGGGGGATGAGTTATCCCGTCATCGATTCTATGGGTAGGACACAGGAAACCAAGATGATACCACGGAGCGACTGCATAGCTATTGCTCAAAAAAAGTAATAGATCAAGAGCGTGTAGAAGTGATCATAGAAAAATAGTATGACAGTTACAGATGGCTAGAACCATTGATTTTACTGGGTTTATACTTATGTATTACTTTTGGTTATGATATCATGCAAAAAAAGAATGATAAAAATACTAAAAAGTGGTTATCAAAAATGCTAAAAAAAGCATATATTATGTAAGGGTTTTTAAGTTACATACTTAGGAGTACAAAATTTAAAAAACTTTCTAAATTTATTTGCAAAAACGATTAAAAATTGCATATATTATGCAGGATGATCTAGTATATATAACGCTTTAAATAGCGTTCATATAGAGACCCGAAAGGGTCAAAAATAACCTTCGACTTTTTGTCGAGGGTTATTTTTTTATGTCCATTTTATAAATTTAATTAACAATGAAAGGAGGCATTAAAGATGAAAACCACTTTTAGGCTTGCAAGAATGAAGGTAGGTCTTACTCAAAAAGAAGCAGCAGCATTGTTGCAAGTATCTGCTGCATACTTATGTCGAATAGAAAGAAACGACATTGATATTTCTGATAATGTTTTATGTCGTATGCGTAAACTTTATAATGATTATACATTAACCAAAGAATCCTAATTTTTCGATAGCTATAAAGAAAATTAACAAAGGAGTATAATTAATGCCCAAACGTAAACCTCTTGTCATTCCAGAAGGTACTCATCCGATCATAGCATGGAGATTAACTAAGGATTTTACTCAGGGAGAACTAGCATGCCTAATAGATTGTGATAGAGCAACATTGAACAAAATTGAAAACAGAAAAATAAATCCTACGGACGAACAAAAAGTAAGAATCAGGCTATTTACCGGGGTTAATCTTTAACGAACTCAAAGTTGAGATCGTCAGAATTAAAGAAAGCGGGTGAAAGAGGACTAAATTTTATTGTAAAGGGTTGATGTGAAAGTGCTTAAACATAAGTGTAAAAGATGTGGAAAAGAAACTAAAGATTTGGATGGATGGTATTTAGAATGTGATTGTGAAAGAGAATCCATACATAATAGTATGACAGATGATTTTAAATATGTCTGCGCTTCCTGTGGAGAACTTTTTACAGGAGACAATGAGAACGGAAAGCAATGCCCTGGATGTGGTGCATTAGAAATCATATGCTTTTATAAAGATGGGGAAACAGAGGTAAACAAAACTGAATACAAGACGATTATTAAAAATCTCAAAGAAGGTAAGAACTTTAGATACATTTGTGACTGTGGATATACGAAAATGCTTTACGCCAGTAATATACACAATGTAATGTGTGATTGCTGCGATAACGATAAACTTATGATGTACATGCCTGAAGATCTTGCTGGTTCCATCAAGAAACATAGAAAACTGCACAGGATGAACCAGACTGAGCTAGCCGAATTATTGAAAATATCAAGGTCACAACTTGGGAGAATCGAAAAGAACGAAATCCCAATACCAGAGAAGATTATGCATCGAGTATT
This sequence comes from Massilibacillus massiliensis, assembly GCF_900086705.1. NCBI lineage: Bacteria > Bacillati > Bacillota > Negativicutes > Selenomonadales > Sporomusaceae > Anaerosinus > Anaerosinus massiliensis. The sequence continues at coordinate 176,428 of NZ_LT575483.1, read as the reverse complement.
GAATTTCTTAGCAACCAAATAGAAGCTAGTTTTGTCCAAAAAAACGGGTATTAAGGCTTTCTATCGTGAAAGCCTTTTTTGCTACATTTTAGACCCTGTGAAGCCAGTAAAATCAAGGTTCAAAAATTGAAACTTGATAGACATGACCATTATAAAATGAAAAAGAGAAAGGTGAGTATGTGGGTAGCTTTAAAAAGAAGATATCAAAAAAAATAAAAAGCAATGAAGAAAGATTAAAAGAACAGTCATTCCCTATCTATGGCAGTCCTAGAGTGAATACAAGGTATAAAAAATATTGTTGGACTGAAGATTGGAAAGGCAGTTTACCTAAAGTGAACTCAAGCGGATGCATTTACGTACTAGAAAAATATTATGATATATTTCAATATATATTAGACCGCATGAGAGAGAAAAAGATAAAATTTGTATTATTTCCAATTGAACTTTATGGGGAAATAACAGGGGAAACGGCGTCGCAAAAGGTTAGTGGAAAAATAACAGATGGAACTAATTTTTTAATGGATGAGAAACATAATGTACATGCTGTATGTGTTAAGCAGTATGTAAGCAATATATATGACCTCATGGTTTTAGCTCATGAAGTTGGTCATATATATTATGGTCATAAAGTTAGGCAAGAAGCTGGAGCAAATTATATAAAAGTAAACTATAAATATGAATATGATGCAGATTGGTTATTTAAATGATGAACAGTATTTAAAACTAAAAGAAAGTTTTCAGATAGAATTCATGTTAGCCACAAAGCTCTTGCCAGAGGAATTCTATAGTAAATATAAAAAAATCTTCAATTCATACGATAGAGAAACAAATGGTTTACTTTCAGATAAAATCGCAAAAATACTTATGGATAAACAGCTAGGCGGTTCTGAAATTACAAATATGTTACCGCAATTAATTAAAGGGAAAGAGTGTGATTTATAATGTCTAAATCTACAGGTAAAAAGATATTCACTGTTGCTGGTTTTTTTATGGGTTCTGGTCATTGGGGGATGAAATTATTTGGGACAACGTCATCAATTGTCGGTGGACTTTATGGTGCATCCTTAGTCGGTACTATATGGGGCGCGACACACAAAGACAAACAAGCAGCGCAGACATATAACTTTGATGCCCTTCAGAATTCTATCGATGCCACTGCAATGATCCCAATAATCTATGGGACTCGTAAGTGGGGTGGTTATCAAACATGGTGAATAAATAGCAAGTTTAATTTTTTTAGATAACAGAAGTTAAAAGAAAAGGAAGTTGATATTATGAATAAACAAACTTTAAATGAATTGGTAAGCTTATTAGGAAAAATGCAAAAGAACAAAGAGCAGCAAGAAAGACAAGATGTAAAAGCACTGGCACAAAAATTAATATTAGCTTGTAATTCAATAGAAAATAAAGACTTGCAGACTCTAGAAGAAATTGTGATATGTGTTGATCAATATTCTTTTACTAGAGACGTGCTTTCTAAATTAACATCTAAAGAAATAGAAGAGCTGTTTCCAATACAAGCAGCTAAAGGATCACAAGAATATAAAACTAGCAAAGGATTTTTAGGGTTGATAGGTGAAATATTGGGCGAAGATCTTGAAAGCTTATATTTATATTGTAATAATCAAATACAAAAATTTGTATCGCTTTATTACCAACTTGATGAAGCAATCGGTAAGATGGCGGTAGTCGAATTTTTGAAGGCAGTAAACCAGTATCAGTTACGTGATATTCCAACTCTGCCAAAAAGGGAAATGTTAGAATGGTATGAAAATGTCCGTATTGTTTACCAACTTCTTTTAAAGCTCAATATTAGCGATATCGTGCAACTATTCCCTTCTGATAGCGACAACGAATATATAATAAATTTATTTAATGAAAAATCATTGGGTACTTCAGAAAACTTAGATATGTTTATAGTAAATTATAATAATACCGATCTTCAAGAATTCATATTGCGTTTATGGTTCGTGCAAAGCGTTGCTGAGAAATACCAAGAACAAGAAAAATAATAAAAAGTAGATATAAAACAGCCGTAAGGTTGTTATTTTTTTTGCCTTAATTTCAGTCTCCCTTCGTTTGTGGGGGGGACTGAATAAGATTTATGAATAAGGGCGTGATTATATGGATGATAAAATGAATACGATTGAATGGAAATTGATTTTTAGTGGTGTTAAAGAAGCTACCCAAAACGTAACAAAGCTAAGAACAGAGTTGGAAAAAGTAGGTCAGACAAAGATTCAAGGTGGAATTTCTAAAGAGTTAAAAGAAGAATTAACTCAAGCGCAATCTATAGCAAATCAAAAGGGGCAAGCAATTAATCAAGCCTTAAATTCAATTGGGAAACAAGAAAACACTGAAATTACTAAATTTGTTGACGGTTACAAGAAAGCAATATCAACACTTACAACTGAGGCAGAAAAATACAACAGACTTTATAATGTCACAGGCAATACAGCATATCAGACACAAATGAATCAACGTATTAACCAAGTCAGGCAGCTTTCGGCTGAATATGAAAAATTCAATGGTAGTTTAATAAAGAGTGGACTGTCAACAGTTTTTTAGACAACTTTTTTAAGGGTATTTATTCTATACTTCACCGGTGTTAGATATCCTAGTGAAGAATGAATCCTATGATTGTTGAACCAATTTACATAATCAGCTAACTCAATCTGCAGATGGTTTAAGCTGTGAAAAGTCTGGTTCCTGATAAATTCTGTTTTGATTATTTTAAATGTTGCTTCTGCCACTGCATTATCATAAGGACACCCTTTATGACTGAGAGAACGCTGAATTTCAAATGCTTCCAAGATTTCTTCAATGGTCCGATTTTTAAATTCGTTGCCACGGTCCGTGTGAAATATCTGGATATCTTTCAGATTTCCCCTTACAGTCTGAAATGCCTGTTTTACAAGGTCTGCTGTTTTATTACGTCCGGCACTGTAACCAATTATTTCTCTATTAAAGAGGTCAATAAGCACACAAATGTAGTTCCAGCTCATGCCGACTCTGACATATGTTAAATCGCTTACAATAGCATTTCTATATGGTTGTTCACTGAACTGGCGGTCAACAACATTTTTGGTTTTTGATTCATTACAAGTATCCTTTTGAGGACGGAACTGGGCAGTCGTATAACTTGAAATCAGTCCTTCCTGCCTCATGATTCTGCCGATGCGGCGGCGTGAAGCAATGATATTTCTATCTTTTAAATCTGATTTTATTTTTCGGGTTCCATAATTATTTCGGCTTGCTTTAAATATATCAACAATATTTGCCACCAGCTTAGATTCATCTGGATTTGCTTTTGCCTCATAATAATAGGTGCTTCTTGGAATTTGTAGGACTTTACACATTGCTGATACAGAGTATTTGTGGATATTGGCTTTAATCACATTTACTTTCGTCCTAAGATCAGCGCTGCTTGCTTTAAAATATCATTCTCCATTTCAAGATATTTGTTCCGTTTGCGAAGCTCAATCAGTTCTATCTGTTCAGTTGTAAGATTATCTTTCTCCTTGAAAGAGCCACTATTGTTAGCTTGCTGAATCCATTTGTCAAGCAAGGACGATGCGATATCATATTCACGAATAATGTCACACTTACGTTTTCCGTTATTATATAATTGTACAACTTGTTTTTTGAATTCGTCCGTATAGCTACGACGAGGGCGTTTTTCAACAGTCATGGGCCTAGCTCCTTTTGTTTTATTATTTTATTTTACATGCCCTTATAATAACTGTCCAATTAATTGTAGCCTATCCAGAGTAATAACAGTATAGGCTTTTTGGAGAATTCTCTTAGTAAACATTTGGGGTGGATAACTGCAAGCATTGGAGTTAGTAGTGCAATTGGCGGTATTACTTCCTCGGTCAGTGATATTATAAAATTGGATTCTGAATTTCAACAATTAAAGACTGTTTTGCCTCAAACAGAGGAAAACCAGGTAACCTTTAATGAGGCTATAAAAGAAAGTTTCGTATTGGCTGAGAGATATGGAACAAAAATTAAAGACGTTACAGACTCGCTTCGTTTGATGGGGCGTGGATATAAAGAGCTATCAACAGCAGAAAAAATGGCAGCAAATGCTCTAAAATTAAGTGTTGCAGATAACTTTAGTCCTGAGGTGGCAACAAGAACATTAGAAGCCGTTACGGGTGCTTATGGGAAACAAGCAGAAGCCATTCAATTCTCAACACATGTCATGGATTCAATTACAAAGGTCAGCCATACGGCTCAAGTGTCTGCAAATGATCTATCTGAATCGTTATTAAGAAGTGCAGCAGCAGCCAAGGTAGTTGGTGTAAGTTTTGATGAACTGAATGCAATGACGGCAGTAATAGCCAGAAATACAGGACTAAGTGGTCAAACCATCGGAGATGGTATAAAAAGCATGGTCAACTCAATTCATAGCAACAAAGCGATTCAAGATTTACAATCAATGGGGATTGAAGTTTACAAGATAGGTAATGACGGGCAAAAAGAATTCAGAAAGATTTCTGATGTTTTATTAGATGTATCATTAAAAAGTAAAGAGACAGATAAGAATTTTGAGACATTATTTAGAAATTTGGCAGGTGGAAAATTCCAAGTTACAAAAATGGCTGCCTTACTTGGTGATCCTAATGAATACCTTAAAGTACTTGGGGATAGTATTAATTCCAGTGGATTTACTGATAAACAATTGGAAATTCAAATGGACACTATCAAAAGAAAGGCTGAAACTTTAAAGGCATCGTTTGAGGAACTTCTTGTAACAGGTGGGAACGATAGTGGGTTTAAGAATACCTTGAAATCTATCCTTGACACACTTAATCAAATGCTCAAAGGTCTTAATAATATGAATCCAGCTGTATGGGAAGCTATTGGAGGAGTTACTAAATTTGCGATAGCTTTTGTAACATTAAGATCGGCAGTGAATTTCTGTATAACTTCATATGCTTATTTGAGGTCTACTCTAATTACTACAACGGCAGCCCAAGAAGCTCTAAATGTAGCACAGACTGCTAACCCATGGGGTGCAATCGCTAGACTGATTGTTCTTGCAGGTACAGCATTGGCAACATATGCATATTACGCGGGTGAAGCAGTTACTAAACAAGAAAAAGCAAACGAAGCAACAGAAAACGCTATTCAAGCAAAAACTTCTGAAATGGAAATGACTAAACAGCAGACTGATTATATGGAAACACTAGGAAATACGTATGTCAATTTGCAATCCGCTCTTTTAGAAGTTGGTGATAATGAAGAAAAAGCTACAGAAATCAAGAAAACTATGGGAACAGTTAGCCAGCAATTAGCCCAGATTGTTGGACAGGAAGCAGCAGATAGAATATTAGCTTCTGAGGATATTCAAGGAGCTATTTCACAAGAACAAGAGATACATAATGAAAAAACTGTTCAAATGCAAAAAGAAATCAATGAGCTCAGAACAACACAAATCAAGTTAGCTAACGATACTATAGCCATGTGTAATGAACGTATTGGAGCCATTAACAACGAAGCAGATGCATTCGACAAGGCAGCGGATTCTATTGGCGAAGCCCTAGGGCGGATTGACTCATTTTTCTTTAAGTATTATAGAAACAAAGCTAATTACTTGAATAACTTGGCGCAAGGTGATATTCGTAATGAATGGAAAATGGCTGGTATCCAAGTTCCAGAAGATCAAGACATTTCACAAGCTACAAATCAAATTCAAGCGGAAGCAGATGAAGCGAATGCCAAAGCCGATGCGATCAAGAACAATGCCTTGAATTATTATGATGAAAAGGGTAGGAAAGCATTGGGAACTGTATATACTCCTGGTACTTACAATACTACTCCTGTTACTACAGGTACAGTACCAGAAGATACAGGGCGAAGTAAGGGGAAAAGTGGTGGCAGTTCAGGTAGTAGTTTTGCACCAGATAAAACAAACGATATTGAAAAGTTATGGGCGAACCATCAAGTAAACTTTATGCTATCTGATAGTAAAATCAAGGCAACAGAATATGCAACAACTTTAGAAAAACTTAATACGCAACAACAGTTATTCGGAGTGACAGCCGAAGTGTCAGCACAAAAATTTGAACTAATGACGGATCGAGTCAAGTCGTTAACAAGTGAGAATACAGGCATGGAACAATTACAGGCACAATATGAAGAACAAGCCAATAGTATGATTACTAATTCTCAAGCAGTTATTGATATTTTGAACGAGAGAAAAGTCGCATGGGCTAATTTATCCAAGGAAGAAAAGAAAGAATTTGCACATGATTATAGTGAGTATATAGGGGATGAAAAACTACTTGTTCGTTTACTTGATTTATCTGATAAACTCAAAGAAAAGATTGCCGATAATAAGAAAAGTATTAGTAGTATTGACATTGATATTACAAGGGAGCAGAAGGAAAGTCCTGAAAAGCTTTATAGCAGAAAAATGGAAAACTTTAATTTAGATGAAAAACATGGAGAGCTTTCACTAGGTTACAATGCAACAGAGCAACAAAAGAGGATTGTTCTTTTAATTTATTCTATGCAAAAATTGGCAGAAGCTAAAAATCATCTTAAAGAAATTGAGAATATGCCAAATCATACAATAGAAGACTTAAAGAAACAGCAAGTTGAAGTAGATGAGTTAAAGAATAAAGTTGATGAATTAAGAGATGTTAACAAAGAATTAAAGCAGGAAGAACTTAATTTCTTTAATGATATTCTTTTAGAAGGCGTTAGTTTTAAAGACGAAATGAAAAAACTATGGAAAGAGCTTGCAAAAGATGCTTTATCCTTGCTTGTCACTGGTAAGCATAGCGCAAACGGGGGTGGCTTGTTTGGGCAACTATTGAATAATGGCTCAAACTTAAATACAGGCAATTCTTCTTCCGATTCCTCTGGCACAGACTGGGGCGGAATAATAGGATCTATTGCTGGCTTGTTCCATGCCAAGGGTGGTGTAGTTGATACACCTGTTATCGCTGGTGAGGATGGAGAAGAGGTTATAGTTCCAGTAGAGAAGCACACAGGCAATTCGCAGAATCTATTAAACTATGCAGCGAATAAGCTAGGAGTCAAACCAATGGGTGTTGAGCCAAACTTTAAGGATCCTGACATTGTAAAAAAGGCTACAAACCTTACTGTCAACTCGGCAGCAAACATGGCTAAAACGGAGAAGATATTAGCTACTCAAAATCAAATATTAACTACGATGCTAAATCAAATGGCATCTAGTGGTGGAGGAACAACCAATAACATAGTAATGGCAGGCGGAGGTGGACAAACGCCAACATTGGAAGAGTCCGCAAACGCTTTCAATAAAATGAAGAGTCTAAGAATGATATAAATTTTTAATTGTAACTCATATACAAGAATATCGTATTTTACGATACCATTTAAATGAAAGGGCGGATTCATATTTATGATATTGATAGATAGAGTAAATCAACCACATGAACTTAATGTTATGTTGCTTAGGGATGTCAAGAAGCTGCATACAGATATATGTAAAGCTTACAAAATATTAATGTTGGATAAATCCTATATTGGCTATACAGAACCACAGTCAAATCTTAATGATAACATTGGTGCAATTAATAGATTACTTCCGTATGTGTCAAATGATACGGATAACTTTGATTTAGTAATGATTAAACAAGCACTAGTTTGGTTTATGGGAATGGATATAAGATATGATAAAGGTTCACTAGAGGAACAGCGGATTATTCAAATATTATTTAATGGAGCTGATAATAGCATGACTGATAAATTAGAAGTTGGAACAATGATAACGGATAGAAATGGTAATGAGTTTAAAGCATTTTCTTTATTGTTTAGTGAATATGAGGAAGCTATAGAATTATTATTAAAGATTAATATTATTGATATTACGCAAAATATTGATGACACTGAGGCACAAGAAGCTTTGTTGGAAATCATATATAGAGCATTAAATAAAACCATAACCAAAAAGAAAATCTTAAAATCATTAGATGCTGAATTTGCAAGGAAGATTGTTAGGGTATATTTTGATTTACCCATAGGAGCATAAAATGTCCAGAAATCGCATTTTGATATAAACTATCATGCATCCTTGATTTTGGGCATTTTAATGCCTGTAAAGCCAATAAATTCAGGGGGTAAAAATAGTGTTTTGCAAATTATCCTTTGATGATTATACATGATTTTAGTTTTACACGACGAGGACATTATAGGAAGATACTATGGCAACAGCCCTGTTTAGCTACTATTAGAAATGTAGTTATTCAGGGCTTTATTTTTGTTTATAGACATCGGTATTGTTGCGGTATAACTATAAAATTCTTTTGTGTTATAAGGTCTAGTATCGCCTTGATTTGTCTATTGTGAAAGGAGTTATATAAGAAAAATGAGTATATCGCATGCTAGGGGCACTATATCGCGTTTTGTGTAAAAAATGACTTATTAAGGCTTACTATCATACCCCATTGTTTTTGAACATTTTATATAGTGTAAAGCCAGTAAAATCAAGGGTAAAGCGGTGGCTAGGAGAGGTAGCAGTACTTAATATGAGAACCCAGAAAACATATATAGGTAATAGTAATAATATTATTGTATACCTTGTTGATTAATATGGTTAACAATTTGAGGACTGAAATTTATTTTAATAATTGTGCCAATCAATAGAGGAGTAAGAATAATATTACACCTTATATTTAGGCTGTCATTTTTACAGAAACTTGTGATTATCCACATGTGATACTCATACGTTGTTTACTTAAACGAATCTGACACAATGTAATTTTGACAGATTCGCAAAAAGTCAATGAAACCATATGGAATAAAGCTTTACCACACTTTTGTAATTATTAGTAAATATGCTCTTGCATTGTAATCTGTCATAATGTATAATAATAATTAATAAGACAGATTGAAGGCGGGGCTAGCATTATGGAATATGTACAACCGATACGCGATAAAAAACAATTAGAAAATATGAAGCGTTATCTTAAAGAACAAAATCTTAGAGATTGGCTGTTGTTTGTTCTTGGTATTAACTCAGGACTTCGTATATCTGACTTGCTTCAATTAACTATTGATGACGTTAGAGGTAAAGATAGAATCACAATTAGAGAACAGAAGACTAATAAAACAAAAGACTTCCCCCTGTCGGATACTTGCAAGAAGGCTATAGGTGAGTATTTTAAGACTACTGGATTGACAGAAGGCGTATTGTTTTCTAGCCGTAAGAGTAGTGGCAGTAAAGGAACAGGAGCTATATCAAGACAGCAAGCGTATGACATTATTAGTAGTGCAGCTAAAGAGGTTGGCATAAAGGATGCAATTGGCACACATACACTAAGAAAAACATTTGGTTATCATGCGTATAAAGCAGGAGTAGGAATTGAGGTAATACAAAAGTTATTGAACCATAGTGCGCCTAGTGTTACGCTTAGATATATAGGCATAACGCAGGAACAACTTGACAATGTATATATTAACTTAAACTTGTAATGAATAACTTCAAGCAGATTATATGTGGAGCATATGTTAACTAAAAGAAGGCATATGACAATTGAATTATATTTGTATGAAACTAGACACCCCTAGCCCTATAGGGTGTCTTTTTGTATTCCAAAGAGGGTACTTTGATATGCCAAGGTGGCGGTATTACCTCAGCTCAATCTGTGCATGATTTTTGTAAAATAATAAAACATCTTGGCAGGACATGGAAACGTTGTGGAGAATTTTTACTATTAAGAATCTACAACTATGAAAGCAAGGTGTTTTAATTGGCGGATAACGGATATATCTATGTTCTTATAAATGCATCCATGGAAGGACTAATAAAAGTCGGTAAGACAACTAGAGAGCCTAAAGAACGTGCAGAGGAATTATCAAGGGCTACGGGTGTCCCTACACCGTTCATTGTAGCTTATGAAATGTATGTCAATGATTGTACTAGTGCTGAAAATTTTGTGCATACTTGGCTTGAAACAAAAGAATATAGAGTGAGTGATAATAGGGAATTCTTTAATGCACCAATGACTGAAGCTATTAATGGTATCATGGAGTATAAGAAAAATGAAAAGAGTAATATGTGTATTCCTGATGATGATTTTTTAAATCCATTGATTGTTGAAGAGAAAGCGCCTTGGGAAGATGTTTTAGAAATTGCAGACAAATACTATTATGGATTAGGTGATACTCTACAAGATTATTATCAAGCATATAATTTATATAAAAAGGCAGCTAAACTAGGATCTGGAGAGGCATATTTAAAAATAGGTGGGATGCATAGGTATGGGAATGGATGCAATAAAGATATAAAGTTAGCCCTAGATTATTTAAATCAAGCTATAAATTATGGATGCCATATCGCATATGGTGAAATGATGAGTATTTATTTTTTTAATGAACAATTTGAGAATGCCTATAAGTGTTGGGATAAATATATAGATTATATTCAAAATGATCCTAGTTCAGCTTTAATATGTCAAGATTACATCACGCTTTCTTATAAAAATAATCTCCCTATAAAGCATATAAACAGTATGTTAACTATCCAAGATGAAATAATTCAAGAGCAAACGGAGTTTATAAGCAATATAAAAGACAATATTAATCTTAGATTTGAAATGTCAAATGTACTAAAGTATATGGAATATATTTTTTCTTTTGAATCCGATGAGGAAATTATGTTAGGACAAGATTATATAAGAAAAAGTGTACGTGAATCTAATGCAGAATACATGAAAGAAAAGAATGCCTCGGAACTTTCAAAACTCATTTTGGGGGCAGTTGCGATAATAGCTCTTTATATTTTTTTAAAATAGAATATTTGTAACCGTCAAATAACATAGTGGATAGTAACGTACAATCTAGCATGAGATAATATACCAAAGCAATAGCTAATAAAACAATTATAGGTTGTTCAATTACTGGATTTATGATAAGTGTAGCTATTTTTGATAACATTTTTTGGATTGCAGTATTTACAATTATAATTGCTTTTGTATTATCCATTATCGTAATAGATTCTATTGGTGATACAAATATTAAAATAGATTAAATTCACTACTATAAATTTATATTGAATAATGGAGGAGTATTTATGAATAAATATCGAAATACCATAATTATGTCAGGTCTGGGCATAATTCTATTTATTTCTTTTTGTGTTATAATAAATATTTTTAATAAAAATCAAGAGTTAGGAAAAACTGTTCAAGCTCAAGCGACAACAATTGAAGAATTAAAGAATGGAGCAGAGCGTCGTTTGGCTGAAATAAAATCTTTGTTTGAGCGTAAACAATATAAGGAATTATATTCAGCAGCAGATGAACTTTCGAAACAACACCCTGGAAGTAAAGAAGCAAATGAAGCACAAGGCTATGTAACTCAATCTAAAAACGAAGAAGCTGCACAATTAGCTAAGCAACAAGAAGAAGATCAAAGGGAAAAAGAATTAGCACAACGTTCTAATCAAGAGAAAGCTCGTTCAATTATCAGAGTTTCAAAAGTATACACAGATAATCCTAACAGTGCTGGTGGTGTTGATCTCAATATTGTATGGCAAAATACATCCAGTAAAACAGTGAAATATTGTTATTTTACCGTTGTACCATATAATTCGGTGAATGATGCTGTTTCATGTACAATTAGGCGCGAATCGGAATTTACAGGAAAAGTAACTGGTCCTATTAATTCTGGTGAATGGAAAGGCGAGAACTATTCTTGGCAAAATGCTTGGTATAATAATACTATTGTGAGAGCTGAGTTGAGAAAAATCAAGATTGAATATACTGATGGAACAACAGAACAACTTTCTGGTGATCAGATTAAATATGTTAAATTTTAATTATCTCATAAATTTTTGTGATAAAATAAAACTGTTATAGCGATCTGTTTTAATTAGAATGGAGCTAATAAAATGGATAACGAACAACAAGAGAAATACATTAGATACAGGGAGGATCGTAACTCATATGAGGTGCAGCTAAGACCAAAAGTTGATGGTAAGACAATATCAATTGTACGCACAGCAAAGACCATGGAAAAGGCTAAAGAAATTAGAGATGACTTAATGGATCTATACAAGATGGACAAGTCATTACTCTTAGCTGTGGCAAGCAAAGGAAATAAAAGAGAGCCTAAAGTAGATCCTAATAAGCCTATAAATCTTAAAGAGAATATTCTGAAGTGGTACAAGTTTGCAAAAAGGGTGGCTATAGAGGATTCAACAATAGAGTCTTATGACACAATGCTATTTGTTCATGTTATTCCAATTCTGGGCACATTAGATGTCAAAAAGATAGATAGTGAAACAATGCAGATATTTTTTAGTTCGATATTAAAAAATGGGAACAAACATGCACACAAAAAAGGTAATGAGCTAAGTCTCAAATATGTAAAAAAGATTAAAACTTTTGTAAAAAGCTATTTTAGCTACTTAGTGTCTCATAAGACTATCTCTGAGAACCCATGCGATAACGTCAAGTTACCAAGGCAGCCTAAGGTTGAGCGACCGTTTTTCAAAGAGAATGACAAACGTACATTCATGAAGTACCTCAAAAGACATAACTATAATAAATATTTTTTGTTCAAGATATACTTTGAAACTGGGTGTAGACGTGGAGAGATCCTAGGAATCCCTTGGAAGCATGTTGACTTTAATAAGGGTGGCGCTTTTATTAAGCCAACTGTGATTAAGGACATCAAGAACTTCAAAGGAAAATTAAAGGAAACTCCTAAGACTGACGCATCAATTCGATGGGTATGGTTCAGCGATAGTACTATGTTTGGATTAAGGATGATGTATGAGTCACAGAAGAGAACTGAGTCAGACTTTAGTGGAGACACACTTGTGTTTCATAAGAAGGATGGTAGTTGCTATACACCAGGGAGTATCTCTCAATCTTTTAAGCGTTATGTGAGGATACTTGGCTTGGACGATAAGCTGACATTGCACTCAACCAGGCATACTATGGCAAAGATATTACTAAAGGAAAGAGTCCCATTGCCTACAATACAACGCATAGGTGGGTGGGGGAATGCGACTACACTATTAAACACTTATGGACATAGTGAGTCTGAGGAAGATATTGAGTTCATGCAGTATCTTTCTATATGATTTCTCCTAATAAATGGTTGTGGGCAAATTGAAATCTTGTGGGCAAATAACAATGATTATCCGTTGCATTGTATAATTCTTACATAATACACCTAAGATTTCACAAGAACGCCCGGCAATGGATGATATTTTTGCAGAGATAAATGAATAGCTTGACATTTTATATTAAATATGTTAGTCTTAACGCGTAAAACAACAGAACAGCAGTCTTTGGGGCAAGGTGAAAAAGAGAAATTCTTTTAATTCCTTACCGGCGGTATAGCCCGCGAGCCGTTAGGCAGATCTGGTTAAATTCCAGAGCCGACAGTATAGTCTGGATGAAAAAAGACGTAGCTTGTAGAAATATTTTTATTGCTATAGGTGGTTAGTCTAATAATAAAAAGACTGTTAAAAAGTATTAGCTTTTTGATAGTCTTTTTTATTTTTTATAAATTAAGTAGGAGGAATGTAGATGCATGAAACCTATATGGAGCAAGCTTTGAATATTGCGCGATATGCGTTGGGAAGAACAGCCCCTAATCCGATGGTAGGTGCAGTGATTGTTCGAGATGGCAGAATTGTTGGGCAAGGCTGGCATAGGAAGGCGGGCACACCTCATGCGGAAATACATGCTTTGCGTCAAGCTGGAGAGCTGGCAAGAGGCGCAACGATTTATGTAACGTTAGAACCTTGTTCTCATTTTGGGAGAACGCCACCATGTAGTCAGGCAATTATTGATGCTGGTATTAAAAGGGTGGTTATTGCGATGATAGATCCCAATCCTCTTGTTGCAGGTTCGGGTATACGAATGCTAAGGGCGGCTGGAATCGAAGTTATAGAAGGGATTTTAACGGAGCAGGCATTAATGCTAAATGAGGTATTTATAAAGTGGATAACTACAAAAATGCCTTTTGTAGTCCTAAAAGCAGCGATGTCTTTGGATGGAAAAATTGCAACTGTTTCAGGAAAATCAAAGTGGATTACAAATGATATGTCACGAAAATTGGTACACGAGATGCGCGATATTTATGATGGTATTTTAGTGGGAATCGGTACAGTTTTAGCTGATAATCCTAGTTTAACCACAAGACTAGAAGAAGGTGGGAAGAACCCCATTCGAATTGTAGTAGACAGCATGGCACGAATACCATTAGATGCTAAAATACTTGATAAGTCAGTGACAACAATTATAGCAGTTACAAATCTAGCACCTGAAGATAAAGTTGTAGCATTAAAAGAAATTGGTGCCGAGGTTTTAATTGTAGAATCAAAGGATGGTCGGGTGGATTTAAAAAAGTTATTTTCAATATTAGGAGAAAAAAATATATGTAGTATCTTTGTTGAGGGTGGAGCAACAATCAATGAAATGTTATTGAAAGAAAAATTAGTGGACAAAATACATATGTTTATTGCACCAAAAATAATTGGTGGTAAAACAGCGCCTACACCGATTGGTGGAGATGGAGTTAAGGAATTGAGTGATGCCCATAGGTTAAGAGATATCACGACAAAAGTTATTGATAATGATATTTTAATAACGGCCTATATAGTTAAGGAGATTTGATATGTTTACTGGAATTATAGAGGAAATGGGAAAAGTGAAAAACGTCATCCACGGCATTGATTCAGCTAAAATACGTGTAGAAGCAAAGAAAGTTTTAGAAGATATTCAGTTAGGTGACAGTATCGCTGTAAATGGAACTTGTTTAACTGTTGTTGAATTTACTACTCGAGAATTTGTTGCTGATGTTATGCCGGAAACACTAAATCGTACAGTTCTTGCTGCCTTAAAATCTGGTGACTTTGTAAATTTAGAACGGGCTTTAACTCTCAGTAGTCGATTAGGTGGACATATCGTCAGTGGGCATGTTGATGGTATGGGAAAAATTCTAGCGATGGAACAGCATGGAAATGCAATTCTTATTAAGATTGAAGTGCATGAAACCTTAGCCAAGTATACAATAGAAAAAGGGTCTATTACGATTGATGGAATTAGTTTAACTGTGGTAGAAACTGCAAATACTTGGTTTAGCGTATCTATCATTCCTCATACCGCAAGTGTGACGACATTGGGAATTAAAAAAAGTGGTGACTCCGTAAATATTGAAAACGATGTGATAGGAAAATATGTAGAAAGATTATTAGGCCTTCAAAAAAGCTCGGCTACAGAGGCGAAAAAAAATAAAATATCCATTGACTTTCTTAAAGAAAATGGTTTTTAAAGGAGTTTTTCAGATGAATTTTAAATTTAATACAATTGAGGAAGCTATAGAAGATATTAAACAAGGAAAAATGATTGTTGCTGTTGATGATGATGATCGTGAAAATGAGGGGGATTTAATCATTGCAGCTGATAAAGTAACACCGGAAGCAATTAATTTTATGGCGACTTACGGACGTGGTCTAATTTGCATGCCTGTTTATGGTAAGCGCTTAGATGATTTAGGAATTAGTCCTATGGTCACCAATAATACAGATGCGCATGGAACTGCTTTTACAGTATCTATTGATGCTTATGATACAGATACAGGGATTTCTGCTTTTGAAAGAGCACATACAGTGAAAACAATTTTAGATAAAAATGCAAAACCAAGCAGTTTTCGGCGTCCTGGACATATTTTTCCTTTACGTTCTGCTGAAGGTGGCGTTTTAAAAAGAACCGGGCATACAGAAGCAGCTGTAGACATCGCTACGTTGGCTGGATTGACGCCAGCTGGTGTAATATGTGAAATTATGAATGACGATGGTACAATGGCGAGAGTCCCTGATTTAATGAATTTTGTAAAAAAACATAATTTGAAGATTATTACAATTGCGGATTTGATTAAATATCGTAAACGTAGTGAAACATTTATCGTTCGGTGTGCAGAAACAAATTTGCCAAGTAAATTTGGACAATTTAAGATGTTTGCCTATGAAAATAAATTGGATGACAAATGTCATCTTGCTATAATCAAAGGGGAGGTCAAAGGGAAAGAAAATGTTTTGGTGCGCGTGCATTCCGAATGTTTAACTGGAGATGCTTTGGGGTCATTGCGTTGTGATTGCGGAGATCAGTTGGCAGCAGCATTGAATCGTATTGAGACTGAGGGAGAGGGTGTTCTTCTTTATATGCGGCAAGAAGGGCGGGGCATTGGTCTTGCGAATAAACTTCGGGCCTATGAATTGCAAGATAAAGGAAAAGATACCGTTGAAGCCAATGTTTCTTTAGGATTTGCACCTGATTTACGTGAGTATGGGATTGGGGCGCAAATTTTGTCTGAATTGGGAATAACTAGTATTCGACTATTAACGAATAATCCATCAAAGCGAGCAGGGCTTGAAGGATATGGACTGAAAATTGTCGAAAGAGTTCCTTTAGAAGTAAAAGCCAATAAATTTAATAAAGAATATTTATCAGTTAAAAAAATAAAAATGGGTCATATTTTAAAACAAGCATAGGAGGCTATATAAAATGGCAAATGTAATTGAAGGTAAATTAATCGCAGAAAATTTGAGGATCGGTATAGTTGTTGCGAGATTTAATGAATTTATTACAAGTAAATTATTAAGTGGGGCATTAGATGCTCTTATAAGACATGGGGTCAATGAAAATGATATCGATGTTGCATGGGTTCCGGGCGCTTATGAAATTCCAATGATTGCACAAAAGATGGCAAATGGAAACAAATATGATGCCGTTATTTGTTTAGGGGCAGTCATCCGGGGGGCGACTTCTCATTATGATTATGTGTGTAATGAAGTTGCTAAAGGTGTTGCGCATGTTGGAATGGCGAGTGGAATACCAACCATCTTTGGTGTTGTTACGACTGAAAATATTGAACAAGCAGTAGAACGTGCAGGGACAAAGGCTGGTAATAAAGGGTATGATAGTGCTATAGCTGCGATTGAAATGGCGAATTTATTGAAAAATTTATAATTGCTTTTAGTTTATAAATAAGAGACAGTGTGTTGATTAGGCGACATACTGTCTCAAAATTATAGATAGATAGATTAGAGGAGAATTTTATGCAGGATCATTTACTTAAGGCTACATCGAATGGAATTCGTGTATTTGCTGCAGTTACGACAAATCTAGTTGGAGAAGCGTGTAAACGCCATAATTGTTTTCCCGTTGCTGCGGCTGCATTGGGAAGGACGATGACGGGGGCAGTACTATTAGCAGCAAATTTAAAAACCAAAGAGTGTGTGACTTTAAAAATTGCTGGAGACGGAGTATTAGGTAAAATTGTTGCGGATGCAAATGCAGAAGGCTTTGTTCGTGGTTATGTTGATCATCCGCAGGTAAACTTACCACTAAATGCAGGAAAATTAGCAGTTGGTGAAGCTGTTGGTAAGGGACTAATTTCACTCACTCGTTTTACAGGGCTAAAAAATCCGTTTACTGGAAGTTCGGAACTTATAACGGGTGAAATTGCGGAAGATATTACAAACTATTTATGTGTCTCTGAGCAAACGCCGTCAAGTGTTGGTTTAGGGGTTTTGGTAAATCCGGAGCTTAAGATTCTAGCGGCTGGTGGATTTTTCATTCAAGCTTTGCCTGAGGTTGAAGATTCTGCTCTTGATGTGATTGAAAAAAATCTAAAATCATTAGAACCAGTATCGCAGATGATTTATGAAGGATTAGATGCAAAAGGCATAATCGCAGAAATTTTTAAGACATTGCCTGTTAATTATTTTGAGAACCAGGATCTTCAATTTAAATGTCAGTGTTCGAAAGAAAAAATTCAGGGAATTTTAATTAGCTTAGGTAGAGAAGAGTTAGTTTCTCTATATGATGATGGAGAAGCTGAGGTTAGCTGCCATTTTTGTGGAAATAAATATCAATTTGCGAAAGAAGAATTAGAGAGCCTACTAAACTTACTTTAAGATAAATATCGCATAAAAGCATAAAATAAAAGGACTGCTAGAGCAGTCCTTTTATTTTATGCTTTTATTTTAATTAGATTGCGCGTTGAACTTTACCGGAACGTAGGCAACGAGTACAAACGTTTACTCTTTTAACATCACCGTTAACTACAGCGCGAACGCGTTGGATATTTGGTTTCCAAGTACGTTTAGTTTTAAGATGAGAATGACTTACATTAAAACCGCTAGCTTCACCTTTTGCACAAATTTCACAAACATTTGCCATTTATTCCACCTCCTTTAACGAAGGACAAGATATCCTCATACGTAATATGAATATTTTATCATAAAGATACCATACATTGCAATGATTTTTTAGTTTTGCTAATACAGTTAAATGGGAATTAGTTTTGATAAGACAGCAGGAGATTTTTTGTGAATGTTGAAATGCTTTATAAATTTTATTATTTTTATATAGAGGTGAGGCTGTGGGTATCATTTTGACTGAAAAAGTCCAATTTTTAAAAGGGGTTGGCCCAGCAAAGAGTAAAGCATTGGCGAATTTAAATATATGTACAATTCATGATTTACTTACATATTATCCGCGACGGTATGAGGATAGAAGTGTAATAAAAAAAATTGCAACTGTAATAAATGGGAATTTAGAAACTATTTTTGGCACCATTGCTGCAATTAGGGAAGATAAAATACGTAGGGGATTAAATATTTTAAAAGTTACGGTCAAAGATGAAACTGGTTGGATTCAGTTAATTTGGTTTAATCAAATTTTTCTAAAAAAGCAGTTTAGTATAGGTAAAAAAATAATTGCAACTGGTAAAGTCGAATATAATTATGGATGCTTTGTGATGAATCATGCTGAGTATGAATTTATAGAGGACAATGAAATGCAATCTAGAAATGATATTATCCCTATTTATGCAGCCAATGAAATGATTACACAAAAATTTTTGCGTAAATTGGTTGATGGTATACTCAAAAATTTATTGTGCCTAGAGGAACTAATACCAGAAACTATAGTAAAAGAATACCAGTTAATAAGCAGAATCGAGGCAATCAAAAATATCCATTTTCCTAAAAACAACGAAATACTTTGTAAAGCAAGATATAGGTTGATATTTGAAGAGTTATATTTGATACAATGCGGACTTGCAATGATAAAAATTAAAAATAGAAAACATAATGTAGGAATAAAGCATTTGTTGAATAGTAAATTAAGTAAAGCTGTTTATGATAGTTTACCTTTTGAGCTTACAAAAGATCAAAAACGAGTTTTAAAGGAAATTACTTTAGATATGGAACAAAGCATTTCGATGCAACGATTATTGCAAGGCGATGTTGGATCTGGAAAAACAATTGTTGCAATGTTAGCTTTAGTGAAAACTGTTGAAAATGGTTACCAAGGAGCTTTTATGGTGCCAACAGAAATTTTAGCTCAGCAGCACTATAAAAGCTTAACAAATACATTAAGTCCGTTTGGAATTCGTATAGCGTTATTAAGTGGGAATTTGAGTAAAAAAAATCGAGATAAACTATTAAAAGAAATAAACGCAGGAGAAATGCAGATTGTTATTGGTACGCATGCTTTGATTCAAGAAGACGTACAGTTTAAAAATGTAGGCCTCGTTATTACAGACGAGCAACATCGATTTGGAGTTAGGCAAAGACTCTTACTACAGGAAAAAGGAAATTCTCCTGATGTATTGGTCATGACAGCGACTCCTATACCGAGAACTATGACGCTTACCGTATATGGTGATCTTGATATTTCGATCATTAAAGAATTGCCACCAGGACGCAAACCAATTAGAACGTTTGTACGTGAACCTAATAAACGTCCACAGATTTATCAATTTGTTTTAAATGAAATCAAAAAAGGTAGGCAGGCTTACGTTGTATGTCCATTAATTGATGAATCTGAAAATATTGAAACGCAGTCTGCTATGGGATTATTTGAAGAATTAAAAACAGGCATATTTAAAGAGTGTGCCTGTGGTTTAATTCATGGAAAATTAGGAAAAAAAGATAAAGAACAGGTTATGACTGACTTTTATGAAGGTAGAATAAAAATTTTAGTATCCACTACTGTTATTGAAGTAGGGATCAATGTTCCGAATGCAAATGTTATGGTTATTGAAGGGGCAGACCGGTTTGGCTTGGCACAATTACATCAATTGAGAGGCAGGATTGGGAGAGGCGAATATCAATCATATTGTGTTTTACTCACAAAAAGTAAGACACAAAAAACCAAGGAACGATTAATGGTTATGGAACAAACGTATGATGGATTTCTTTTGGCGGAAGAAGATTTAAAAATTCGTGGTCCTGGACAATTTTTTGGAACTCGACAACATGGACTACCTGATTTAAAAATAGCGAATATTATTTCTGATTTAGATATATTATTATTAGCACGAAAAGCTGCTTTGCATACAATGGAGGATAGTTCTTTGTTAAAAGAAATCGGGCGCATTTTATTATTGCAGTATCATGAACATTTTAAAGATATTATAAATAATTAAATAAAAAGAGGCGACATATGTCGCCAGATATGGGAGAGGAGAAAATTTACAATCCTAGTATGATCATTAAAATGATAGTTTATACTATTTTTAAAAATAATTATTTTATTCGATGTATTTTATATTAGTTTCGATTCATAATAGTATTACAAGTTCCAAATAAGTCTGCCCTTTAGAAGGGATTTATATATTTATGGTGAATGATATTATAAATATATAAATAAGGAGGCAGATTATATGCCAATTGTACAAATTGATATGCTCGAAGGAAGAACTGTTGAACAAAGAAGAGAATTAGTAAAAAGAGTTACTGAAGCAATTTCAGAAACTGCAAATTGTCCTCAAAGTGCTGTTTCAATTATTATTAGAGAGATGACTCCAACACATTTAGGCCAAGGTGGAAAGTTGAGAGCTGACAGTTAAATTTTATTGACATGTCAGGAACCATTGGTATAAAATGAACATAAATTAAATAAAAGTCCTGTTAATAAAATGGAGTAGAGGTGCGATCAATAAGAGTACTTTAGGGAGTTTGGTAGCGATGAACGAAAAGGAAAGGATTGTTCGCCGAAGCATTTGCAATTGCCGTAATTGCAAATGCTGGTTTAATATTTAATAAGTATTAGACTGTCATCAAAACTTTCGGTTTTTGGTGGAGTGCTATCTCATCTGGAATAAAATATTTTATTTTATCCTAATGGTTTGTATTGTTATAACCGCTGATGAGAAAATCACTCATCAGCTTTTTTATTTAGTTAATAAATTTTAGAGGGGGTGTAAATTTTGGTTAAGGTGATTGTAAGTGGTGCTTGTGGTAAGATGGGAAGATCTGTTTTAAGTGCAGTCTATCATGATCAAGATTTAGAACTTGTTGGTGCTGTAGATATACATAGTGGAAATGATATTGGAGAATTAATTGGAATTGAAAAAACAGGAATTGTTGTTGAAAGTAATTTACAAGAGTTAATAAATAATACGAAGCCAGATGTTATGGTCGATTTTACAAAGCCCTCTGTTGTTATGCAGAATGCGAGAATTGCATTGAAAAATGGTGTTTATCCTGTAATCGGTACAACTGGATTATCAGATGATGATAAATTTGAAATTGATGCGCTTTGTAAAACACATCAGGTAGGTGCGTTTATAGCACCAAATTTTGCAATTGGTGCAGTGCTGATGATAAAAATGTCAAGAGAAGTGGCAAAATATTTACCGAACGTTGAAATTATCGAACTTCATCATGATCAAAAATTAGATGCTCCATCAGGCACTGCATTGCACACGGCGGAAGCGATTTGTGAAGTACGTGAAAGCATGCCGCAGGGACATCCTGATGAAGTGGAGAAGATTAATGGAGCCAGAGGCGGTGAGTATGATGGGATTCGTATTCATAGTGTAAGATTGCCAGGATATGTAGCGCATCAAGAAGTAATTTTCGGAGGTCTTGGGCAAACTTTAACGATTCGTCATGATTCTATTAATAGAGACTCTTTTATGCCAGGGGTAGTACTTGCATGTAAAAAAGTTATCCACTTAAATAAACTAGTTTGTGGGTTAGAGAATATACTAGATTAAAACCATAAGGAGAGACTTTTAGATGAATAAATATAATGTAGCAATTTTAGGTGCGACTGGAGCAGTCGGGCAGGAATTCTTAACTTTAATTGAAGAACGCAACTTTCCTTTTGCGAATCTTAAATTACTTGCTTCTAAACGGTCTGCAGGAAGAAAAATTCAATTTATGGGAAAAGAATATGTGGTAGAGGAAGCGACTGAAGAATCTTTCAAAGATGTTCAGATTGCTTTATTTGCGGGAGGGTCAGCAAGTAAAACTTTTGCGCCGGCAGCTGTTAAAGCAGGTGCTGTAGTGATTGATAACTCTAGTGCATTTCGCATGGATTCAGAAGTTCCGCTTGTCGTTCCAGAGGTAAATCCTGAGGCTATTCATATGCATAAAGGCATAATTGCAAATCCGAATTGTTCTACAATCATTATGGCAATGGCATTAAAACCAATTTATGATAAAGCTAAAATAAAAAGAGTTGTTGTTTCTACTTATCAGGCGGTTTCTGGCGGGGGAAAAGAAGCCATTGAAGAATTGGAAAATCAGGTCAAGGCTGTCGTTGAAAATAAGCCAGTTATAGCGAATATTTTGCCAGGTGCAAGTTTACCTAAGCATTATCAAATTGCATTTAACTTAATTCCGCAAATTGATGTATTTAAGGATAATTTATATACTAAAGAAGAAATGAAAATGATTGATGAAACTCATAAAATTATGAATGATGCTACAATGGGAATTACGGCAACAACGATTCGAGTTCCTGTATATCGTAGTCATGCAGAATCTATTAATCTTGAATTAGAAAGCGAATTGGGGGTTGAGGAAGCTAAAAAGGCTTTATCTAATTTCCCTGGGGTCGTTGTTCAAGATCAACCAGATGAGATGGAATACCCAATGCCTCTTTATACGTCTAATAAAAATGAAGTATTTGTTGGTAGAATTAGAAAAGATTATTCTATTAAGAATGGATTAAATTTGTGGGTTGTTGGTGATCAAATTCGTAAAGGTGCAGCGTTAAATGCACTTCAAATTGCGGAGTATATGATTGAACATAACATGTTTTGAGGTGTGAATATGAAGATCATTATCCAGAAATTTGGTGGAACTTCGGTTGCAACCGATTGTAGCCGCAAGCTTATTGTAAATAAAATATTACAAGCGAAGAAAAAAGGCTACTCCCCAGTTATCGTTGTTTCAGCTATGGGGCGTAAAGGTGAACATTATGCTACAGATACGCTAATTGATTTAGTTAAACGTGAGAATTCAACGGTTAACAATCGAGAGCTAGATCAAATTATGTGTTGCGGTGAAATGATTTCGGCAGTTGTTATGACTGCTTTATTACAAGCAAATAACTTCGAGTCGGTTATGCTGACAGGCGGGCAGGCTGGTATAGTTACGGATTCAAATTTCAATCGTGCGAGAATAACTGCAATTCATACTGAACGACTTTTTGAGCTACTTGCAAAGGATAAAATCCCCGTTGTTTGTGGATTTCAGGGGGTGGATCATAATGGCGATTTTACGACGCTCGGACGAGGCGGAAGTGATACAACTGCTTCTGCATTAGGTGTGGCTCTTGGTGCCGAAATGATAGAGATTTATACAGATGTAGATGGTATTATGACCGCTGATCCTCGATTGGTTAATGATGCGAAAATATTAGATAAAATTAGTTATAGTGAAGTTTGCCAAATTGCGTATCAGGGAGCAAAAGTTATTCATCCTAGAGCAGTTGAAATTGCGATGCAGAAAAATATTCCGATGATGATAAAGTCAACATTCTCAGATGAAAAGGGAACTTTGATTGGTAATTTTAATGATGATAAATTGAACTTAAATAAAATTATTGATAAAGTCGCTACAGGCGTTACCTACTTAACTGATATATGTCAAATTAAAATTGTTAATATTAATCATGACGATAGTGTAAATGTATTTAAGATTCTGGCATTAGAGAAAATTAGTATTGATTTAATCAACGTTTCCCCGGGGCAACTATTATTTACTATTGCACAAACTTCTATGAGTTTAGCAAAAAAAGTATTAGCAAAATATGAAGCAGAATTTATCACGGAGTGTGCAAAAGTTTCTGTTATCGGTGGAGGTATGAGAGAAGTTCCAGGCGTTATGGCAGACTTTGTGGAAGCACTTTCGAAAAATAATATTGAAATCTTACAAACTGTCGATTCCCATACCTCTATATCTGGATTGGTGTCAAAAGAACATTTAAAAAGAGCGTTAGAAGCTCTGCATGAAAAATTTAATTTATCTATGTAATATAATTAATAAATACAACTCATCCAATAAGGATGAGTTGTATTTATTAATTAAAAAATGAGCATAATAATTTTGATCCATAATTAGGCTTGTTGTATATAGGTAGATAAGTTATAATAGACGTAAGTGAGCAGAACGGGCGATTTATCATGATCTCTTTTACTATTATGTACGGTGCGAACTTAATATAAATAACAATTTATTTTTTCGGAGGTGTAATTTTTTTTGACAAAAATACCACAAAAACTTCAAATTATTCCACTCGGTGGATTAGGTGAAATCGGGAAGAATTTAACTGTAATTAGAGTAGGAGACGAAATAATTATTATTGATTGCGGACTGATGTTTCCTGATGATGATATGTTGGGGATTGATTTGGTAATTCCTGATATTACGTATCTATTAGAAAATCGTGATTTGGTTAAAGCAATTGTTTTGACACATGGTCATGAAGATCATATAGGCGCATTACCTTATATTCTAAAGCACATCAATGTACCTGTATATGGGACAAAATTGACTTTAGGAATTTTAGAAGGAAGGTTAAAAGAAACAAATGTTGATGCTAGTAATTTAGTCGCAGTTGCACCGGGAGATATGATTCGTGAAGGCTGTTTTAAGGTTGGATTTATTCGTGTAAGTCACAGTATTGCTGATGCCGTAGGTTTATATATAAAAACTCCAATTGGTACAATTGTACATACTGGTGATTTTAAATTCGATCAAACTCCGGTTGATGGGAAAGTGACGGATTTTCATAAATTTGCTGAATTAGGGGATCAAGGAGTATTGGTCTTAATGGCAGATAGCACAAATGCTGAGAGGCCGGGGCATACGCCAAGTGAAAAATCCGTTGGCATTGCTTTTGATGAAGCTTTTTATGGAGCGAAAGAACGTATCATTATTGCTACTTTTTCTTCAAATGTACATCGGATTCAACAAGCGGTTGATATGGCGTGCAAATATAAACGTAAAGTCGCTGTTTTAGGTCGCAGCATGGTAAATGTTGTGAATATTTCTTTGGAATTAGGATATTTAGTTATTCCAGAGGGTGTATTAATCGATATTGATGAAATTAATAATTATGCTGCTTCAAGTGTTGTTATCATTACTACAGGCAGTCAGGGAGAGCCTATGTCTGCTTTAACAAGAATGGCGCAGTCAGATCATAAGAAGGTAGGCATTGTTCCTGGTGATACTGTTATTATTTCTGCCACTCCAATTCCTGGAAATGAAAAATTGGTTTCGCGTACAATCGATAATTTATTGAAACAAGGTGCGCATGTTGTGTACGAGAAGTCGTGTGGGATTCATGTTTCCGGGCATGCAAGCCAAGAAGAGCTTAAATTAATGCATAATTTAGTACGGCCCAAATTTTTTATTCCTGTTCATGGAGAATATCGTCATCTAATAAAGCATTCCAAATTAGCACAAGATTTAGGCATGGAAAAAGAAAATATTTTTGTTAGCGAAAATGGACAAGTTCTTGAATTTTCTCGTGATAAAGGTGTAGTTGTAGGCAAGGTGACAGCAGGAAATGTTCTTGTTGACGGTTTAGGGGTTGGAGATGTAGGAAATATTGTTCTACGAGATCGTAGACAACTTTCTCAAGATGGTATTTTGATTATTGTAGTTACTATGGATAAGGAGCAGGGATGTGTTGTTGCTGGACCAGATATTGTCTCACGTGGTTTTGTTTACGTAAGAGAATCTGAAGCATTAATGGATGAGGCAAAAGAAAAAGTAAAACAAGCTTTAGAAAAATGCGAATTAAACAATATTACTGAATGGGCTACAATTAAAGCAAATGTTCGGGATACGCTTGGTAAATACTTATATGAGCGTACGAGGCGGCGCCCAATGATACTTCCGATTATTATGGAGGTATAAGAATAAAAACCTTTTTAAATTTAAGAAATTAAGTTTAAAAAGGTTTTTGTATTTAAACTTAATTTTTGTCAATACTATTAGAGAATTTAAATAGGAGGACAATAAATGAATAATTATAATTTTCCTTCAGCAGAACATGAAGAAAATAGAAATAAAGAAGAACGAAGTGAAAAAAATAATGTAGTGAATGAGAATATAAAAGAATTAGGCACTACAGATGTAGTAAAGGCAAAATCTAATATTCATGTTATGACGATTATAGGGCAAATAGAGGGGCATCTTATCTTATCTCCTAACAATAAGACAACTAAGTATGAACATATTATGCCGCAATTGGTTGCCATAGAACAAAACGCAGATATTGAAGGCGTTATTATTTTATTAAATACAGTTGGTGGAGATGTTGAGGCAGGTTTAGCAATTTCTGAAATGATTGCTAGTTTGTCAAAACCATCTGTATCTGTTGTTCTTGGAGGTGGGCATAGCATTGGTGTTCCTATAGCGGTGTCTGCTACTTACTCTTATATTGTAGAAAGTGCAACAATGACAATTCATCCAATTCGTCTCACTGGAATGGTGATCGGCGCGCAAAGCTCATTTGATTATTTGGAAAAAATGCAAGAACGAGTTAGTAATTTTGTGGTGAAACATTCAAAAATTGATGAAAAGAAATGGCGTGAATTGCTATATAAAACAGGTGAGCTATCAAGAGATATAGGTGCATCTGTTGGAGGGAAAGAGGCTGTAAAATATGGCTTGATTAATGAAATTGGTGGCGTTTCGCAAGCGATGAATAAATTACAATCTTTAATTGAACTGAGAAAATCAACAAAAGGAATGACGCAATAATGTTATTTTGGACAATAATGCCGATTGAAAACCTATTTGAAGAGGACTCTTCTAAGTTACAATATAAAGAGGTAGAATATAAAGGAATAACTCTTATTGTAGAAAATATTTCAGAATCACAATGCAGAGTGATTAAAATTCTTAGTACTGCCCCAGAAGATTATATGTGCCAAGAAATTCAGCCAGGAAATATTCTTAATTATAGTATAACGCAACAGATTAGTTAAGACGTTTGTAACCTTCGAGCTGTTGTATTAAAAAATTTTTGATATATATTGTGCTTATAATGAATAAGTACAAATAAATGTATGTTAAAAATTTTCTTAATACAGCAGCTTTTTCTTTTAAAATATCTAAAATAAAAAAATCTATAAAACTACTTGGTAGAAGTCATACATGAAATATGTTTTGTCTAATAAATATATAATAATGAACTATGAAAGAAGGAATTGTAATGCAAATTATAGTCTTGTCTAAAATATATCGTTACTTAATTACAAGTTGTTTACTGTTTGGAAGTTTATTCTTAGTAAATAATCTTTACAGTAATCTTATTGAAGATCAAAAAAATGAACCAATTTTTTATGGAGATCAAAGCCAAAATAAAATTGCTCTGACTTGTAATGTCTTTTGGGGAGAAGAATTTTTACCAGATATGTTAAGCATATTAGAAGATAACAACGTACATATTACTTTTTTTATTGGGGGAACTTGGGCAAAAGATCATCCTGAACTTCTAAAAAAAATAGTGGAAAAAGGGCATGAAGTCGCCAATCATTCTTACAATCATCCACATCCTAATACGCTTTCTAAGGATAAAAATAAAGAACAAATTCTAAAGGCTGAAAATGTTATACAAGAAATAACAGGTGTTAAAACAGTGTTATATGCACCTCCGTATGGCGAATATAATGATACTGTTTTAGTTGCTGCAAAAGAACTAAATTACAATATGATTATGTGGAGTATAGATACAATTGATTGGAAACGGCCACCGGCAGAAATCATTAAATCTAGAGTAATGAAAAAAGCACAAAATGGAGCTATCGTATTAATGCATCCTACTGAACCCACAAAGAAGGCGTTACCTGATTTATTAAAAGAATTACGCGAAAAAGGATATACTGTAACAACTGTTTCTGATATACTTAATTATAAGTAATAGAAATAATTAACATTGAAATTTGATTGAATAATATGTAGAATGTATATATGTTTGAATTTGGGTTAAATTTAATTGATCCTAGAAAGTAGGTACTTGATATTATTAAAAAGATCGTTGTTTTTACAATTTTGTTAAATATGTTTCTTGTTAATTCTCTAACATTTGCGGCTACTCCAAACAGCTTAAATGAAATAAAATATACTATACAAAATGAAGTTTTAATATATTTAAAAGATAAAATATTAAAACCTTCTTTTTTTAGTACAGATGAACAGTCAAGTGAGCAAGTGTTAAAAGGTAAGAAAATCGTAATTGATCCTGGACATGGCGGAACAAATCCCGGCGCGGTTAAATATGGGATGCGTGAGTCAGATAATAATCTTGCTGTGAGCCTGAAGGTAAAAGAATTGTTGGAGAATTATGGGGCAGAAGTTATCATGACCAGAGAAACAGATCAATCCGTTGCCAAAGAAGGTTTGGCATTGAAGGAAGAATTACAAGCCAGAATAGATATTGCAAATGCACAGAATGCAGATGTTTTTGTCAGTCTGCATACGAATTCTAACCCCAATGTAGATATTGCTGGAGCTATGACTTTTTATAGTAATGATACATCAAAAAAATTAGCAGATGATATTCAAAAAAGTTTAATAGATCATACAAATGCTGCAGATAAGGGGATAGAAAAAGAAAATTTCTATGTGTTACGTAATAATGAAATCCCAGCAGTTTTAGTCGAAATGGGATTTATTACAAATAAAAAAGAAGCTATTAAATTAAATAGCGATGCGTATAGAGATGATTTAGCAAGTGGAATTGCAAATGGATTGATAGATTATTTTGATTAATAATATATCAATTTGTTGGATGGTTTGATAGCTGTGATTTCTTAAAAAAAACATCTTAACTGTGCTTTAGCAGTTAAGATGTTTTTTTATTTAAAATTATGGCTGATTGGCAGTTGTAACAGAAAACACAAAACCTGTTTTTTCAATAAATTTAAAACTATATTGGACATTTCCACGAATGGCTATATTGTTTGCTTTAGAAAGATCAACATCATCACGAAAACCAAGTTCTTTTAAAATTTCTCCACGCTGATTTACGGGAACATCAGGACTATATGTGTCGATAATAATACCCAGGGTTCCGATGAATTTTGTGTTATCTTCTTGAGAATCACTAGGCTGGCCTACGACTGTAATATTTGTCAACTTATTATCAGTTTTATTCATTACGCCTGTGAGTAATACTTTATCGGAGATCAGATATTCAAATGTATTTTCTATTGTTCCACTCTTTATTTGTGGTTGTGCAATTGTTACACCAATTTTTTTTGCATAATTATTGTTGTTATACTTATCTTTAAATTTTTCTAATGTCATTCCTAAAGTAGGGGTCTTATGAAGTGCTTGTTGTTGTAAATTTTCATTCATTACCTTTTGCGATAAAAAGTTTCCTCCGAAAGTCGTGAATACGAAGATAATAGCAACTATGACGATGCCAACACCTATCCAGATTCTTCTTTTTTTAGCAGTTTGTTTTTCTATACTTTTGGCATCGCCTAAAAAGCGTCCACAATAAGTACAATATTCGGCGTTTTTGGCTAAGTTTGTTCCGCAGTATTTACATTTCATTGTCTTTATCAACCTCAATTTGCTTAAAATTATGAAATAAACTATTTTATATTATACTAAATATTTGCTATAACTGCATCCTTTGTTATATTATAATTAAATAAACATAAAGGATAAGGTGAGTATTGTTGATTATTATAAATAAAGCAATTTTACATATTTTAGATTTTAATTCCGGCGTAACGGTATTTTCAGATAAAGAATTAGTAGTAGAAAACAGTGTAGAGACTTTTTTGTTAAAGCATATTGAAAAATCCTATTATGATCAAAATTTAAAATTAGGTAGTTTTTATGAGGATAGTGTTTTTAAAACCCAATTTACGTTATATCTTAATAAAGACTTAGATTTTATTAGTTTTTCACGTTTTGTTGCTGATAGTATGTACAATGTAATTGCAAAGTCTGATAAATTGGAATCTGTTGATATATTAATTTGTGAAATAAGTATTGATGATGAAAGGATACTTGCTTTATTTAAGTGCAATAATAGAATGGGTTTTATACATCAAGTGATTCAGACTGAAGAAGGCATAAAAAATGATATCATTCATAATTTTGCGATCATGCCTAGTTTAACCCAAAAAATAGATGAATGTGTATTTATTGATACAATATCGCAAACAATAAAATTTATTGACAAAAAAGTATCAATAGAAGGAGAGGAAACGAATCTTCTTGCTGACGGTGTTCTAGAATGCAGTTTTAAGGCTTCTCCCAAAAAAACAATGGAAACCGTAAATTCCATTGCCCAAAAGATTGCAGAAAATCATGGGCAAGATAGTATTGCAGTTATTACAAAAGCGAAAACTTTTATTGCGGAGAATACACAAACTTCTGAATATCTTGAACCTGTAAATTTAGGTAAGAAGATATTTGATCATTCACCGATCATGCAAGAAGAGTATTTGAA
Organism: Massilibacillus massiliensis; assembly: GCF_900086705.1. NCBI lineage: Bacteria > Bacillati > Bacillota > Negativicutes > Selenomonadales > Sporomusaceae > Anaerosinus > Anaerosinus massiliensis. The sequence goes on along the minus strand of NZ_LT575483.1, from coordinate 145,676 downwards.
TGAAATTAAAAATGCGGGGTTAGCGGATACCGTAAAAATTGACCGAGATTTTGTATTAAGGAAGACAAAAAGCCACAAATTGAAAACAGATACGGGGATAGAAATCAATATTCCAATTGATTACTTTCAAAATAAAGATTATGTTGAATTTATAAATAATCCCGATGGGACTTTATCGATTAGTTTAAAAAACATTGGCAAGTTAATAAATAAATAGTGGTGTAGTGTTTTTGATGTATGACAATTTTCTAGGATATGGAGGGTGCAGGTCTATGGATATTTATGGAGAAACGAGTGGATTGCGTAAGAGTGTAGTGAATGATCTGGAAGCTCTCTATGAAATTGAGGTTCCAATTGGCCAAGTGATTACGAAGGATTTAGCTAATCGTATGTTTGCGTTAACAGTGCAGATAAAAAGAGAAATTGCAGTATATTTAAATCGGCGCGGTAAGATTGTGCAAGTGGCTATAGGAGACATGCAGACAATTAAATTGCCAGAGGTAGAAGGCAGAAAGTCAAATCAAAGGTTAAGTGGGATTCGTTGTGTGCATACCCATCCAAATGGAGATAGTACGCTCAGTGCACCAGATTTTTCAGCTTTGCGTAGAATGCGTTTTGATATGATGATTGCGATAGGGGTGAAAGAAACACAACGAGAAGATGAACGAGCGGCAAATTTTGCATTTTTAACTGGCGAGTATAATGAAGGAGATCAACTCGTAGTTGAGGAAATTGGTCCTGCAACGATTGAAGAAATTACAAAACTAAATTTATCGTATTTACTCACGATTGTAGATAAGCGATTAAGTGATAGCGATCATACGATGATAACGCTCGTTGAAAATGAACGTGCTATCTTAGCAGGGTTAGAACTTTCTCAACATACATTTGGCTGGAATATCACAGATTCTTTAGAGGAATTAAAGCAATTAGCGGAAACTGCTGGTGCTGAAGTTATTTCTTATGTTACGCAAAAACGCGATTGTCCGGATAGTGCTTTGTTTTTTGGAAAAGGAAAAATGCAAGAGATATCATTATTGATTCAGGAATCTAATGCAAATCTGCTTATTTTGGATGATGAATTATCACCGTCCCAACAGCGCAATATCGAACAACTATTAGGCATTAAAGTGTTGGATAGAACTTCACTTATTTTAGATATTTTCGCACAAAGAGCACGTTCTCATGAAGGTAAATTACAAGTAGAACTTGCACAGCTTCGATATAATTTACCTAGAATAGGCGGTCAAGGGTTAATTTTATCTCGCTTGGGTGGCGGGATCGGGACAAGAGGACCGGGGGAAACAAAGCTAGAAGTAGATAAACGTAGAATTCGTTCTCGAATTAATGATATAGAAAAGCAAATTGAAGTAATTAAAAAACAACGGAATTTACATCGAGAAAGTCGTATCGCTTCAAGTATTCCGACGGTTGCCCTAGTTGGTTATACAAATGCAGGTAAATCTACGTTACTAAATGTCTTAACTGCAGCGGGCGTATTGGCGGAAGATAAACTTTTTGCTACTTTAGATCCGACTACAAGAAAAGTTTTATTAACGAATCATAAAGAAGCGCTTATGACAGATACAGTAGGATTTATTCAAAAATTACCGCATCAATTAGTGTTAGCATTTCGAGCAACTTTAGAAGAAGTAAAAACAGCGGATTTATTGCTGCATGTCGTAGATGCGAGTCATCCAAATGCTATACAGCAGATGGATGCTGTTCTAGCTGTATTAAAAGAGCTTAAGGCAGATGATAAACCAATCCTTACTGTATTAAATAAAATAGATAAGATAGACCAGGAAATTTTAAATCATCAGTTATGCTTACCGAATAGTATCGGAATCTCTGCAAAACAAAAAATAGGCATAGAGTTTTTATTAAAAAAAATTGAAGATTTTATTGCCGAGAAAAATATAGATGTAGAATTGTTAATTCCATACGAAGATAGTGCTACTGTATCTTCTATTCATAATATTGCAGATGTAAAATTCACTGAATATCGTGATACAGGTACTTTTATGAAAGCTTCTATTCCTGTAGAAGAAGCAAGCAGATATAAGAAATTTATAATGGGAGAGAATTTGTAACATGTATCCGTTTTCAAAAAAAATAATAACAACTAAAACTTTAGCATTAGAAGAATGTAGGACTCTATTCACTCGAATAGATCAAATTGCAGAAAAAAATACATTTAAAATATTAAATTGCATGCGTAAGCATAAAATCGCAGACTATCATTTTAATGTAACGTCTGGATATGCATATAATGATATTGGAAGGGAGAATTTAGAAGCTCTTTGGGCCGATATTTTTGGAGCAGAGAAAGCGTTGGTCAGAACACAATTTGTTTCTGGTACGCATGCGTTAGCCACTGTATTATTTGGGATTCTCAGACCGGGAGATGAATTATTATCCGTTACTGGAACCCCTTATGATACCATGCAAACGGTAATCGGCTATCATAACGAAACGAGTGGATCTTTAAAAGAATTTGGTGTAGATTATAACGAAGTTGCAATGGTAAATGGAAAAGTTGATTTAGAAAAAATTAAAAATTCGATTAAAGCGAATACAAAAATGGTATTGATTCAACGTTCTAGAGGGTACAGTATGCGTGCGCCTTTAACAATTGATGAGATTAAACAAATTTGTGAAATGATAAAAACTATAAAGAAAGATTGCATCTGTTTTGTTGATAATTGTTATGGTGAGTTTGTTGATACATTAGAGCCTACTGCAGCGGGGGCTGATATTGTTGCAGGTTCATTGATTAAAAATCCTGGTGGGGGAATTGCGCCAACAGGTGGTTATATTGCAGGTAAAGCAGAACTTGTTGATTTAGCCGCTTGTCGTTTAACTGCACCGGGGATAGGAAGTGAATTGGGTGCTTCCTTAGTAAATAACCGTCTACTATATCAAGGATTATTTATGGCACCTCATGTTGTTGCACAAGCTTTGAAAGGGGCTGTCTTTGCTTCAGTTTTCTTTTCTAAATTGGGATATCATACATTACCTGATTCTAAAGATTTAAGAAGTGATTTAATTCAAGCGATTCAACTTGGCAGCAAAGAAAAAATGGTTGCTTTTTGTCAGGGAATACAAAAATATTCACCGGTAGATTCTCATGTGCAGCCAGAGCCATGGGATATGCCTGGATACAAAGACCAAGTTATTATGGCCGCAGGAACTTTTGTACAAGGGGCTTCCATTGAATTGAGTGCTGATGGTCCAATTCGTGAACCTTATATTGTATATTTGCAAGGTGGACTTATATTTGAGCATAATATAATTGGTATCATGGGAGCTGCACAAGCAATTGAAGAGCTAAGTTAATTCCTTATAAATAAAAAGCAATCATTCTCATTTAAGAATGATTGCTTTTTATTTACCTAATGTGTCGGAATACACCAATAACTTTTCCTAGAATGGCAACATTTTTTTCATAAATTGGTTCCATCGTGTCATTTTCTGGTTGTAAGCGAATGATATCTGTTTCTTTAAAAAATCTTTTTACGGTTGCAGTTTCATCGTTAATTAAAGCAACTACAATATCATTATTATAAGCGGTATTCTGTTCACGTACCATAATGTAATCCCCATCAAATATTCCAGCATTAATCATGCTATTTCCATCAACTGATAACATAAAAACATGATCATGTGTTCCTAATAATTCGGCAGGAAAAGGATATACTTCTTCTATATTTTCGGTGGCCAATATTGGAGTACCTGCGGTTACGCACCCCACAAGTGGAATTGATAACATACTTTTTTGTATCCAAGGTTTTTCATCAAGTAAATCAATTGCTCTTGGTTTTGTTGGATCTCGTCGAATTAAACCGTATTCTTCTAATTTTGCTAAATGACTATGAACGGTAGAACTTGATTTTAATCCAACAGCTTTCCCAATTTCTCGAACAGAAGGGGGATAGCCATTATTTATTAAAGATTCTTTAATGAAAGAAAAAATTTCTTGTTGTCGTTTATTTAGTACTGTTTCTTTATCGTTCATTCATTTATACACGCTCCTAGATTAAATTCCCTGTTTAACATTAGTTCATTATATCAATAATTCACAACTATTTCAAACATTCGTTCTAATATCATATATCATGAGAATTTAGCTAGTATAATATAATAAATAATAGAATTGTTTTGAAAGTTGTAATTAAATGTAGTATAGTATAAATTGTGTAGGAATTATCCAATAGTTTAAATGTATATAAGCTTGTAAAATTAGTTCAATTATAACTATTGATAATTTATAGTTATCAATAGTTGAGTCGATTTTTTAGTAAGGAGATAGTTTTTATGAGTCATAATAATACGAATTTTTTTCTTTTGAGGAATAATAATTTTATTCAAAATAATAAAAAGCTTTCTATGAAAAGTAAATTACGATTGCAAAAATCTAAAGCAGATAATACACTTCGTGCTTATGAATCCGATTGGTTGGATTTTTATGATTGGTGTATACATCGTAATTTACAACCATTACCTGCTGAACCAGAAACTATCGTAAACTATATGAATGATTTAGCTGATCATGCTAAAGCCAATACTGTATCAAGACGTTTAACCGCGATTTCAGAAAACCATAAAGTCGCAGGTTATATCGATACTAACCCATGTCGTGATGGCCTTGTCCGAAATGCTTTAGATGCTATAAAACGCGAAAAAGGTACTATGCAGCGAGGTAAAACCCCTATACTATTAGAAGATTTACAGCAGATTGTTGCTTGTTTTAGTAGTGATCCAGCTGATATCGCAGCAATTCGAGATAAGGCTTTATTATTAGTTGGCTTTATGGGGGCTTTTCGTCGTTCGGAATTGGTACAAATAGATGTTGAAGATTTGAATTTCACAAAAAATGGCGTATTGATTCTTGTGGAACATTCTAAAGGAGATCAGGAAGGTCAAGGTGCACAAGTCGCTATACCATATAGCTCAAATTCATCCATATGCGCAGTGACTGCTTTAAAAGCTTGGATACATAATGCCCAATTAACTTCTGGCCCATTATTTCGACCATTGAATAAATATAAACAAATTAGAAGCCGAAGGCTTACTGACCAATCAGTTGCTCTAGTTGTGAAAAAATATGTTTCTTTGGCGGGTCTTAATGCAGCAAATTTTGCTGGGCATAGTCTAAGACGTGGTTTTGCTACGAGTGCGGCGCAGCATGATGTTGATGAACGTTCTATTATGCAGCAAACGCGTCATAAATCAGAAAAAATGGTTCGTAGATATATTGAACAAGGTAATTTATTTAAAAACAATCCTTTGAATAAAATGATTTAGCCTATATCAGTTAAATTAAAGAAGACAAAAAATAAAAAGCCTTGCAAACATTAAGTTTATAAGACTTTTTATTTTTTTTATTGTTCAGTTGTCGTTTTAGAAGAACTATCTTCTTTTTCAATAAGTACCTTATGTGATAAGTTTACACGACCTTGTCGATCAATTTCGGTTACTTTAACTTTTAAGGAATCGCCGACCTTCACGACATCTTCTACCTTCTCAACTCTTTCATTTGCCAGTTGTGAAATGTGTACGAGTCCCTCTTTACCAGGTAGGACTTCTACGAAAGCACCAAAATTCATAATTCGGGTTACTTTACCATCATATATTCCACCGACTTCGACTTCTCGAACTATATTTTCAATAATTTCAATGGCGTTTTGACCACTCATGATATCTACTGCTGAGATAAATACCTTACCGTTATCTTCAATATCAATACTTACGCCTGTCTCATCGATAATTTTTTTAATTGTTTTTCCACCAGGTCCGATCACGTCGCGAATTTTATCTGGGTTAATTTGCATTGTGATAATACGTGGTGCGTATGCGGAAAGCTCTTTATTAGGTTCTGAAATTACTTCGAGCATTTTATTTAAAATATGAGAACGTCCACGTTTTGCCTGCGCGAGTGCAGTTGCTAAAATTTCTTTGGTCAAACCAGCAATTTTAATATCCATTTGAATGGCTGTGATACCTTCTGTCGTTCCAGCTACTTTAAAATCCATATCTCCTAATGCGTCTTCCATTCCTTGAATATCAGTTAAAATTGTATAATTTTCTCCGTCTTTAACTAATCCCATAGCAACGCCAGAGACAGGTCGTTCTATTGGAACACCTGCATTCATTAACGATAAGGTACTGCCACAAACACTACCCATTGAACTAGAACCATTAGATTCTAAAACTTCTGAAACTAATCGGATCGTATAAGGAAAATCATTTATATTAGGAATAACAGGAACTAATGCACGTTCAGCTAATGCTCCATGACCAATTTCACGGCGACCAGGTCCACGGGATGGTTTTGTTTCACCTACACTATATGCAGGAAAATTATAATGATGCATATAACGTTTTGATTCTTCTACTCCTAGCCCATCAATAACTTGTTCATCACCAAGAGCACCTAATGTAGTAATTGTAAATACTTGTGTTTGTCCACGAGTAAATAAACCAGAACCGTGCGTACGAGCTAATAGACCAACTTCACAGCTAATTGGGCGAACTTCTTCAATTTCACGGCCATCAGGACGGATTTTTTCAACCGTTATCATCTTACGAACACTTTCTTTAACAATTTTTTGTAAGACATATTGAATGTATTTTGTATCATCTGGATATTGTTCAATAAAATGTTCTAATGTTTCATTTTTAATATCGGTAATATTTGCTTCACGTGACAATTTATCTGAATTTCTAACAGCTTCATTTAATTTCTGAGCTGCATAGTCTCTTACTAAAGTATTAATTTCTTCTGGAACTTCAAATAACTTAACAGACCTTTTTTCTCTACCAATTTCATTTCGTATTTTTTGTTGGAATTCAACGACTTCGCGAATTGCTTTATGACCAAACATAATTGCTTCTAACATTACTTCTTCAGATAATTCATTCGCACCGGCTTCTACCATCATAACTGCATCATGGGAACCTGCGACAATTAAATTTAGCTCGCTTTGTGCTTGTTGTTCTACTGTTGGATTTATTATGAAATTGCCATTTACCATTCCAACTTTAACACCTGCAATTGGCCCGTTAAAGGGAATGTCTGAAATACATAAAGCGCAAGAAGCACCGATCATAGCGGAAACGTCCGGTGCATTATCTTGATCAACGGACATTACTGTTGCAACAATTTGAACATCATTTCTAAATCCATCAGCAAATAATGGACGAATTGGTCTATCGATTAAACGACTTGCTAAAATAGAAGATTCACTTGGACGTCCTTCTCTTTTTATAAAGCCGCCGGGAATTTTTCCAACAGCATATAATTTTTCCTCATAATCTACTGTCAATGGGAAAAAATCTACACCTTCTCTAGGTTCGGCAGAAGCTGTTGCTGTTACTAAAACAGCAGTATCTCCATAACGCACAAGAACAGCCCCATTTGCCTGTTTGGCCATCTTTCCTGATTCAATGATTAATTTTCTACCACCCAATTGCATCTCAAAACTATGCATATATTCTCCTCCTAAATTATCCATCTATTATTCATCTTGATTTATCTTCGACATTTTTTTTATGATTCCCTTTTTTAAATTAAATTAACCAAAAATAAATAAGAAAGCGGGAATTTTCCCGCTTTCTTTACTATTTACGAAGATTTAATTTTGCAATGATTGTACGATAACGTTCGATATCGTTTGTATGAAGATAATTTAACAATCTTCTACGATGTCCAACCATTTTCAAAAGACCACGACGTGAATGATGATCTTTCTTGTGTTCTTTTAAGTGTTCCGTCAAATAAACAATACGCGCAGTTAAAATTGCAATTTGTACCTCTGGTGATCCAGTATCACCCTCGTGTACACGATATTGTTCAATTACTTGTTGTTTTTGTTCAGCTGTTAGCATAAAAAAGTTCCTCCTAGTATTTAAATCACCATTAGCCAAGAAATCGTCGGAGAATCGCAACTCCTAGCTATGGGTTAAGTGTCATAACAAAATTAACACTTTTACTATTATAATACAATCTATTGAAAAAGTAAACTAAAAATTCTTAAAAGCTGCTTGTATATCAAGTTTTATTTGGCTAATTAGTTTGTTTTTACTTTCAAATTGTTTTTCATTTCGTATTTTTTTTATAAATTGAATTTCAATGATTTCATCATAAATATTCATATTGAAATCTAATATGTGGACTTCAATATGACGGACTGATCCATTAAACGTCGGATTGGTTCCAATATTTGCAATTGCATGATAAAGTTTATTTTTAAAAATAACATCCACAGCATAAACGCCATTTGATGGAATGACACGTCCCTTTTTGATCTCCATATTTGCTGTAGGAAAACCGAGCTCTCTGCCACGTTGATCTCCTTGGATAACTTGACCACCTAATTTGAATCTTTTCCCTAAAAGTTTATTAGCAGAAGCGATATCACCTTTTACTATTAAGCTTCGAATTAATGTGCTGCTTACTAATTTATTTTCGATATAAACTTCAGGTTGAATTTCAGCTTTAAATCCAAAATTTTTTCCTAGCTCTATTAAAAGTTTAGAATTTCCCTGCCCCTTATAACCAAAAGAATAATTCGGTCCTACAACAATGTATTTTGGATTTAAATTTGTCTTTAAAAGTGTTAAGAAATCTATAGGCGATAATTTTAAAAAATTTGCTGTAAACGGAATATCTACTAGAATGTCAACTCCTAATTCACGCATCCATAGTTCTTTATCATAATTATCTCCTATTGTTAGTGGGCATTTAGAAGGACAAATAATTTCCAATGGATGATTACTAAATGTAAAAACAGCACTAGTTCCATCAATTTCTTTAGCTAATTTAATTGCTTTTTTTATAATACTTTGATGACCAATATGTACACCATCGAAAGTTCCTAATGCTACTACAATATTAGAATAGTTTTTAGTTAAATCGGAAATGTTTGAAAAAATTTGCATGGGTAATCTAACTCCTTAAAACGATAGACTACAAAAAATTTAATATAATGATTCAAATCATAACTTTTGTTGGTTTTAATACCGATGTGTAACTGTCAAATTCACCAATACCAATAAAGTTATTGGTATTTTCGTATATACGTACGAATGAATTTACATTTTTAGTATTTTCTAATAGGATCTTCTGCCCTTGTATAAATTTTTGTGCCAGGTTTATTGGCAAAGTAATCCTAGGCATATGGCTTAAGACGCTATCCAAAGTTTGAATGGCTTGCAATGGATTTTTGGTAATTTCTTCAATTATAAAGGCGTTTTCTAACTGAAAATCACCAACTCTTGTTCGAATTAAAAAAGACATAACAGAAGGAAGTCCTAATTTTACACCAATATCAAAACATAATGTCCGAATATAAGTTCCTTTAGAACATTGGACGTCAAACAAAAAACTTGAGGTGCGATGTTCAATTAAATTGATTTGCTTAATAAAAATTTTTCGTGTGGGCCGGTCAATAGACATTCCTTTTCTAGCTAAATCATATAATTTTACGCCATTAATTTTTATAGCAGAGTACATAGGCGGCAGTTGATGATTTTCACCTAAAAAAGATTTTAAAACATCGTTTATTGTTTCTAAAGTCGGTTTTTCGAAATCATAAAGTTCTTCTACAATATTACCTGTAATGTCACCAGTATCTGTTGCATAACCAAACGTTACTTCAGCTCGATACATTTTATCTGCATCTACCAGATATTCAATTAAACGCGTTGCCTTACCCAGCGCAATAGGTAATACTCCAGCTGCTGCAGGATCTAATGTTCCTGCATGGCCAACCTTTTTCATTCCATATGTACGACGGATAAAAGAAACAACATCATGTGAACTCATTCCAGGCGGTTTTAAAATATTGATAAATCCATTATACATGATTTAACTCACTCATAAATTTCATGGCAGAATCAACAATTGTTTTTTTACTCTCGTCTAGTGTTTGATTAAGTGTACAACCAGCAGCTTTTTTATGGCCTCCACCACCGAAAGAAGTTGCAATTTTACTTACATCTACAGTTTTAGATCTCATACTAATTCTGCAAGATGAATCATCTATATATTTAACCATAATGGCTAGGTCAACCCCATCAATCACACGCGGAAAATCAATAAACCCTTCTGTATTATCACAAATAGTTAGTATATCTTTAGAAATGCAAATACAAGCAATCGTATTATTTGCAAATAATTCTAGAGTTTCTAGTACTTTAGGTAACATGCGAATGTTCTCTAAAGATTTTTTTTCTAACTGCTCTGAAATTACATGTGGCTTAACTCCGCAATTAAGTAATTCAGCAGCAATTTTCATCGTTTTTGAAGAAGTATTTGAATATTTGAAAAAGCCACAGTCAGTAGCAATTGCGGTGTATAAAGAAGTTGCAATTGCTAAATCAAAATCTGCATGCATCAAGTCGAGTAAGTCAAATATAATTTCTCCGGTTGCAGAAACATTACTGTCTAAATATAAATAATCGGCAAATTCATTGTTTGAAATATGGTGATCAATATTGAGAATGGGAGCTTTCGCTAATCCATTCACACGACCAATTCGTTCAAGATCACTACAATCTAAAACAATGAGTAAATCTGCGTCAATTTTGGTCATTGATGGAAATTGAATCATTTCGATATCACTTAAAAATTTAAAGTTTGAAGGCAGTTCATCATCAATTAAACATATAACGTCTTTGCCTATTTTTGTTAGATAACTGCCTAAAGCCAAAATAGAACCTAATGAATCTCCATCAGGGTTAACGTGCGCAGTGATAACAAACTTAGTATGTTTGTTTAGTAGTTCGGCCACTTGCTTTAGTGTAATTTTCATAACATTATTTAGCCTCATCCTCTTTAACTTTTGTTAATAACTCTTGAATGTGCACACTGTAATCTAAAGATTTATCTAGTTGAAATGACAATTCAGGTGTACATCTAAGACGGATGCGTTTTCCTATTTCACGACGAATGTAACCTAAAGATTTTTGCAATCCATCCCAACATTCTTTAATTTGTTCTTGACTACCCATTAAACTGACGTAAATTTTAGCACTGCGTAGATCACCAGTTACATCAACTTGTGTCACTGTGACAAATCCAATGCGAGGATCTTTTAGTTCCTGTAATATAATTTGACTCACTTCTTGTTTAATAAGTTCTTGAACTTTTTCAATACGGAGTTGCCCCATGATATTTCCCCCGTTCTTTAATTGCTCAATTTAATTTGTTCCATAGTGTAAACTTCGATAATATCGCCTTCTTTAATATCACGATATTTATCAATCGTAATGCCGCATTCATACCCAGCAGCCACTTCTTTCACATCATCTTTAAATCTTCTTAAAGATTCGATAACACCTTCGTGCACTACAATTCCATCACGAATAATTCTAATACTAGAACTGTTTGTAACTTTTCCTTCTAGGACGTATGAGCCTGCAACTAACGCTTTCGAGAAACTCATAACCTGTCTTATTTCGACTTTACCTTGTATTACTTCTTTATATTTTGGTGCAAGCATCCCTGTCATAGCTGCTTCAACATCATTAATTGCTTCATAGATAACACGATAAGTTCTAATATCAATATTTTCTGTATCCGCTAATTTCCGTGCATTGGCATCAGGGCGCACATTAAATGCAAGAATTAAGGCATTTGCAGCCGTAGCTAGCATTACATCAGATTCATTTACAGCACCCACACCAGAATGTATGATACTGACTCGAACTTCTTTATTTGTATTCAAAGCTAATAAAGAGCTTTTTAATGCTTCAACAGATCCTTGTACATCGGCTTTAATAAGGATATTTAAATCTTTTATATTACCATCTTGAATTTGTTGAAATAAATCATCCAAAGATACTTTTTGTGATTGCATTAAGTCATCACTACGTTTTTTGGCAATGCGCTTTTCAGCTATAGAACGAGCCATTTTTTCATCAAGTGCAGCTAAAATATCACCAGCTTCTGGGACATCGGCTAACCCAAGTACTTCTACAGGCGTACTTGGACCTGTTTTTTTAAGTTTTTCACCACGATCATTTACCATTGCTCGTACTTTACCGTAGGCAGTACCTGCAATAATTGAATCACCGACACGAAGTGTACCTGTTTGAACCAGTACAGTAGCAACTGGACCGCGTCCTTTATCTAATTGCGCTTCAATGATAATCCCTTGTGCAGCTCGGTTTGGGTTTGCTTTTAATTCTTGCATTTCGGCAACTAATAGTATCATTTCCAGTAATTCGTTAATTCCAGTTCTTTGACGTGCTGAGACTGGAACCATAATTGTGTCACCGCCCCAATCTTCCGGAATCAATCCATGTTCTCCCAATTGCTGTTTCACGTGATCTGGATTTGCTCCAGGACGGTCCATTTTATTTATGGCAACAATGATAGGTACATTTGCTGATTTTGCATGATTAATTGCTTCAATCGTCTGCGGCATAACTCCGTCGTCAGCAGCAACAACTAAAATAGCAATATCAGTAACTTGTGCGCCACGTGCTCGCATTGCTGTAAATGCTTCATGCCCTGGAGTATCAAGAAATACAATTTTTTTATTTTGACATATTACTTGATAAGCACCAATATGCTGAGTTATACCGCCGGCTTCTTTTGCTGTTACTTGCGTTTTACGAATAACATCTAGTAAAGATGTTTTACCGTGGTCGACATGTCCCATTACCGTTACAACCGGTGGACGAGCTATTAATGTGGAAGGATCATCAATAATTTCTGGAATTTCGGTAGGATCTTCTTCAGGTGGTAATTCTTCCACAGTTACATCAAATTCGCTAGCAATCAAAGTTGCTGTATCAAGATCAATTTCTTGATTAATTGTAGCCATAATGCCTAGCATCATTAATTTTTTTATGATATCGCTAACTTCACGTTTCATCTTAAGTGAAAGTTCTTTGACAGTAATAGGACCACCTAATTTAATAACTTTAGGTTTTTCTATTTCAGGTTTAACACCTTTAACTTGATTTTGATGATGTCTATTTTTCTGATTTTTATTTCTTTGGTTAGGTTTATTTTGACCAAATGGAGTATTTTTATTATTACGGTTATTTTGATTTTGCTGTGGTTTATTACCTTTTATAACCGTGTTATTAGGTTTATTCTGTGGCGTATTTGAACTAGGTTTGAAGGTTGTTGGACGTTTTTGTATTGTTGAATTATTGCCAACTTCCTGTTTTTTATTAGGAACATTATCTGAATTTGGTTTGTTTCCTTCATGTTTGGATGCATGGTGATTATTATTGGTTGCGGTAGGCGTTGGCGTCGGTTTCTTCACCGAAAAGGTTTTCTTAATTAAATCTTTTTCTGCATCACCAACACTACTCATATGATTTTTAGCTATAGTAACATTATTACGTACTAAAATATCTAATATAACTTTACTTGTGGTATCAAATTCTTTTGCTAACTCATATATTCTATATTTGGACATTGATCCACCCCCGTTTATTGTTTATCATTTTGATTAGTTAAATTTATTAATTGGTTAATAAAACCAGCGTCATTCAGTGCTACAATAGCACGATAGTCCTTACCGATACAGTAGCCTAGACTTTGTTTTGTTAACAGATAGCAAATCTTAATATGATAAAATTGTGCCATATCACAAAACTTCTTTTTCGTTCCAGGTGATGCATCCTCTGCAATGATGATAAGTTTAATTTTTCGAGAACGGATTGCTTTTTCTACTGGTAACTCTCCCGAAATTATTTTTCCAGCGCGTTGAGCTAAACCAAGTAAGTTAAAGATCTTCTTCTCTATAATTTCATTCATCGGAAAATACCTGTGCACGTAATTCATCGTAAATTTTCGAATTCAGCACACTTTTAAATGATTTTTCAAATTGCTTTTCTTTAAATGCCTTGGCAAAACATTCTGTGTTGCGACAAACATACGCTCCACGACCAGACTTCTTACCAGTATGATCTATTAAAAATTCACCTTCAGGTGTTCGAACAACTCGAACTAAATCTCTTTTATTACGCATTTCTTTACAACCTACACACATGCGTTGAGGAATTTTTTTCTGCGTTGCCATATCTAATCCTCCGATATTAAAGAGTTTTCTTGCATGGCTTGAGACTCACTTTTGATATCAATTTTCCATCCAGTTAATTTAGCGGCTAAACGAGCATTTTGGCCTTCTTTTCCAATCGCTAAAGATAATTGATAATCAGGAACAATTACTTTCGATATTTTTTCAATTTCATTTACTTCTACAGACACAACTTTTGCCGGGCTTAAAGAATTTGCAATATATTTTATTGGATCTGCATTCCATTTTACAATATCGATTTTTTCGCCCTTTAATTCGTCTACAATCGTTTGGACACGCATTCCTTTGTGTCCAACACAAGAACCAACTGGATCAACATCTTCGTCTTTAGAAAACACTGCAATTTTAGAACGCATACCAGGCTCGCGCGCTACAGACTTTATTTCTACAACGCCATCATGAATTTCGGGAACCTCTAGTTCAAATAAACGTTTTAATAGTCCGGGATGTGTACGAGATACCAAAATTTGTGGTCCTTTAGTAGTTTTCTTGACTTCGATTATATAGCTTTTAACTCTATCGCCATGCTTATACTGCTCAAAAGGAATTTGTTCGGAGGGCGCTAATATAGCCTCTGCTTTTCCTAAATCAATGAAAACATTTTTTTGCTCTATCCGCTGTACAATACCAGTCAAAATATCACTTTCTCGATTAGAGAATTCTTCGTAAATAATACCGCGCTCTGCTTCACGAATTCGTTGTACGACTACTTGTTTAGCCGTTTGTGCTGCAATTCGTCCAAAATTTTTTGGGGTAACTTCAATTTCAATGACATCGTCTATTTCATAATTATAGTTAATTTTCTTTGCTTCTGCTAAATCAATTTCAACTATGGAATTTTCTACAACATCTACAATGTTTTTTCTAGCATACACATGAATGTCACCTGTTACTCTATCTAATGAAACTCGTACATTTTGAGCTGAGCTAAAATTTCTTTTGTATGCAGAAATTAAAGCAGCTTCAATTGCATCAAATAATATTTCAGGTGCAATTCCCTTTTCTTTCCCTAATTGTTCAAATGCTTGCATGAACTCTGCGTTCATTTAAATCCCCCTTATTCAATTTTAATTTTAAAACTCAACATGTAATCTAATTTTAGCGATATCTTCGCGGGATATACTTTTATTTTCCAAGTCAATTTTAGTATTACTGAAATCAACTAATTTTCCAATAATAGATTTTGTATTATCAATTGGCACATATGTAGTGATCTCAACAGTAGAGCCTAAATACCGTTTTAAATCGCTGTCTTTTTTTAGTACACGATCTATTCCTGGTGATGAAACTTCTAAATAATAGTTATCTTTTATTGGGTCGAGTTCGTCAAGCTTCTCTTCTAATTTTTCGCTTAACCATTGACAATCTTCAATTTCAATTCCGTCTGCTTTATCAATATAAACTCTTAAATACCATTCACGTTCTTTTACATATTCTACATCTACTAACTCAACTTCACTATTTTGTAAAATTTCAGTTACGAGATCTTCAACTAAACTCTCAATACGACCAGCCATAAAAACACCTCCAATTTATATATAATATTTTCTCAAATAATATGTATCCTTATACTTTGAAAATATAAGATTAAAGAGTGGGTTTTCACCCACTCTTTTTAAACATCAATAATTTGCAATACCTTAATTATAACACTACAATTTAGTATTGACAACCTTTAAGCAAAAAGTTCAGTTTGATCAGTGTCGGACATTCCATTTAAACACCCATGCTCTTTCAAAATTTCAATCACTGTTTTAGATATTCCGGAACGTACTTTTAAATCTTCAACAGAAGAAAATTCTTTGAGCTTTCTTGCAATTACTATATTTTTAGCAGCCGTAGTGCCTACACCTTGTAAAGAAGCCAACGGGGGTAATAATGATTTTTCTAATATTATAAATTTCTCTGCGGCAGAGCGATAAAGATCAACTTTTTCTAGTTGATAGCCTCGTAAATACATTTCTAGAGCAATTTCTAAAACTGTCTGCAATCCTTTTTCTTTTACAGACAAGGTGTTTCCCTTTTGGTCAAATTCAACTAAGGTTTTTTTGATTAGCTCTTTTCCCTTAGAGATGATTTCAGCATCAAATTCGGTTGCTCTTACTGTGAAGTAAGCAGCGTAAAATGCAAGTGGGTAGTGTACTTTACAATAAGCAATTCGATAAGCCATCATGACATAAGCAACAGCATGTGCTTTTGGAAACATATACTTAATTTTTTGACAAGAGTCAATATACCATTCAGGAACAGATTCTTTGCGAAGTTTTTCTACAACATCGGGCTTGATGCCCTTTCCTTTCCGTACACCTTCCATTGTTTTAAATGAAAGTAACGGTTCAACACCTTTTTGAATTAAATATAGCATGATATCATCACGAGCCGAAATCGCTTCTGAAAGTTTTGCAGTTCCATCTTTGATCAGATCTTGCGCATTATTTAACCATACATCAGTTCCATGGGAAAAACCACTAATTCGAACCAACTCACTAAACGTTTTTGGTTGTGTGTCATCGAGCATTTGTCGAACGAATTTTGTACCGAATTCTGGAATTCCGTATGTTCCAGTTTTGCTTCCTAAATCTCCTGGAGTTACGCTTAAAGCTTTTGTAGAAGAGAATAAACTCATTGTTTCTTGATCATCAAATGGAATCGTTTTTGGATCTATTTTTGTCAAATCTTCTAACATTTTTATTACTGTCGGATCGTCGTGTCCGAGTATATCCAATTTAACCAATCGACTGCTGATTGAATGGTAATCGAAATGCGTTGTAATGGTAGTCGTGTTTTTATCGTCCGCAGGATGTTGAATTGGCGTGAAGTGATGTACATCCATATTCCGAGGAATAACCATAATTCCTCCGGGATGCTGACCTGTTGTACGTTTTACTCCAGTACAGCCATCTACTAATCCATTGATATGAGCATTCCTAGCCGTAATTCCTTTATCAGCATAGTAATTCTTCACATATCCATAGGCTGTTTTGTCTGCGATGGTTGCAATAGTTCCGGCACGGAAGACGTTGTCTTTTCCAAACAATTCTTCGGTATATTTATGTGCTACAGGCTGATAATCACCAGAAAAGTTTAAGTCGATATCAGGAACTTTATCTCCGTTAAATCCCATAAATACAGCGAAAGGAATATCATGCCCATCTTTAATTAATTGTGTATTACAAGTTGGGCACGTTTTATTTGGCAAATCAAATCCCCCGCCGTAACTTCCATCCGTTATAAATTCACTATATTTGCAGTTTGGACAACGCCAGTGTGGAGGTAATGGATTCACTTCGGTAATGTCGGTCATCGTAGCCACGAAAGATGAACCTACAGATCCCCTTGAACCTACCAAATAACCATCATCTAAAGATTTTTTTACTAATTTATGCGCAATTAAATATAATACCGCAAAACCATTTCCGATGATGGAGTTTAATTCCATCTTTAAACGATTTAAAACGATTTCAGGTAAAGGATCACCATATAATAACTTTGCTTTTTCATAAGACATAGATGTAATTTGTTCTTCGGCACCAGGAATCTGAGGTGAATATAAATCATCAGGAATTGGTTTGAATCGTTCAACCATTTCAGCGATTTTCCTAGGATTTTCAATAACGGCTTCAATCGCTTTTTCTTTACCCAAATAACTAAACTCTTCTAGCATTTCTTCTGTGGTTCTAAGATATAATGGCGGTTGATTGTCTGCATCTTTAAACCCTTTTCCAGCCATTAATATCCTACGGTAGATTTCATCTTCAGGATTTAAAAAATGCACATCGCAAGTCGCTACAAGTGGTAAATTTAATTTCTCTGCTAATTCACTTACTTTTAAATTGATTTGTCTTAATCCTTCATCATCCTTTATTTTACCTTCACGAACTAAAAAAGAATTATTGCCAATTGGTTGAATCTCCAAATAATCATAAAATTTAGCGATATTCAATAGAGTTTCATCATCTGCTCCATTGATAATTGCTTGGATGAGTTCACCAGCTTCACAAGCCGAGCCAATGATTAATCCTTCTCGATATTCGGAAATTATTTTTCGTGGAACACGAGGTGTTCTATGTAAAAATTTTAAATGTGAGATAGATACAATTTTATATAAATTACGTAATCCAATCGGATTTTTTGCTAATAATATAATATGGTTAGCATGATTTAAGTCTGATTCAATAAGATATCCTTCCATACCATAAATAATTTTAATATCAGATTTTTTAGCAACTTCATGCGCTTCAGGAAATGCTTGTACTACACCATGATCGGTAATTGCAATAGCTGGATGTCCCCATTTAGCAGCCGTACTAATCAGATTTTTTACTGATACTACGGCATCCATATTACTCATATGCGTATGTGCGTGAAGTTCCACTCGTTTTATAGGTGACGTATCGTTTCTTCCCTCAATTTTAACCCTATTCATGCTATCGACAAACATTACGAGCTCATTTGCATATTTGTCAAATTGAACAGTCCCTTTAATCTTAATTTGCATTCCTTTTGAAAGGCTATTTATAATTTTATTAAATTTATCCTTATCGTCAAAAAACGTTTTACAACTAATCCCATCAGATAAGTCAGCAATATCAAAAGTAAGTAGTTGTCTGCCAGTACGAAGTTCACGTGTATCAAAAACAATTAATTTTCCTTCGATTACAACATTTCTAGCTTCGTCTTGAACATCTTGAATTGGCTGAGATTGATCTTTTATCATTTTACCAAAAAGTATAGGCGTGTCTACCGATTTTTTTTCCACAGATTTTGTAGATTCATTTAAAGCTTCAAGGTATTCAGGGGTCATGATATCATCTTCATGTTCAATCATATTTTCTTCATCTGCATTTGTTAGACAGTCTATTTCACAATTATCGTCGAAATTTCTCTGAATAAATTTCTTAATCATCAGAACCACCGAATGAGCTGAAATGATTTCTGCGGCTAGATCTCCAAATAAAGTTAACGTCAATTTATTTCCGTCAAAATGCCGTTTGGCATTTAATAATAAATGTGTAACAGTAGGATTTTTATTAGCAACTTCAGCGACTAATTTAGACCAATTATATTCTAAATACATTTCTAAATCTATAACCGTTTGATTAAAAAAAACAGAATGAATTTTACAGGTATGCATTAGTTGCTTGGCTACTTTATTTAATAAAGGTAAAGGAAGATGTGCTTTTGTAGTTAAAACGATTTCCCAAGAGGAGTTCTTTGTATTTATTTCTACATGTTTAATTTTACAAGAATGTAACAGTTTTCTTTCTTCCATGGTCAATGTAGAATTATTTATAAAATCCCAAAAATACTCCTGATTTTTGGGAACAATACAATAGTCATGCATTTTACTAAACCTCTTTCTATCGAAAATGCTGTAAGGTATATTGTAACACACTTCATCATTTTAGTTAATAAGTAGGCGCTGGCGAAAGCAAAAATATTTTTAAATCCGATAAAAATAAAAAATCATTTATTTTTATCGAATAAATGATTTTTATTTAAGCTTGCAATGCTAGCATTGATTTAAATGATGCGTATCATTTAAAAGTTCAACTACTGTCTGAGTGTCATAATAGTTCAATATATTTACTGCTGTATTGTCTTGACGTAGGTTCCAAATATATTTTAATCGCAGTTGCAATGCAGTTGCAATTAATGTTCGAATTGTTCCACCATGTGAAACAATCACAATCGTTTTATCAGCGTGCTTTTCTGTTAAATTTTTCATTACGCGACAAGAACGCTCTGTAACTTCCAGAAATGTCTCACCGTTTGGAATTACATTTAATTCTGCATTTTTAAAGAAAAGCTCGACTTTGCCAGGCCATTTTTCATTAATTGTTTTATAATCTAGCCCTTCCCAATCGCCAAATGAGATCTCTCTAAATTGTTCAATAATATTTACTTTTAAAGTATGTTCATTTGCAATGTATTCGGCTGTTTTTACAGCTCGCTTAAGATCGCTGGCGTAAACGGCATCAATTTTTTCTTTTGCTAATCGTTTACCCACTAATTTTGCTTGTTCAAGTCCTAATGGAGATAACTCGATATCCGAGTGACCTTGATATTTACCTTGAATATTCCATTCTGTTTGTCCATGTCTTACCAAAATAACTTTAGTCATTTTTTACACTACCATCCATTAATATTTTTTTCAGCGTTTCAAGAAAAAATATATTTTCATTATGCCGTTTGATTGCAAAACGTACATATTGATTAGATAAACCGGGATAATTTGCACAATCACGAATTAAAATAGCTCTTTTTAATAGTTGTTTTCTTAATTCGTGTGATTTTATATTGGTTTTTTCTAAATTGACCAAAACAAAATTAACCATAGGTTTATATATTTTCAATGTATTTATAGCAGTCAAATTTTTATAAAAAAAGTCAATTTCTTGTTGCATAAAACTACGACTTTTTTCTTGGTATTGTTTATCTTGTAATGCAGCGATCCCTGCAATCTGTGCCAGACAATTGACGTTCCAAGGATCTTTAGCAAGATGTAATTTTTGTGCAATTTTAGTGGAAGTAATTACAAAACCTAAACGTAATCCAGGAATTGCATAAAATTTTGTAAGTGAATGTAATACAATTAAATTTTCAAAATTTTTTATTAGATGTCGAACGGTATAGTTTGTTGCATTAGGTAAAAAATCAATAAAAGATTCATCAACAACAACAAAACAATGATTTCGCTGGGCATAGTACAGTATTTTTTCTAAATCTTGAGATGTAATCGATGTTCCAGTGGGGTTATTAGGATTACCTAAAAAGATAATATCATTTTTGCCTAAAGATTCTAAAGCTAATAAAAATCTATTTATATCGAAAAGAAAGTCGTTTTTTTCATTTAGATAATAATACTTAATTTTAGCTTTTGCGGCTCTTGATGCGGATTCATATTCACTGAAGGATGGTGCTAAAATTAGTGCAGTTTTAGGTTGAACTAAATTACATAAAATATATAATAATTCAACTGCTCCATTTCCTAGGGTTAAACTATCATATGAAATCTGATAATATTGCGAAAGCATATTTTTTAGCTCATATCCATCCACATCGGGATAGTGAATAATTGTATCAATATTGTTTTTTATGCTGGACCGTACTTTTTCGGATAATCCTAGAGGATTTATGTTCGCACTAAAATCAAAAAATGTATGGGATAAAGAAGTCTGTGTTCTTAAAAACTTATGAATGTTTCCCCCATGTTCAAAGCTTTGCTCCATTTATATCACCTTCAATTTTCAATCCGCCAGGAATTAAATTTGCTGTTCTCAAAAATGTGAATTGAGGACACTTTAGTTTTGCTAAATCAATACTTTTAGATAATCCTTCTGCTTGTTCTAAATCAAAAAGTATTCCAATAATTGTTCCACTATGTGCAATATTAACCCCTACTGCTCCACAGTTTTCAGCAATTTTAATCATGCTCTCTAAGCCTGGTTTATATAAAGTTTCTTGATTGGCAAGTGCACTCAATGTTGTCCCTTGTCCAATTAACCTTGTATCATGTGTCCGAATGCCCTTTCGAACCAAATCTAAAGCTTGTAAAATATGTGATTCTTTTTTTGTGTTTAATGCTTCTAAATCGGTACGACGATTAAAACTTAAGGTATCAATAGATCCACCTAAATCAAATAAAGCGATTAACATAGCTGGAGGGTTTCCTAAAAATTCTTGACAGGTTCCAGTTAAATGATTAATTTTTACAATTCCTTCATAAAAGATTCCATCTGTTGGTTCAATAGATGCAGCGATGAAAGCAATTTCATCAAGTGTTAAATTTCTATCGAAAAACAAAGCAATTGCTTTGCAAATTGCGGCTATATCAGCACTACTTGAAGCCATTCCTTTTCCTTTGGGTAAAGACGATGAAATTTTTATGAAAGAATCAAACGGCATGTTTATTTTCAAATACTCTAAAACTTTTGATATCGCTAACTGCGATTTTCTACCAAGTCGTGGTGCTATTTTTTTCTGAGGTAGAATCGTTGCTGCAGAGTACAGATCAATCGGGCATGTTACAAGAAAAGGCTCATTATTTATAGAGCCTTGTATTAATTCACCGCAAGCGCCCGGTGCTTTTACACATATAAACATAAAAAACTCCAAATCATAGTTTAAAATTTAGGTTGAAAATAAAAATACAAATAAAATAATAACTTCATTTAGTTCTGTCAATGCACCGTAGACGTCCCCTGTAAGTCCTCCTAATACATTTGTTATATATTTAGAGAATAAAAGTGTAAATAGAATCGCACAAAACAGACTAAAGACAGCAATTGTTCCCACAGGAATGACGAATAATAATGTAATAAAGGATGCAATGACTAAAGCGGTTTTATTTGCATATTGTGCAAAAGCTTTCCCTATACCGTTCGGCCGTGCATAAGGAAATAGAGTAACTCCCATTACCATACCCAATCGACTGATGATTGGCATGACAAAAAGTGCCGTAATTAATTTTTCAGGTGATAAATCTAACAATAATGACCACTTAGAGATAAAAAGTATAACAAAAGCAACTACGCCATTTGCGCCAACTCTGCTATCCTTCATGATTTCTAACATTCGTTCTCTTGATCTTCCAGAAAAAATTCCATCCATCGTATCCATAAAACCATCACAATGTAAACCACCCGTTAGTAAAATTGAAAGTACCAATAATAAAGTACTGGTTATATGTCTAGGAAATCGATTGTAATTTTCTGGGAAATAAATCGTGAGAAAATATGCGATCATAGCTAATATAATTCCAATTACAAGACCGACGAGCGGAAAAAATTTCACGCTTCTGCCGAAACTTTCGGCAGACCATTCCTCTTGTTTAACTAAATGAATTCTTGTTAAAAACTGCAAGCCTATTAAAAAATCATGCATTTTATTATAATGTACCTCCCAAACGGTAGATCACGATAAAAGATAATAGTATAAATAGTATACTGACCCCATACATAATGTAAATTGTTTTGCTGATATGTTCAGGGCTTAATATTGTTCCCGCATCTCCCATATAAGCACGTATAGAGGCTATACCAAAATAATAATTAAGACCACCTAAGCGTATGTTTAACGCACCAGCTACACCAGCCTCACTATAACCACTATTAGGACTAGGATGTTTCTTCGCATCCCTTAAAATAATTTTAATTGCTTTTTTATAGTTTAGTTGAAAGAAAAAAGCGATTAAAACAATTAATATTGCTGTTATACGTGCCGGAATAAAATTAAAACAATCATCTGTTCGAGCAGCAAATTTGCCAAAATCGATATATTTATCGTTTTTATACCCAATCATAGAATCTAAAGTATTTACAGTTCGATATAAAGCAGCTAAAGGAGCTCCACCGAGAAGAAAGTAAAACAATGGCGAAATAATGCCGTCTACAATATTTTCAGCAATTGTTTCAACGGTTGCTCTCGTAATTTCTGCAACGTTTAACTTATCTGTGTCACGTCCTACGATCCAGCCCACTTTATACCTTGCAACTGATAAGTCATGTTTTATGAGTGCATTACGAATTTCGATCCCCGCTTCTGCCAAACTACGGGGGGATATTGTGAAACTGAGAATAAGTGCACTAAAAAAATATCCAAACCACTTATTTAGATCATTAAAAAAATGTAAAAGAACATAAGTTAGACCGTAGCTGATTGTTAGAGTACAAAGAACAAGTATGGCGCCGAATATCTGTTTTTTGTAGGAAATATTGCTTAAATTTAATAAATATTTTTCCAATAAGCTTATCAGTTTGCCAATTAAAGCAACAGGATGCCAATTCGTTTTGGGATCTCCTATGATACAATCAATTATAAACGCTATTGCAGGAATATAGATATCCATCTTATGATTCCATTATTTTATATAATAGTTCCATGTTTAAATGATTTCTGACTGTATTCGCTAGACGATTATAATTTGCTTGTTTCTCTGCCGCAGTATTGATTGTATGATTTAAAGGTGACAGCCCTTTTCTGCACCTAAGTGCATTTAATATGGAGCGTCGAAAATCGTCATTGTCAAAAATGCCATGAATGTATGTTCCCATGACTAACCCATTTTCACTAATTACTCCATCTAAACTCTCCACTCTTTGCTGAGAGCGATTTGTAATAACAAATGCATTCTGCACTTTATTTGTAATAAATTCAGTTCTTCCCATATGAATTTCATAACCATGTAAATCATTTGCGGTAAATTCAGAGTCTAAAAATTTGGTTCCTATGTAATTGGCAGTTACTTGACTGGTTAATTTTTCAGAAATAAATGTTGTTTTTATATCTAAGAGATTTAATCCCGCGATAACTTCACGATTTGATTCAGTATGTGCTGGATCGAGAATGGTCTTCCCCAGCATTTGATATCCACCACAAATTCCAATGATGGGGATTCCTTGATTTACAAGATTTTTAATTTCTTCTTCATATCCATTCTCACGTAAATACAGTAGATCTTCAGTTGTATTCTTACTTCCAGGCAATATAATCAAATCTGGATTGCCAATAGTTTCACCTAATTGAATGTACTTAAGATTCACGTCAGTCTCGTTTGCTAAACTATCGAAATCGGTAAAATTTGAAATTTTGGGTGTTCTTATGACTGCAACTGTTAATGCAGCGTCTTTGGATACTTGTCTTTTATCGTCTAATGATACAGAATCTTCATCCTCAATGCCAAGTTGCTCTAAATATGGAATTACGCCGAGTACTGGTTTTCCTGTTTTTTCTTCTAAAAAATCTAGTGCTGGTTTTAATAGATTGAGATCTCCACGAAATTTATTGATAATGATGCCCCTAACTAAATCGCGTTCATCCTGCTCGAGTAATTCTAATGTACCGACAACCGCAGCGAGAGCTCCGCCACGATCAATGTCAGCGACTAACAAGACCGGAGCATTTGTTAGTTTGGCAATTCTCATATTCACAATATCATTTGCTTTTAGATTTACTTCAGCAGGGCTTCCAGCACCTTCTATTACAATTACATCAAAAATGCCTTTAAGCTTTTCTAAACTCTGTTTAACTGCACTTAATGCTTTTAAAGAATAACCGGTATGATATTCTTTTGCTGACATATTGCCAACGGGTTTTCCCATTAATATGACTTGGGAGCAAGCGTTCCCAGTTGGTTTCAATAAAACTGGATTCATTTCGACGATAGGTTCTAACCCAGCAGCTTCTGCTTGCACAACTTGTGCACGCCCAATTTCTTCGCCGGAGCTAGTAACATAAGAATTTAAAGCCATATTTTGCGCTTTAAAAGGAACTACATTTTTTCCATCTTGAAGAAAAATTCGACAAAGCGCTGTTGTCAAAATACTTTTCCCCACATGTGAACTTGTACCCTGCAACATTACATATCTAGGCATATTATTCCTCCAATTCCGCGGATAATTTTTTTATGTCAACAGCAATTCCACTTATCACCATATAAACTCTATCGGCACTAGCCGCTATAATTTGATTCATACATCCTGCTAAATCACGGTATTCTCTAGCTAAAGCATTTTCAGGCACAATACTCATGCCAACTTCATTTGTAACAAAAATAATCTGACAATTACTTGTTTTTGCAGCATTTAAAAGTAATTCAAACTTTTCTTTTACATACGTATAACGTTTTTTTACGTCCTTCGGTACGTCTCTAGCAAACAGCATATTACTTGTATAAAGTGTTAAACAATCAAATAATATTGTATCATGCTCTTTAGCAGCTTCAATAATTATTTTTTCTGCTTCATAAGGTGCTTCATAAGTTTTCCATTCAGCGGGTCTGCGGTCTTTGTGTAATGCAACACGCAGTTTCATTTCATCATCATAGATTTGCGCTGTGGCAATATAAGCAATTTTAAATCCATTTTTCGTCGCATATTGTTCTGCAAAACGACTCTTTCCGCTTCGTGCTCCACCCGTAATTAAAATAATTTTGCCTGCCATGAAGCCATCTCCTATTTTTGAATATAATTATAGCATTTTTCGATCAACTGTTTTGCTAAATTTATATTACCAGCAAAGTGTAGATGCAGATAAGAAGCCAGAATATTATCTGTTGCATATCCGCCATAATACATTTTACCGGTTCTTAATTTTGTAAATTTAAAAGCCCAAGGAAATATTTTTTCTAGGTTTTCATCTATAGACATGGATGAAAAATGAAATTCATGCCCATGTATAGTAGTTCCTTGCGGGCATAAAATACTATCATTTAAAGCCTCTGCTTCAATATAACCAACAGTTTGCAGCTTATCATGCATTTGACAAGTTGCTGGGATCAAACCAACCATATTAAAAACATTTTCTGAGAAATCTTTTAATGATTTTGTCAGGTACATCAAACCTCCACATTCAGCATAAATAGGCAATCCTTTTTCAGCTAGCCCATAGATCGATTTTTGCATAGATTGATTTTCACTTAACTCTTTTGCAAACATTTCAGGAAAGCCGCCACCAAAGATTAAACCTTGGATGTCAGGAATCTTTTGATCATGTAAAGGACTAAAAAATACAATCTCAGCACCTAATTCTTCTAACACGTCCAAACTTTCTGGATAATAAAAAGAAAAAGCCTCATCATGTGCCACACCAATTTTTATTTTTGAATTTGTTTGTTTTAAGACCTTTTTGACAGACGAAGATGGGATTGGCGGAGCAGCTTTTGCTGTACGATAAAGTGAATCTATGTCACAGTGTTGTAATACTGCATCTCTTATGACGGAAATACTTTCTCCTGCTTGATTCTCTGTGACTGGAGTTAATCCTAAATGTCGCTGTGGTAAAGTCATTTGATTTTCTCGAAAAATGCATCCTAGCACGGGAATATTGATTTTTGCCATTGCATCGCAGATAATTTTTTTATGTGTTTGAGACCCTAGACGATTTATAATAACGCCAGCAAAATCAATTTTAGGGTCAAACATTTTAAACCCAAGAGCAATGGCAGCTGCACTTTCACCCATGGATTTAGCATCAATGACCAAAATAATAGGCGCTTTCAATAGTTTTGCTATTGTAGCAGTACTGCTAATTTCTTTTCTTCCGCCATCATATAGTCCCATTACACCTTCAATAATTGCAATGTCTGAACTTTCAGCAGTTCTAGTAAAAATTTCATTGATTTTTGTTGCTGGCACTAACCATGTATCAAGATTATGTCCAGGTTTTTCACTGGCCAATTGATGATAACCAGGATCAATATAATCTGGACCGATTTTATAGGACTGAACATTATATCCTTTACTTTTCATAGCTGCTAGGATTCCAGTAACAATGGTGGTTTTTCCTGCGCCGCTATTGGTTGCAGCAATTACGATTCGCGGTATATTTTTTTCAGTCATATCTATCACTCCAATTTATTGCATAAGAAGCCTAATATTATAGCATATATAAAATAGCATTTGTTATTGCAGCTGCAATAGGACTACCGCCTTTATTTCCTCGCACTGTAATATATGGTACAGGTGAAGTATGAATTAAATGTTCTTTTGATTCACTAGCACCAACGAAGCCTACCGGAACTCCAATAATTAAAGCTGGGCGAATTGTTGTTTCTTTCATGATATTTAGAAGTTCAAATAAAGCAGTCGGTGCATTACCTATTGCAACGATGGAACCATCTAGTTTATCGCCAAATTGTCGCATGGCAGCCATGGATCTTGTAATTCCATTTTCTTTAGCGATTTCAGCTACTCTTGCGTCGGCGATTTGGCATTCTACACTACCGCCATAAATAGTTAAACGTTTTTTATTAATACCAGTACGTACCATTTCAACATCACTATATATATTACAGCCATTTTGGATAGCTTTTTTTGCCGTGCTGATTGCTTCTGAATGAATTTTTATAATCGGTGCATATTCTGGATCTCCAGAAGCATGAATAATACGTGAATAAACTTTTATTTCTTCGGCTGTTAGATTAAACTCTTTTAAATGGGGAGCGATAATTTCCATACTTCGTTCTTCAATTTGATCTGGTTTTGTAATAAAATTCATGAATAGCCTCCTGAAATTAATGTTTTGTTTTTACGAAAGATAAAATATCATCAAAAGTTGTCGCTAACATTTTATATTCTATGTTAGGTCTATCAATTACAATAATGGGTAGATTCAATGCCATCGCAGCGGTGAGTTTCGTGTCTGTACCACCGACACTGCCGCTATTTTTGCTGATGATGACACCTGCATTATATTTTTTATATAATTCCATATTTAATTCGTGAGAAAAAGGCCCTTGTATCGCAATTAAATTTTTCGGCGAAAAGCCCAAATTATTACATTCTTCAATAATTTTAGCTTCTGGTAATACTCTTGCAATTATTGTATGTTTTTTTAGTTCAGGTGCATTCGTAAATAGATGAAGCATTCTGCTGCCGGTTGTAAGAAAAATGTTCCCGGTAAACGTACTGGCGATTTCAATAGCGGTCTGATAGTTTTTAGCTAAAAATATCTTATCATAATCAGGTAAAATAACGCTTGTTCGCTCATAACGAATATAATCGATTGCCAATGTATCACAAACTTGCATGGCAGTTTTCGATACATTAACTGCATAGGGATGACTTGCATCAACGATTGTATCTATTTGCTTTTTCTTGACAAGGCGTTCTAGCTCCAGTGAATCCAATGGATGTTGATTTACAAGCAGATTTTCGGAAGGTAGCAAATTCTTGCCATACTCACTAATTACAGAAGCCATGACCGAATGACCAGCATGAAGTAATTGATCAACGAGTTCCCTACCATCTTGTGTGCCCGCTAATACTAAAATCATACTTGATATCCTCTAGGTGTAATCATATGATTATCTATAGCATAAGTTTTACTGTTTCCAATAATAATTAAAGAGAACATATCAATATGTTCCTTTGTAAAATCAGCTAAAGTTGATAATACCATCCTTTCATTTTCTCTTGTTGCGCTATGAACGATTCCAACAGGCGTTGTAGGTTCTTTATATTGTAATAATATTTCACGAATTTCTTCAATTTGTGTTACTCTTTTTGCACTTTTAGGGTTGTATATGGCAATGACGAAATCGCCTTGTGCTGCGTAAGCAGCACGTTTTTTTATTAATTCCCATGGTGTTAATAAATCACTTAAACTAATTACTGCAAAATCATGCATTAAAGGAGCGCCTAAAATAGCTGCTGCGGCATTAACCGCACTAACTCCAGGAACAATTTTTACGTTAGGACGTATTGTTTTCTCATATTTAGTTACCAGTTCTAAAATAAGTCCAGCCATCCCATATACTCCGGCGTCACCACTAGAAATAACGGCTACTTTTTCGCCCTGCATTGCATGTTCAACTGCTAATTTACAACGTGCAATTTCCTGCATCATTGCTGTTCCAATAACTTTTTTATTTTCGAGTAGCCCCGTGATTAATTGAATATATGTATTGTAACCAACAATAATATTGGCATTTTCAATACTCGCTAAAGCCCGTGGCGTCATATCTTCTAAACTGCCAGGTCCAATTCCAACAACGGTTATTTCGCCCAGGCAATTGCTACTGTAACTTTCTTGAATCTTGTTTTGTTTAATATCATTTTTTTCGATTGACTGATTAACAATGCTGCTGCTTCGCATACATTTCCAACTCCGATCTGTTCATTTACAAATTTTGAAATATCCAGTCTATATTGATCAATGACTTCCTGTAATTGACTATTTTCATAAAATATGATTGGCACAGCTAATTCTTTTGCTGTTTCTAATAAACCAGTTTCCTGATTTTTAACGATTGTACTTGCCATATTTGTAATATCCTCGATTGGAACATGGATCATTGAACAAGCAATATGAATTGCTTCCAGAATTTCTTTTTTGCTTGTGTTCTTTCGGCAGCCGATTCCAACAGATAACTTTCGTGGCTTTAATAGAATTTGATTTTGTTTTAGATTTAATGTTTGATTCGTTATGATAAGTGCTACATGATCTAATTCTTCTAATCTTTTATGTAATTCTTTTTGCTGAAACGTAATACATAATTTTTGTAATTCATTTTTATAATAATTTAGATTCTTTAAAGCAGGATCTAAAAAAACTTCAAATTTTTCACCTTGTGCGATTTCTGCATTTATATACTTTAATTGATCAAATGGTTCTATCATTAAATTCAATTTCTTTGCAAGGCTATCTGCTGCAATTTTTTTATTTACATCCGTAGCAGTTGTAATAACAGGTACAGCATTAATTTTTTCTGCAACTAAATGTGTAAGATCATTTGCGCCGCCAATGTGTCCAGATAACAAGCTAATCACATGTTCTCCTGTTTCATTGAGTACAAGGACTGCAGGATCTACGGTTTTACTTATAATCAAAGGTGCAATGACCCGAACAACGATTCCTGTCGCCATAATAAAAATGAAAGCTTCATATTTTTGAAAAATTTCAGATATTAGATGACGTAAGGAATCATATTCTTTTGCAGTCTTTAAAGGATTTCGTCCAGCTTTAACAAATATATCGGCGGGAAAATATTGTTTAATTGTGTGCGCTAGATTTGCACCACGCTCCGTAACTGCTATGATTGCTAATCGCATTTCGCATCACGATACATATGCCCAAATTCCGGAGCGTACAATCTAGAAAGCGCATATTCCGTGTCTAAACACTTCCCTACCACGATCATTGCAGTACGACTAATTTCCGTAGTTTTTATTTTTGCTACAATAGTTTCTAAAGTTGCACGGATAATTTTTTCTTCTGGCCAGGATGCCTTGTGAACAATCGCAATTGGCGTATCTGTAGCATATCCACCAGCAATCAGCTCGTTTACTACTTCTTCTAGCATATGTACACTTAAAAAAATACACATTGTAGCATTGTGTGATGCTAAATTCGCCAATTTTTCTTTTTCAGGAACAGGTGTCCTTCCTTCGTTTCGTGTAATAATTACCGTTTGCGATATTTCTGGGAGTGTATACTCTTGTTTTAGTGCAGCGGCAACTGCTAAAAATGAACTTACACCAGGAACAACTTGATAGTCTATATTTCGTTTCGTTAATTGATCCATTTGCTCCTGAATCGCACCATAAATACTAGGATCACCAGTATGTAGCCGCACTACTTTTTCTTCTGCTTTGACACTTTTATCGATGACTTCAATGACTTCATCTAAGGTCATTGAAGCACTGTTATATATTCTTGCACCCTGTTTTACTAAAGATAATAATGCCGGATTTACTAAGGAACCTGCATAAATGACTACATCAGCCTCGCTTAGTAATCTTTGTCCCTTTACTGTGATTAGTTCAGGATCTCCAGGTCCTGCACCAACAATAAAAACTTGCATAAAATAGCCTCCCGTTCAGTTTATATATAAATTATAATTTAATACAAGTAATAATACTAATTGGATTCAATGCATCTGCCATATTATATTGTCCAATTCTATTGAATCTAGTGATTTGGGCAGTAAATGCTTCTACCGTGTAATTGGATTTACTTTGCATGATTTTCAATGTAGTATACAATGTTTCAATTGTAACACAGTTGATGATACATCGGCCATTTGGCTTCAAGAGCAAGTCCACTTTTTCCATAATTTCAGTCAGTTTAGAACCACTTCCACCGACAAAGATAATATCACTCTTCGGCAAACTTTTTAAAGCTTCTGGTGCTTTTCCTTCAATTACATGCACATTATTCAAGTGAAATTTTTTTATGTTTTGTTTGATCAGATGAACGCCTTCATCATTCTTTTCTATTGCATAAACAGAGCCTTTTGGTGCAAGTAATGCCGATTCAATCGATAAAGAACCCGTTCCCGCTCCAATATCAATAACAACGTCATGCTCTTGAATTTTAGCTTTTGTCAAGGTTAAAATCCGAATTTCTTCTTTGGTCATCGGAACATGCCCGCGTATAAATTCTTCATCTTTGATTCCAATAAAATGTTTCATGCTACCACCACCATGATGCAATGCGTAAATACTTTCAATTTCGCTGCATTTTGTATTGTTGTTTCGATGATTTCTTCATTGGCATATGAAAGTCGACTACATATATATAGTGTCGTTTCATTTGGCCAATTATTTTCTAATAATAACCTAGAAATTGCTGTAGATGTATATACCGTATCCGTTAAAATTCCTAGAACTTTCTTCGACTTGTATTGTAAGTCTGCTTGATATGGTTTTCTGCCATGCAGACTTATTAATGTAGCTTCTTGCCAAGGTAAAGAAAGTCTAGCAAAAGCCAATTGCATAGAACTGATGCCTGGTATCACCTGCAACTGATTTATTTTAAAGTTTTCACGAAGTGCAGCTAAGAGACTGTAATATCCAGGATCGCCGGAAACCATAACAATAATATCATGATGTTGTAAGTTTTCTTGGATAAAAGACATTGTGGAAGGAATATCTCCAGTGATTCTATGCTGTAAGCAAGACGAATTTGCGAATGTATCAAGTGCGCGTTTACTGCCAAGCAATACTTTCGCGTGGTGAATAAAATTTTGAGCGATTGGTAAAATATAGTCTTTCGAACCAGGGCCGATTCCCACAACAATTATTTTATGTTCCATTCCATAGTACCTCCTATGGATTTAGCTGATTCATCCATCCCTAATAAATCACCTTTTAGCGTAACAATGACAGTACCGATATTCAAATCATTAAATACATAGCGTTTTGCTCTCTCACTCGCACGAGCTGCAAGTAATTCATACACTTTTTCTACGTGATACTGCGTAATAATTGGCATAGCAGCTTCTGTCGTAGTGCAGTTTAAGATTTCTTTAATCGCATTTTGTGGTGCTCCCATAGCACCTGCATAAGCTGCAAGCGTTTCCAATCTTGCATCAGCAATTCGATTATGTGTATGAAAAATTCCCGCAGCAACTTTAACCAATTTTCCAAGATGACCTAATAAAATAACATTTTTAATTTTTTCTTGTACAGCACATTCAAGCATATGACCAATAAAGTTGCTAGTTTGAATCACGGCTTCTTTTGGAAATCCGTACCGATGAATTGCAATTTCTTGTCCAATTTTTCCGGGAACTAAAACTAAATTTTGATATCCTAATGCTTTTGCTACACTGATTTGTGGTGCTAATGAATTTTTAAATGCTTCCTCCGACATAGGTCTAACAATACCGGAAGTTCCGATAATTGATAAACCCCCTTCGACTCCTAAAGTGGAATTCAAAGTTCTTTTTGCTAACTTTTCACCATCGGGAACTGAAATAATAACTTCACACCCCTTTTGTTCTAACAAAGGGGAAAGTGCAGCTCGGATCATTTTTTGCGGGCCTAAGTTAATTGCTGATTGACCAACAGGAATCGAAAGTCCAGGTTTGGTCACGATTCCAATTCCTTCTGCACCTCTTATTTTAATAGAAGCATCATTCATACATACTTTAACTTCTACAATGATATCAATTCCATCCGTAATATCAGGATCGTCACCTGCGTCTTTTGTTACAGTCGCGATTCCGCCATTCACGGTTTTCACTATATTTTTTATAGGTACGATAATTTGTTCTCCCTGCGGTGAATAGATCTCTATCTCTTTACACATTGTTTTATTTAAATATGCCATTACTGCTGCCTTTGCACCGGCAGCTGCACATGCACCAGTAGTAAAACCACATCGTAATTCTTTTTTCATACAACCTCCTGCTTACCCTTAAATTACATAATAAAATAAATTGTATTTATCTTACTACGCATAATAGTGGTGATTACAGTATAATCCTATCACAGTATTTGCAAAACATCGCATAGCTATGTGAATGCATGATTGTAAACGTATTAACTTTATAATAAATGCTTATATTCATAGTGAGATTCTGGTTAAACATTTGTTAAAAAATTCACCTAATTATATTGTATTCAATGTATGAAATCAAAATCCTGCATAAAGAAAAAAAAACACTATTTATGCAATGTAAATAGTGTTTTCGTATTATTTTGTCACCAATATCATTTTATTATCAGCTGTTTTTATAATAGTTAATTGATCTCTAATATTTTCTGGAATTCGTATATAATCGATATCTCTAAGAATAAAATAGACCTTCGAGTTTTGTTGAAGAATTGGCTCTAGATTTGGTGTAGACTGATCCGAAAAAATTAATTCATTCCCATAGTAGTTACTATAAAAAGAAAATCCGGGACGCAAAAATTTTGAAACATAAATTGGACTATGATTGTCATAATCTTGTTTAAATTGTTGAGCAATATTAAAAGAAGAAAATTGGGGTGCAATAGCTGGAATAATCATCTTTACTAATATGAGAGAAAAGATGCACATCCCAACTATATTTACCCATAAAACTCTTTCTAATTTTTTTTGCCATGTAGAAATCAATATGCAGGCCATCATTAAGATGAGCAGTATATTTAAATATAGTATGCCCTGCTTAGTTTCAGGCATTTCTTCTATCACAGATACAGAACCTACAAGTATCAGAACGATAAACAGGCACGATAAAACTATCCAAGAGAATGCGCTGCGATTCTTATAATGTTTCTTACATAACTGGTCAATATGCCAACCTACAATGATTGCCATTGGTGGATACATGGGTAATATATATGATACCAATTTTGTCTGAGCAAATGAAAAAAATAAAAACACTACGAATATCCATGTATTTAAAAATGCTAATTCATTAAATTTCTGTCTAGAGTTTATTAGAGAATTATAGACAGATTGCATTAATATTGCGATCCAAGGAAAAAATCCAATAATTAGGACGGGAATATAAAAGTACCAAAGGGTACCAGAAGGATGTTCCGGTGTAGTGAAACGTGTTACATTATGAAATCCGAGAAAAGTATCTATAAATACATTGCCATGAAAGTTATACATGATGATATACCAAGGTAATGCAATGATAGAAAAAATAATAACACCAGGCAATATTTTCATCTGCCGTAATTCTTTTAAATTGTTTGTTATAATCAAATAAATCAATACAATAACACTCGGAAAAAATAAGCCTATGGGACCTTTTGTTAACACAGCCAATCCTGCGAAAATATAATAACTATAATATTTTTTACTGATAAAACTCAGCAAAGAACAAGTCAAAAATAAATTTAATGTTATATCCGTTACTGCTGCCTTGCCTAAATAAAAGTACTCAATACTTGTCACTAAAACCAAGGCACTGATCATACCCACATTTTTATTAAATAGTTTTTGTGCAAAATAAAAAATAACACCTATGCCCACAACGGCGAATAAGGCAGAAGGAAATCTAGCAGCAAAATCATTGATGCCAAAAATTTTATAAGAAAGTGATACCAGCCAATAATACATAGGAGGTTTATCATACCAATACTCTCCATAAATTTTAGGAGAAATAAAATTGTTATAAAGAATCATTTCTTTTGGCGTTTCAGCATAGACTGGCTCATCTGGATCTAGTAAAGAAA
This sequence comes from Massilibacillus massiliensis, assembly GCF_900086705.1. Classification (NCBI taxonomy): domain Bacteria; kingdom Bacillati; phylum Bacillota; class Negativicutes; order Selenomonadales; family Sporomusaceae; genus Anaerosinus; species Anaerosinus massiliensis. The sequence goes on along the minus strand of NZ_LT575483.1, from coordinate 110,209 downwards.
ACCCCCCTAGATTGAAAAATATTATAAGAATGGAAATTGCAGCTGTAATACAAATTGCTACATAATTTCTACGATACATTCTATACCTCCAAATATTCATTTTGTAACAGCTACTTATTCATCTGTTTATTTAAAAAATCCCGTCCAAATACCTTTACAGTGTAATAAAAACCTATTGAAAAAGGTAAATATTCTACGATGATTCTCCAGGCAACAGCAACGATTCCAACAGTTCCAGATGGGAGAAAATCGCTAAATAATAGAACAAATCCACCTTCGGCAATTCCTGAGCCTCCAGGAGTTGGTGCAAAATATAATAATATATTAAGAAAAATCATTCTACCCATAATAATATGCCAATTTGCTTCAGCGCCCATACCTAAAAATAAAATGGGAACAACACTATATATTGCAATTAGACTTAGCCCTGATTCAATAAAAACGCGAAACATACTAAATGGTGCAGAAGATAATAGCAAGACAGCGCCCTTTATGTCGTGATAAAAGGAAAAAATCATACGTCGTCGATTACGAGGAAATTTTTTTGATATTTTTATTACAACATAATCGGGAAAGTTTGTTTTGAAAGCCCAAATTGCCAAAAGAATTAAAATAACAATGCAAGCAGAAGCATACATTAAGGATTCTGCAGAGATCCATGGTAGTAGATGAATATCATAATAAAAAATAATCGGGAGACAAAGTAATAAAAATAATATAGAAACTAAAGTTCTAACAATAACAAAGACAGTTGCCTTTCCCGTAGGAATTCCAGCATGTCTTAAAAAAATTAATTGTGCAACCGCACCACCAGTTGCGCCAGGTGTTAATAAAGCTAAGAAATAATTACCGAAAACTACTTGTACTGCTTGTTGTAAAGTAATATGTTCATTTGATATTCGAACTAAGTGCATTAATCTGGTTCCATCTAGAATCAAACCAATAGAAACTAGAATAATTGCCAATATGATAGACCATGGCTGGAAAGAAGTTAAATTATTAAATGTATTTATATCTATTGTAAAATAAATAACACCACATGAAATTACAGCTAATAATACGATCAGAAATAAAAATCTTTTATAAAATTTATTCATTCACTAACGCTCCGAATGAACATAGTTGGATATGACGATTTGAAATTTTCTCTAAAATATTTTTTTCCATAACTGCATTTAACTCACTTTCCCAATGATAATTCCATCCAAAATGTTCTTGTAAAACGTTGGTATTAATTCCTGGATGAATCATAATTTCTGAACTCCCCTCAGGTAGTGTATCAATTATATTAGAAAAATAAACTGGAAACATATTTCCGCCAGCTAACATACCAAAAAAATTCTGTGTGGACATCAAATGATTTTTTCTTACTAGATTTCTCGCTAAATTAGATAAAAAGGTTAAACCACATTTACTAATGAATCGTTTAATATCTGCATTGTATCCACCAGTAAAAAAATATGGTTCAGCAGGAATTCTTATCGCCTTTATTTCATATTGTTTCGCTAAATCAATAACGATATTAATGATTCCTGGCAATATATGTAGATGCTGATGACTATCAATATGAGTTATTTTTACACCCGTTTGGTAAACGGCCTCTATTTGTGCAGAAAGTTCCAAATAAACTTCTTTTAAATCTATATTTTTTCTTAGAAATTTTTGAATAAAAGCCATATGGTCTTTTTGAAAATATCCATTTGAGCTTACTAAGGAATTCACTTTCTGACAAGAAAGTAATGGTTTTTCTGATACCAACGTTAAATGTACGCCGACTCCCAAACTGGGAGTTTTTAAAGCCAAATGTATAGCATCTTCGAAAGCTGGTCCTGTCGGCATAATGGAAGCGCTTGTTATGCATCCGTTCATATGCCCTTTTATAATTGCTTGATTAACACAAGTGTGCAAACCAAAATCATCGGCATTGACAATTAACTTTTTCATCAAACGACTCCAGTCTACTTATAAATTGTTTTCACTGGAACTATGCCTTACAAATTCTGAATGACTAGCATACGCACTATGATTATGAATTGATTCAAAATTTTCACATTCAATACTAAACCAATTAATGAAAGTAATTTTTCTGAATGCAAGCACTAAATCTCTAAGGATATCTTCAACAAATTTTGGATTTTCATAGGCTTTTTCAGTAACGAATTTTTCATCTTCTCGTTTTAATAAAGGATAAATTGGACAACTTGCCTGTTTTTCCATGATTTCTACCAAATCTTCAATCCACAATATTTTGTTACGCTCTAATTTTACTTTTGCATGCATTAACCCTCTCTGATTATGTGCACCATATTTAGAAATTTCTTTGCTGCAAGGACATAACGAGGTGAATGGAATATTAACTTCCAAGATGAATTCAAAATTTCCAAGATGATCTTTTTGTGCAATATAAGCACAATCTATATCTAATATGCTCTTTCTTTTACTAATTGGTGCAATTTTATCTATGAAATACTTAAAATCAATTTTCAGATATGCTGATGATGCTTCCAATTTATTTAACGCGTGCTCTAAAATGCATTCCATTTCATACATACTTAAAGATTTTTGATTCCATTCATTTAATATTTCAACAAATCTACTCATATGTGTACCTTTATATTCCATGGGTAAGTCAACTGTAAATTTAATTTTAGATAGCACAGGTTGAGCAGATTTGAATTTTGTTTCTATATAAAAAGGCAAATATATTTCTTTAATGCCTACTTTTTGAATTGCAATTCCACGTTCATCCGAACCATTTTGTACATCTTTCAAATTTGTCACTCCTACTTATACTGAACTGGATCTTTTATTCCAGCTTCTTTAAAACCTTTTAATCGAAGTTGGCAGCTATCACAAATTCCACAGGCTTCTTCACCGCCATTATAACAACTATGTGTTAAATATAAAGGAGCATTTAAGCTTGTTCCTAATAAGACGATATCTTTCTTTGACAAATTTATGAGTGGCGTTTCAATGTTGATGTGCTTTTTGTCTTGTACAGCTGCTTTTATCGAATAATCAGCTATGTTCTGAAACAAATTTATAAATTCTGGACGACAGTCTGGATAGCCTGAATAATCTAAAGCATTTACGCCAATAAAAATGTGTTCAGCTCCAAGAACTTCAGCATATCCTAAAGCATAACTTAAAAAAATTAAATTCCGAGCAGGAACATAAGTAATTGGAATATCGGTTCTATGAACATCGCCATTTGGAACATCTAAATTTGTATCAGTTAAAGCACTTCCTCCGATTGTATCCAGATTAGTTTCTATAATTAAATGTTTTTTTACTTTGTAAATTTCAGCTATTTTTTCAGCACTTTTTAGCTCAATACTATGTCTTTGGTGATAATTAAAGCTGATTGGGTAAATGTCAAAATTTCGGCTTTTAGCGACAGCCATACATACTGTTGAATCTAAACCACCAGAAAGTAGAACGACAGCTTTCACTTGTATTCCTCCTTAAACGATTCCATTGCTTCATCTTGTATGATCATTTATTATTTTTTAAATTTGTAATCATTTGCGCAACATCTTTTGCACCGTATATTGCTGAACCTGCAACTAAAACATTTGCGCCTTTTTGAATTACTTCTTTGGCAGTGATCTCATTAATACCACCATCTACTTGAATATCAATAGTTAAATTACGATCACAGATTATTGTTCTTAGTTTCTCAATCTTATTTAAAACATTAGAAATAAATTTTTGTCCACCAAAGCCAGGATTTACTGTCATTAATAAGATCATATCAACATCGGGAAGAATTTCTTCTATGGTCGATAACGATGTACCGGGATTTAACGCTATTCCAACCTTCATATTATTTTCTTTAATCGTTTGAATAATTCTATGCATATGAGGTGCTGCTTCTACATGAAATGTTAAGATGTCTGCACCTGCTTTTGCAAAAGGAATCACGTAATCTTGTGGATTACTAACCATTAAATGCACATCAAATACAGTATTGGTTACTTTCCTTAAATCCGCTACTACTGGTGCGCCAAGTGTTAAATTTGGAACAAAATGGCCATCCATAATATCTATGTGCACCATATCCGCTCCAGCGTGAACTACTTTATTGATTTCGTCTCCTAAATTAGCAAAGTCTGCAGAAAGAATTGACGGTGATATTTTTATCATGATTAAAACTCCCTTTTTATATCTTTAATTTCATTTAAGATACTGAGATACGAAGTATAACGTTGTTTTGTTATACTTTTATTTTTTACGGCCTGTTTTATTGCACATTGAGGCTCATGATCATGTAAACAAGTATTGAATTTACATGTTTCATCTATTTCCCTGAATTCGGGAAAATAATGACTTAATTGAAATTTATCTATATCCTTAAATTCAGTAAAGCTAAATCCGGGTGTATCAACAACAAAACTATTTTCAAATAAAGGAAATAGTTCTGCAACTCGAGTTGTGTGCTTCCCACGTTTGATTTTATTGCTGATAGAGCCTGTAAGCAATTGAAATTTAGGATTTAAAACATTGAGTAGAGTTGATTTACCAACACCTGATGGCCCTGAAAATACAGAGACTTTATTTTGCAGATGTTCTTTTAAAAGATCTATCCCAATATTTTTTTGTGCAGATACTTTGATTACTTCATATCCAATTGTAGTATATAAATCAATCAAAGAATTAAGTTCATTCACATCAGCAAGATCGCATTTATTAACACAGAGTAATATTTTTAGATTCGAATGTTCGGCTAATACCAAAAAACGATCTATCAACAAAAGATTTATATCGGGATTCTTTGCAGCAAAAGTTACAATGACTTGATCAACATTTGCTACGAATGGACGTTTTAGCAAAGTATTACGCGGCATAATAGATTCAATTATACCAGTATGATCTTCAAGCAATTGATAGGTTACTTGATCACCTACGCATAATAGAAATCTTTCTCTTTTAAATCGTCCTCTTATTTTACATCTAATTACTTCATGCTCTGTTTGAACGTAGTAGTAACTATTTAATGTTTTTATTACAACGCCGTTCTGCATGTATATATTCCTCCATATCAGCTACTCTGTTCTCTGATTAATTTGCCATTAATATAAATTTGAATTTTCATTTGCCCAGAGCCTTCTATTGTTTTACTTAATCTGTCACCAGGTTTATGTGTACTTTCATAAACGACTCTGCGTCCTTCAGAGTCTGTGAGAATGATTTGAACGGCTTGTTTAGAAGCTCCTTCTGGGATAATAAATTCTACGGATTTCTTTTTCTTTGATCCATTTGATTCTGGCTTTACAATATCAAAATCTATTGTCGTTCCCTCAAGAACTTCTGCACCAGCTTCAGGAGTTTGTGTCAAAATTGTTCCCGAAGAATTTTTAGAATCTTCAACTTCTGTGATCTTTCCAATTTTCAGCTTTAATTTTTCTAATTGACTTGTAATAGAAGTTAAAGAACTTCCTTTAAAATCAGGTAGGATTAATTTATGTTTTTCTTCACCTTTACTAATTACAATGTCAATTGTATAGCCTTTGGTTACTTGTGTCCCCTGCCTTGGGTTTTGATTGATGACAATATCAAAAGCTTGGTCGGAATATTGTTCATCAACACGTCCTAGTTGCAAACCTAAATTTTTCAACTTAATTTCGGCATCGCGCCTAGTTAATCCTGTTAGATCCGGTACATCAACAGCTTCTCCACCCTTACTTATATAAATCGTAATGGTTCGTTGCTCTTTTACGATCGAACCTTCTTCAGGATATTGTGAAATTACTTGTCCAGCAGGAACTTTAGCATCAAATGCTTCTTCAACATTTACCCGTAGATTTGCAGATTCTAGAATGTGCTTTGCAGTATCCATTTGTTTTCCAACGACACCTGGTACGGTAACCTCATTTCCAGTCCAAAATTTTCCATAAGCTAAAAATGCACCTAAGAAAAATCCTAAAATTAATAGTAAAGATAAAGCAGCTAGAATTGTTTTAGATTTGATTGCTTTTTTTTCAACTTTATTTGTTTGTAGAGGATCTATATTAGAAAACTTTGTGGATTCTTTCGTTATTTTCGGTAAAATCTGCGTAGCAAATTCATCCTCTTTAATTTTCCTAGTATTATCTCCCAATAAATAAATTTCAGCATATCTTAACTCTGCAATCATATCACTAATATTTTCAAATCTTTCATCAGGATTTTTAGACATCGCTTTTACAACTACTGCTTCCGTCATTGGGGTGATTGTAGTATTCATATTGCGAATTGGTGTTGGTTCTTCCTGTAAATGTTTTAAGGCTATGCTTATTGGTGATTCTCCCGTAAAAGGCAATTGACCGGTTAACATTTCATATAATACTACACCTAAAGAATAAATATCTGACTTTGTGCTAATGGCACTTCCTTTGGCCTGCTCTGGTGAAAAATAATGAACAGAACCTATAATGGTACCATTATAGGTCATTGTGCTTGCTGTGGATGCACGAGCAATGCCAAAATCAGTCACTTTAATCGCGCCCGCTTTAGTAACTAAAATATTGTGAGGCTTTATATCACAATGAACTAAATTATTTTGATGAGCATGTTCTAATGCTTTTGCAATTTCTTCTGCAATATGCAGGGCATCTTCTTCTTTCAAGACCCCTTCACGTTGTATTTTCTCTTTTAGGGTTTCTCCTGATACATATTCCATAATAATATAATGCGTATTCAATTCCCGTCCAACGTCATAGATATTTACGATATTAGGATGTGACAGTTTAGCAGCACCTTGTGCTTCGCGTTTGAATTTTATTATAAATTCTTCGTCGTTGGCAAATTGAGAATGTAGAATTTTTACGGCTACAAATCGGTCTAAAAGTCTATCGTGTGCGCGATAAACATCTGCCATTCCACCTCCACCGACACGTTCAATAATCTCATAGCGATCATCTAAAATATTGTTTATCATTAAGTCACCTCCTATTTTAATGCACTTGATATTATTTTTTTTGCAATTGGTGCTGCAACTTTTCCACCACTACCGCTATTTTCCACTAAAACAACAACAACAATTTCTGGTGATTCTAATGGTGCAAAACCTATAAACCAAGCATGTGATTGACCCTGAGAATTTTCCGCTGTCCCCGTTTTTCCAGCAACCCTTATATTCTGGATTCGGGCTGCGCTTCCGGTACCATTTTGAACAACGCTTTCCATAAATTCACTAATAATATTTGAAGTCTCTTTATTTGTTACTTCTAACCATTTTTCGTTATGAAATTCTTTTATTATATCACCATCAACTGTACGAATTTCATGTAAAAGGTGCGGGCGCATAATCGTTCCGTTATTTGCAAAAGCACTTGTAACTAATGCCATACGTAAAGGTGTTACTAAAAGTTGTCCCTGTCCTATTCCAATTTGACTTAAATCGCCATTATTAAGTTCGCCTAATGGAGGAAGTTTTATTTGAGACTCTGTAAAATCCTTACTCTCAAGTGCTTTTCCAAATCCAAAACGTTGAAATGCAGCATCAAGTTTAGTCGGTCCCAGCTTTAATGCTAATGTTGCAAATGTAGTGTTACAGGACACTGTAAGTGCCTCTTTTAAACTTAAGTTACCATGTACAGCATGATGATCTTCAAACAATGTATAATCATCGCTAATTTTTAAATAACCTGGGCAATTAAACGTAGCATTTACTATATTTTTATCTTCTGTTAAAGCAGCTTCTAAAATGACGGTCTTAAAAATAGATCCTGGTGGATACAATCCCTGCGTTCCTCGATTCAGCAATACAGCAGATGTATCATTTTGGATTTTATCCCAAGATTGGTCGATAGAGTTAGGATCAAATCCTGGCCTGCTTACCATTGCTAAAATTGCTCCATTTTTAGGGTTTAATACAATAATTGCCCCATTTCTATCTCCCAATGAACGAGCAGCAATTTCCTGCAATTTTGTATCTATTGTAAGTACAATATTATAACCATGCTCTTTCTTTATAAGTTTTTGTATGGCACCCCAATGTGTATTAAATTCACCTGTCCCGGATAAATATGAATTATAACCTGCTTCAATTCCTGTATTCCCAAGCTTAGCACTTTCGAATCCTACAATATGTGCAGTTATTTCTTTTAAAGGATATTTTCTTATATATCCTCCATCGAGTTTTTTTTCACTATAAGCTAATATAGTACCATCGTATGCTATAATATTGCCACGTTGGATGTTACTGGCATATTCAGTATTTCGTTTATTCAATGGATGATTACTTATTTCAGTTCCCATTACAATTTGTATGTATGTTATATAAAATATCAAAATGAGAATCCATGAAAATAAAAATACAGCTACTTTAAATATGTTATTTTTAACATCATCATTATGCAATGTTATTCCTCTTTTCTGATAAAGCAAATAACAATCCAACCATAATAAAACTACTGACCATAGAGCTGCCGCCATAGCTTAAAAAAGGTAATGTAATACCAGTTAAAGGCAAAAATTTTGTCACGCCAGCAATGATTATAAATATTTGTAAAGCAATGCTTACTGATATTCCTGCAGCGATAAGTGCATTTATCTCATTTTTACACATAAGTGAAATTTTAAAACCTCGATAAATAATGAGTACGTAAAGTAAGATTATAAATATAGCACCGACAAATCCTAATTCTTCTGCAATTGCTGAAAAAATAAAATCTGTATGGACTTCCGGAATAAATTCGGGATGACCGTAAGTGATACCAGTTCCTAAAATTCCTCCTGAGGTTATGGCAAATAAAGATTGTACGATTTGATATGCCTGTCCATTTGGATCAGCCCAAGGATTGTTCCAAATATTAACTCTTACTTTGACGTGATCAAAAAGGAAGTAACTTAATGTAGAGCCAATGACAAAGAAAGAACCGGCAATAAAAATATAACTTAAATTATTATTTGCCATATAGGTCATTAAAATAGCAATTCCAAAAAATAATAAAGCTGATCCTAAATCTTTTTGTAATAAAAACATCAACATTGCTAAACTCCATATTGTAATAAATGGAGCAATAAATCTAAAAGAAGGTAAAACAATAGGCCCAAACTTATTATTTTTAAGACCTAAAACAACTTTATTTTCTATTAAATATGTAGCTAAAAAAATAATAATAAAAATTTTAGCAAATTCAGAAGGCTGAAATCTAATGGGCCCCATAATAATCCAGCTACGACTTCCGTTAATATCGGTTCCTAGAAGAATAGATAAAAGCAATAGACCAATACCGATTAAACCAATAATATATTTGTAGTGAAAAATTAAATGTATTTTACGGAAAATAAATGCGGATATTGAAAAAATAAATAAACCAATAAATATCCATTTTAATTGTTGCTGAAATAACAAAGGTTTTAAACGATAAATCATTGTTAATCCAATACTAATCAAGGTTATTACCGATGGAAATAAAAATGGATCACTATTGGGGAAATATACTCTAAGAAGTTTTTGGATTATAAAACAAGCTATTATAAAACCTAGTTCTTCCACTAAAATGAATAATTTAAGATTATTTAAATTTTGTAACTGAACAATACTAATTCCAAATAAGAATATAAAACAGGCAATGATAAGTAATTGTAGTTCATTTTCACGTAAGTTACTCATATTATTCTTCAGATAATATGAGTGTAATATTATCTGAACCTCCGGCATTAATAGCAGCTTTTAACAAAAAATTCACATTTTTTGTTAAATCACGATGTTCTAAAGAAATGGCATTTTTGATAGTTTCTTCACTTACCATATTAGTTAATCCATCTGTACATAATAATAGTCGATCATCTTTGCGTAAATCATAAACGCCTGTATCTACAGTCAAATCTGTATTGACTCCAACCGCTCTCGTAAGTATATTACGCTGCGGATGTATTTGTGCTTCTGCTTTTGTTATGGATCCGCTTTCAAATAAACCCCATACAAGTGAGTGATCCTTCGTTAATTGAGATAATTGATTTTCGCGTAATAAATAGATTCGACTATCTCCAACATGTCCCCAGAAAAAATGATCATCTACACAATATACAATACTAACAGTAGTCCCCATACCTACATATTCTTTATGTTCTTTAGATTTTTCATAAATAATTTTGTTAGCATCTAAGATAGCATCATTAAGTAATACCTCTGGATTTATATAAGTATCCATATTCTTTTGAATAAAATTTTTGATATGATTTACAGCCATTTTGCTAGCAACTTCACCAGCTAAGTGACCTCCCATTCCATCAGCAACAATATACAAATTGGGATTTATACATTCAAAACTATCTTCATTAATTTGCCGAATTAAACCAATGTCTGATTTTGCGACTGCCAGCACGCGTATCACCTCTCAAATCTAAAAGTGACTAAACCAATCTTGATTATATCACCAGATTTTAAAACTTCGTTTCTTACTATCGATTCATTATTCAAATATGTATGATTAATACTGTCTAAGTCTTCCAATATATAATTACTATCTATTCTTTTTATTTGCGCGTGATAGTGTGAAACATATTGGTCGTTTATGATTATATCATTTTCATTGTTTCTGCCTATTGTTATAATATCTACAAAAGAAAATATCTGTTTTTCTTTTGTAGGATCATCAAGATCTATTAAGATTAATTTTGCATAAGAGTTTTCTTCTTCATTCTTTATTCTATTAGGATTCAAATCTTTATAAAGTAGATATACTACTTTATAAATAAAATAGTATATAAATAGAATGAATCCATACTGTAATATTATACTTAAAACATCAACAATGGTCATTACAGACGGCACTTCATTTCACCTCATATAGTATAACTGTATTTCCAAGTTTAATTTTATCACCATGACGCAAAATACATTGATCAATTTGTTGACCATTTACAAATAGACCATTTAAACTATTGGCATCATGAATGATGTGCTGTTTAGGTTCTTCAGGTAGAATATATGCATGTAATCTAGAGGTGTTTATATCGGTAAGTGTTACCTCGTTATTTTTACGACGTCCTATGTTTATACGTCTATTGCCAAGATCAAGTTTGATCTTATCTTCATCCATACCATCTATTACAGTTAAACTGGCATAGTTGGACTCCAAATTTAAATTTTTCGATACTTGTAAATCTTGTCGTTGAAAAACAATCGTATGCATAGAATTATCAGATTGTTTTTCCTCTATGAAATGATTACTGTATTCCGGTTCAATATAAAAACATCCTTTTTTTAATTTTTTATCAAAGTGGCATTTAACAATGACTGTTTTTGATACTTTATAAGAATTTTCTAGTGCCATTTTGATAATGAATGCAACCAAATCATCACACATTTCCTCAGAATATAATATTTGATAATCAGATTCAGATAAATATATCATGTAGACATCCGGAATATATGTTTCGTCATTTTTAACATATTTTTTAAAATATATTTCTTTTTCTAAACGTTTAAAGATTTCGATCATTTGTAAATTGCTAGAAAACTTTTGATTGAAAAATCCTTCTATATATTTCTCTAGAAAGTTTTCTATGTTACGGACAAACATATTGGCTTCACCTCGCAATACATACATTCCCATTATATGCTTTGAAACAAAACTAGTCAAAATAATTCCTATTATTTTGTATGTCTATTCCTTAACTGTCCACAGGCAGCTTGTATATCATTTCCCATCTCTCTCCGAATTGTTACATTGATATGTTTACTCAGTAAAATTTGCTCGAAACTTTTTACTTTATTGTATGAAGGTCTATTCAATCCACGTTCTAAAACCGGATTAATAGGAATTAGATTTATATTCGCCAATTGCCCTTTTACCAAATTAGCTAGTTCAACTGCATTTTCTTTTGTATCATTTAGTTGATCGATTAAAATATATTCATAAGTTACTCGTCGTCCCGTTTGTGCTGCGAATTTTTTACCCGCATTTATAACAGAGGTAAGATCGTATTTTTCATTAATCGGCATGATTTGAGATCGAAGTTTATTATTTGATGCGTGCAAAGAGATCGACAAAGTAATTGGCAACTTTTCTTCTATCAATTTTTCTATCATCGGAACAATCCCAGATGTTGAAATTGTAATATTTCTATAGCTTAAATTCAAACTATAAGTTTCATGACACAAACGCATAAACCGAATTACATTGTCATAATTGGACAGTGGTTCTCCGGATCCCATTATTACAATAGTATTTACTTTTTGATTATTTTTCATTAATAAATTCTGGATATAAGAAACTTGAGCGAAAATCTCACTTGCGGTTAAATTTCGAATCATTCCGTTTAACGTTGAAGCACAAAAAATACAGCCCATATTACATCCGGCTTGTGTTGATACACAAACGCTGTTTCCATAAGAGTGTTTCATTAAAACTGTTTCAACTAAGATATGATCTTCATATTCCAGTAAAAACTTAATTGTTTTTCCATCATTTGAGATTAGCTCATCTTTCAGATGCGCGGTTGTAATGGTGAAATTTTCGTCAAGTTTTTCTCTTAATGATATAGGAAGATTTTTCATTTCAAAAAAATTCGTAACATTTTTTTTATACATCCATTCAACGATCTGTTTTGCTCGATAACTTTCTATATGCAAATCTTTTAATAGTTCAATAAGATCGGAAAGAAATAAACCGAAAATATTTATTTTCAAATTTACACCTACTTAATTCGTTTCATTCTGGCAATAAAAAATCCATCTACTTTATCAATATGTGGCCAAAGCTGAATCATCAAATTTGGCTGCTTTATTTCTAAGTTATTTGGCAAAAAAAGATTTGAATCTTCCAGTTCAAAATCTGTTCTGCTAGATAAAAATCGATGAACAATATCTTGATTTTCTTCTTTTTCAATTGTACAAGTGCTATATATTAAAGTTCCCCCTATTTTTACAGCTTCCGCAGCACTATTTAATATTTGCATTTGTAAAATTGGTAGTTCATGCAATAAATATTCAGTTTTTTTCCACCGAGAATCTGGTTTTTTTCTTAAGACGCCAAGCCCTGAACAAGGTGCATCAACCAATACTCGATCAGCTTTTTGTTTATATAATTCACCAATTTTCATTGCATCTAGTAATTTGGTCTCAATAATATTGATGCCCAATCGTTTTGCATTTTCTTCAATTTTCAATAATTTGTGTTCATATATATCAGTTGCTAGTATTTTCCCTTTGTTTTTCATTAAAGCTGCAATATGCGTCGTTTTTCCACCTGGCGCACTGCAGGTATCAATAATAAATTCTCCTGGCTTAGGATCCAAAATATGAGCAACCAGCATAGAACTTTCATCTTGTATTTGAAATAAACCATTTTGCAATGATTTTAAGGTATGAATTGCCGGATGTTTTGTACATAATATTCCTTCTGGAACCAGCAACGAAGACTTCACTTGAAGACCTTCGCGTATTAAAATTTGCATTAGTTCATCACGTGTAACTTTTAATGTATTTGTACGCATAGATAAAAGCGCATTTGTGTTATTAAACGCACAAAGCTCCTCTGTTTCTTCAATACCGAATCGGGTTATCCATCTTTTGACCAACCATTCCGGATGAAAGTATTGTAAGGCTAAATTTTGAATTGGATTTTGCTCTAGTGTAGGATATTTTGCTTTTTCAGGCATTCGAATCATATTTCTAAGTACACCATTTACAAATTTAATCGTCCCAGCATGTCCATATTTTTTTGAAATTTTAACAGATTCATTACAAGCCGCAGAATCTGGAACTTTTGTCATAAAGTAAATTTGATAAACGCCCATACGCAATATGTCTAAGATGATGGGAGAGACTTTTGACAATGACCGATTAATATATTTACTTATAATCCAGTCTAAAGTTGCTCCAGCTTTTATTGTTCCATATACCAATTCAGTTATAAACCGCCTATCAGTTTCAGAGACCGTATATTTACTTAATTCTCGTGTTAAAGATATATTTGCATAGGCAGCGTTATGATTTACATCATTAATAATTTTTAATGCAATTTGTCTTGCATTCATTTTATCACCTACATCTATTTCTCAATAAGTTCCGTTATTGCTTCTTCCACTTTTTTTAAATCGACTGTCGTGTTATTGCAAGGTCCACAAGGTCTTTCATTTAAAACGCCAACAACAGGTAAAGGATAAGTATCTTGTATCCCACTTGTTAAATCACGTTCGCACGCTATCGCTAATACTGCCTTGGGTTTAATTGATTTTATCATTTGACGAGATAAAGTCCCCCCGGTTGAAACAATAAAATGAAATCCTAATTTTTCTGATAGCTCAACAAGATGCCCGATCTTACACGCACCGCATTTTTTGCAATTATAAACATTGCGTGTTATTTTATGTGGACATTTTTCTTGTTGTAAACAGTGTGGCGTGAGCAGCAGTAACCTATCCGCAGGTACTTTGATTTTTTGATGACGGATAATTTGATTACTAACTTCAATAAAAGATCGTTCCACTTTTTCTTTTTTCACATGAATTAATCTTCCAATACTAACTGCAAGAGGAAACAATAAGTTAATCGCGGTCCAGGCTTGTTTTTGAAAAATTTTAAATGTAGGTAATCCTAGTACCGCAAGAATAATCCCTACAATTCCGAAAAAAACAAATCCAAGAAGGATGAGCAAAATCCCACCAATTATAGCAGGCAAGTATTTGCTAATACTAAGCAAGCCAATAAAACTAATTTTCCACATTGCGTAAATAGATATACTTGTAAGCAGTAAACTCATTAAGATCAATGCAATAAATAATCTTTTTTGCGTTCGATGAATTGTATGAATCATATTATACTCCCACGTCGTCGAACTTGTCGCCGATTTTTAAGCCATGACCACAAACATAATCTTTTGCAAGCATTCTTCGTTTTCCGGCAGGCTGTATTTCTAAAACCTCTAGTAATCCTGTTCCAGTTATAACGATAAACCCATTCTTAGTGAATTCAATAATCGTGCCCGGTGCTTGCTTTGTGATACTTATTTTTTCAGAATTATATATTTTAGTTTTCCAAATTTTAAAGACTTTATCGTCGAATAAGCAGAATGCCCCCGGCCAAGGATTTAACCCGCGGATTAAATCATGTATTCTTTCTGCGGATAATGACCAGTTAATCTGTTCTATCTTCTTTGTTAATAAAGGTGCATAATTAGATTTTGTATCATCTTGTTTTATTCTAATGTCAGTTTTAAACTGTATTGACTCTATCGTTTCTATTAGAAGGTCTGCGCCTAAGGTCATCAACCTATCGTGCAATTCTCCAGTGGTCATCTCTTTTGAAATTTCTACTTCTTTTTTTAATATCATATCACCCGTATCTAGCCCAATATCCATAAACATCGTCGTAACACCGCTTACTTTTTCTCCATTTACAATTGCCCAGTGAATGGGTGCTGCTCCTCGATATCGAGGTAATAAAGAAGCATGTACATTTATACAGCCTAGTGGTGGCGTTGTTAAAATTCGTTTAGATAAAATTTGACCGAATGCGACAACGACAATTAAATCCGGGTGCAAATTAGCTAGGATATTTTCAAATTCTGGTGTTTTAATTCTTTCCGGTTGATAAACTTTTAAACCCAATTTTAGTGCGGCTTGCTTTACGGGAGATTCTGCCAGCTTATGCCCCCTTCCCCTTGGTCGATCAGGTTGCGTGACAACTGCAATAACATCATAATTTTGACTTAATTTCTCTAACGAAGGAACTGAAAACTCTGGTGTTCCCATGAAAATAACTCTTAACCTAGACATCTTAATTACTCCTTTGAATGGTGTCAGCTCGATCAATAAATAAAATACCATCTAAATGATCGATTTCATGTTGAAAAGCACGTGCTAATAAACCTTCACCAGAAAAACGTTGCTTCTTCCCGCGGCGATTTAAAGCTTCTACGACAACTTTACTGTATCGTTCGACTTCACCATACATATCAGGAATACTTAAACATCCTTCAGTATCCCTTTCTCGCCCTTCAAATTTTATCATTACAGGATTAATTAGTTCAATCAATCCATCACCTATATCAATTACAACTATTCTTAGAGGAATTCCTACTTGGGGGGCAGCCAAACCTACTCCGTTTGCTTTATACATTGTTTCTGCCATGTCATCTAAAAGTTTTCTTATATTGCGATCAATTTTTTCTACTGGTTTACAAATTTCTTTTAAAATTTTATCACCAGCTTTTTTTATTTCTAAAATTGCCATTTTAACCTCCTGTTGTTCCAACGAACATAGATTAACTTATAAATTTTATCACATTGGAAGGTAAAAATCCACGGATATAATTATCTACATAACGTTTACTGGATTTACATCTATAATAATATTGTCCTGTATATGAATATCATACTTTATTAAAATTTTTTTTAGTACTTCTTCATGCGTTGTTTTTATAAAAATGTTAAACCGATAGAAATCTTTTAATTTAGCAATTGTTGGTGGGAAGGGTCCTAAAATTTGATCATCTGCATTAGGCGTATCACGCATTAAATTTTTTACAATTAACGTAGCTTGTTCTAATGCTGATTTTTCATTTTTACTTTGTACAATTAGTTTAATTAATTTGCTATAGGGAGGATAAAATAATTGTTTTCGCAGCATGATTTCTTGTTCAAAAAAAGCAAGATAATCATGCTGTATTGCAGCAAGAACAGCATAATGTTCTGGATTGTAAGTTTGGACGATTACTCTTCCGGTTAAATTTCCTCTTCCAGCACGACCAGCCGCCTGTGTGATCAATGAAAAACATTTTTCAGCAGCTCGAAAATCTGGCAAATTTAAACTTGCATCAGCACTAATAATACCTACTCCAGTAACATTCTTTATATCATGTCCTTTTGCAACCATTTGTGTACCAAGTAAAATATCATATTTATTATTTGAAAAATCATGAAGCAGTTTAGAATGCGCCATTTTTTTCGTCATTGTATCTCTATCCATTCGAGCAATACGTACGTCAGGGAAAACTTTGTTAAGCTCATATTCTAACCTCTCTGTTCCAGTCCCAAAGTATTTAATGTAGCGACTGCCGCATTTAGGACACGTATCAGGTACATTTTCCGTACTATCACAGAAATGGCATTGTAACTTACCATTTTTATGATACACCATAGGAAGCGTACAGTTTTTACAAGCAATCACATATCCGCATTCTCGACATAAAATAAAGGTTGAAAATCCACGTCTATTTAGCAGAATGATCAACTGCTCCTTTTTTGATATGGTTTGGAGAATTAATGCTTTTAATTCGTTTGAAATGACATTTTTGCGTCCAAGTCTTAATTCTTCCCTCATATCAATCGCTTTCACAATAGGCAATTCCGAGTTTTCTATACGCTTTTTCAATTGAAGTAATTGATACTGATTGGTCAATGCTAAATGATAACTTTCTATTGATGGTGTTGCGCTACCCAGCATTAATACGGCTTGATGAATTTTAGATAATTCTATAGCAACATCCCTTGTATGATATCTCGGCGATTCATCTTGTTTATATGAATAATCATGTTCCTCATCAAGTATTATAATGCCTAAATTATCAATAGGTGAAAAAATTGCTGATCGTGCGCCAATTACAATTCCTGCGTCTCCGTTTTTCAATTTTTTTATTGCATCATTTCTTTCATTTATAGATAAATTACTATGAATTACAATGACATCATCATCAAAAATTTCTTTGAAACGTTGAACAATTTGGTCTGTTAGTGCGATTTCTGGAACTAAAATAATTGCCGTTTTTCCTTTTTCTCTTATCTTCATTACAGACTCAATATAAATCTGTGTTTTTCCGCTTCCAGTTATCCCATGTAATAAAAAGACTCTTTGTTTTTCTAGCTCTATATATTCAAAAATTGATTTTATAGCACTTTGTTGTTCCGGAGTTAAAATGATGTGCTGTTGTACCTGTTCGTAAGAATCGTAACTGTTTCGTAAAATTTGTCGATAATCAAATTTTATAAGATTGGCATCGGCTAGTGCTTTTACTGTAGAGTGGCTAAATTTATTCATTTTTAGATTTTTTATTGAACAGATATTATTTTCAATTAAAAATTTAAATAATTTTAGCTGTGAAGGTTTATTTTTTAGTAATATAAAAATTTTTTCATAATCATGAATCGCACAATTTAACGCTACAACTTTTTCTTTTTTTTCAATAAATTTCTTTTGTATTTCATTATCTTTATAAATAAACTTATTATTTATAAGATATTTTAATATTTTATTTGTATTAAAGGTCGGAAATATTTTGCTTATTTTTTTATCCGTGACAGGTTGATTTTTCAAAATATAACGATAGATTTCTTTATAAGTTGTATCTAAATAGTGATTGTTTTCTTCTCCTGCCATCGTTTTATATATAGATGAGATTTTTAAACCGCTTTTGCCTGGCATAAATAAACGCATTGTCTCACTTATTGAACAAAGATAATAATCAGACATCCATTTTGCGAGTTTAATCATGTTTTCATTAAACCAAGGCTCTTGGTCGACGACAGAGAGTATACTTTTCAACTCCGTAGTATCTTCTTGTTCTATGATGTCATAAATAAATCCTTCTACTTTTCTGTTACCAAAAGAAACTAATACCCTCCAGCCAAGCGTAATGAAACTAAGTTCTGCAGGGATAGTATATGAATAAGGCTTTACTATACTTTTTATCGGAATGTTTACGAATACTTTGGCAACTTTATGCATTTTCATCACCATATTTTATTTATTTAATAAATAATAAAAGGGTTCTCGTAAGAGAGCCCCTTTTATTAACAGTGCTTTATAGATTTGCTTCTTTTCTTAAGATTTCAGCTTTATCTGTACGCTCCCAAGGAAGATCCACGTCAGTACGGCCGAAATGACCATACGCAGCAGTTTGACTATATATTGGGCGACGTAAATCTAATGTTTTAATAATTCCCGCAGGCCTTAAGTCAAAATTCTTTTGAATAAGTTCAGCAATTAAAGCTTCACTTACTTTACCTGTACCAAATGTTTCAACCATAATTGATACGGGACGCGCAACGCCAATTGCATAAGCAATTTGAATTTCACATTTGTCAGCAAGTCCGGCAGCTACTACATTTTTCGCTACATATCTCGCAGCATAAGCTGCTGATCTGTCGACTTTTGTAGGATCTTTACCAGAAAAAGCACCACCACCGTGACGTGCCATACCACCGTACGTATCCACAATAATTTTACGACCAGTCAACCCAGCATCTCCTTGCGGACCACCAATGATGAATTGTCCGGTAGGATTAATGTAATATTTTGTTGTATCATCCAATAAAGATGATGGTAAAATTGGTTTAATAACTTTTTCAATTAAATCTTTTTCAATCGTAAGTAAATCAACTTCTGGACCATGTTGTGTAGAAATAACGACTGTATCAATGTGTACAGGTTTTCCATCTTCATAGGCTACAGTAACTTGGGTTTTTCCATCTGGACGTAAATAAGAAAGTTCTTTGCTTTTACGAACTTCAGTTAAGCGACGGGCTAATTTATGCGCAAGTGAAATCGTTAGTGGCATATATTCAGGTGTTTCGTTTGTCGCATACCCAAACATCATCCCCTGATCGCCAGCCCCAATCGCTTCAATTTTTTCATCCATAGATCCTTTTTTTGCTTCCAAAGCTTTATCGACGCCCATAGCGATATCCGAAGATTGTTCATCGATGGATATTAAAACGCCACACGTATCGGCATCGAAACCATATTTGGCTCTAGTATAGCCAATTTTCCGGATCGTTTCTCTAACTATTTTAGGTATGTCAACATAACATTTTGTTGTTATTTCTCCAACGACATGTACCTGGCCTGTGGTTATCAACGTCTCACATGCAACGCGTCCCATAGGATCTTGTGCTAAAATTGCATCTAAAACACTATCAGAAATTTGGTCTGCTATTTTATCCGGATGACCTTCTGTAACAGATTCTGATGTAAATAATACACGTTTTTTACTCATAATACGCCTCCTTCTCAATATCGCAATAAAAAAACTCTCCGTAAAGAGAGCATTTATACTCTCATCTTGTAGACCTGCTACAGGATTTGGCACCGTTTTGATAAATCAATGGTTGCCGAGCTTCATTGGGCCATTCCCTCCACTACTCTTGATGAGTTTTATATTCAATTAATATAACTTGATATTATTCTAAATGATTTATCAGAAAAAAGCAACCTATAATTTATAGTTCAAAATTATTTTATCTAAAATAATTTTTGCAATTGCGTCCTTAGACATTACAGGGAAATCTTCAATGTCACCAGTTTTATATAAGAGTTTAATAATATTAGTATCTATATTGAATCCCGCATTTTTTAGTGTAATATCATTTGCGACAATCATATCTAAGTTTTTACGTTCCAGTTTTTGTTTTGCATATTTTACTAAGTTTTGTGATTCAGCAGCAAAACCAACTAAAAATTGATTGTTCTTTTTAAAGGTGCCTAACTCTAGTAAAATATCTGGATTTTTTTCTAATACTAAATTTAAAGTGTCATCATCTTTTTTTATTTTATTAGGCTCTACTTTTTTTGCGCGGTAATCGGCTACGGCAGCTGCCTTAATTATAATATTGCTGTCCGGAAATTCTTTTAAAACAGCAGTTCGCATCTGTTCCGCTGTCTCAACTTTAATAGTATGAACTCCTTCAATTGGAGCCAACGCTGTCGGACCAGAAATTAACACAACCTCCGCACCACGATTTTTTGCTTCCCTCGCAATCGCATAACCCATTTTCCCACTAGAACGATTTCCTATGTATCTTACAGGATCAATTGGTTCAATTGTACCTGCAGCCGTAACCAAAACTTTTTTATTCTTTAACTCATTAGCATACATAAACTGAGCTTTTATAAAATCCACAATAAACTCTGGTTCTGGTAAACGCCCCACGCCTTCTACGCCACAAGCTAATCGTCCGTTTGCAGGAGGAATAATTTGATACCCATTAGAAGTCAATTTTGTTAAATTATTTTGTACGATAGGATTTAAAAACATGTTAGTATTCATCGCAGGTGCAAAAATCACAGGTGCTTTTGTGGCCATAATTGTAGTAGATAACATATCATCAGCGATTCCATTTGCTACTTTACCGATTATATTCGCCGTCGCAGGAGCAACTACAAACAAATCTGCTAAATTGGCTAATGCAATATGTTCAACATTCCAGTTTGTGTTTTTTTCCCACATGCTTGTTACAACTTGATTTGAACTAATTTCTCGAAAAGTAAGTGGTGTTACAAATTTAGCGGCGGATTCCGTCATGATGACATGTACAGATATCCCTAACTTTCGTAATCGACTAACAATTTCAACCGATTTATAAACAGAAATTCCGCCACTAACTCCAAGTACAACATTTTTTCCGTTAAACATTAGCAATCACCTATTTAATACCATTTTTAGTTCTTTCATAAGTAATTTTATCATTTACAATTTCTTCTAACGCGTTTGTAACCTTTTTATTGGATTTTGTATGAACCGTGATTTGATCGCCATCCATAAGAGCGCGTGCTCTTTTAGCGGCAAGAACTACCAATGTATATTTACTATCAACCTTTTTTACAAGAACATCTAACGATGGATTAATCATTTAACTTCTCCTTTATATTTAGATATATTTTTTATTAATTCTATATTTCGCAATACATTGCATTTTTCAGCTTTAATAATTGCGATAATCTTTTCTACTGCGGATGACACAATATCATTGACAATGACATAATGATAGTTTACAGCATTACTAATTTCTTCTGCTGCAGAATTTAGCCGACACTCAATACTCTCAGTTGAGTCCGTACCACGATTATTAATTCTTTTGACTAGTTCATCCAATGATGGTGGTACTATGTAGATAAAAATCCCTTGTGGAAAGCATTTTTTTACTTGCATAGCGCCTTGTGTATCAATTTCTAAGATAATATCTTTTCCGGAAGCAAGTGCATCATTAATTTTATCAATCGGTGTTCCATAATAATTACCGTATACTTCCGCCCATTCTAACAACTTGCCCTCATCGATCATTCGTTGAAATTCATTTTTTGAAACAAACCAATAATTCAAGCCATTGATCTCTCCTTCACGAGGAGCTCTAGTTGTAGCTGATATTGAGTAAGAAATATCTTTATATTGTTTTAACAACTCTTTGCATATAGTTCCTTTTCCTGTAGCTGATGGTCCTGATATAACGATTAGATTTCCACTTTGTTGCATTTCATAAATTCCTTCCATAAACCTTAACTATTCTGTAGCTTCGTCACTTTCTTTACTCACTAAACGATGCGCAACAGTTTCTGGTTGTACTGCAGATAAAATGACATGATCACTGTCAGCGATGATAACAGCCCTAGTACGTCTACCATAGGTTGCATCTATTAGCATTCCACGATCTCTTGCTTCCTGGATAATTCGTTTAATAGGTGCTGATTCTGGACTCACAATTGAAATAATTCGATTGGCAGAAACAATATTACCGAACCCTATATTTATAAGCTTTATCTCCATATACAAACCCCTCTCGATATCCTAAGTTTATTCTATATTTTGGACTTGTTCTCTAACTTTTTCAATTTGGCTTTTTATATCAACAATATAATTGGCAATTGTAAAATCATTTGCCTTTGAAGCAATTGTGTTAGCCTCTCTATTCATTTCTTGTGTGATAAAGTCTAGTTTTCTTCCAATACTCTCTTCTGAGATTAACATTGTTTCTCTAAACTGTGCTAAATGACTTCTTAAACGAACAACTTCTTCTGTGAAATTGGTTTTTTCAGCAAATAAAGCAGTTTCTTGAACCAAACGAACTTCATCAATATTTCCACCTATAGGAACTAACAAATCTTTTATTTTTTCTAAAAGATTTTGGTGATAGATTTCAATGACTATTGGAGCACGTTCTTCTATATGATCTACCAAAAGATTTAATTTATGAATACGATCTATTAAATCTTTAAAAATATTTTCACCCTCTACAGTTCGCATATCTTTCAAATGATGAACTGCAATGTCCAAAGCATCTTTTAACTTATCCCATAACGAAGCAGTATTTGCTGTAATTTCCTCAAAATACAATACATTTTGATATTTTGCTATATCATGTACATTTTCGGGCTCTTGTAATTTCAATGCTGTGCTTAATTCCCTTAAAGCACTATGGTAAGCTATAGCTAAATCTTTGTCAACTTTTATTTTAGTATATGTATTTTTATATTCTTCCCAAGAAATAAACAGATCTACTCTGCCCCTATATAATTTACTTGATATAAACTTTCTAATTTTATCTTCCAAAGAATTCAATGTGGGTGGCATACGTATAATAAGATCACTATAACGATGATTTACTGTCTTTATCTCAACCGTAAATTTACTTTCGCTATCTAAATATTCTCCAAAACCGAACCCCGTCATACTTTGCATTTTATTAAGACACCTTCTCCATAGACAAGATAGAATCGTTCTTAGTATATCAATATTCCGCATAATAAGGAATTTTCCTCTAAAAATATGAGATTGATAAACAAAAATTTAACTGATACTACAAGATGCTTAGTATCAGTTAAATCATTATTTTTATAAACTAATAAAAAGTTTATCCCGTTATCTTGCTTTAAAAACTTTTCCAGCAGCTTTACGATAAGAGAAAATATGTTTTAATGCGCTAATAATAAAATTCCAGCCAGAAATCAATAAGATAATTCCCCATTCTTCAAGACTCATAGGAACTGTAGAAAAAATGTCATTGAAAAAAGGATGATATATAACTGATATATGCATAATAACTGAACAAGCAACTGCACTTAATAAATATTTATTTTCAAACAATCCAGCTTCGATACAATTTACATATTCAGACCTGCAATCAAAAACATGGAACATTTGTGAGAAGACTAAGGTAGTAAAAGCCATAGTTCGTGCTAATTCTAAATCATGTTTTGAAAATAAAATTAAGGAAAATACGAGTATTGTACTACAACCGATTTGAATACCTTTAAAAATAATTTTTTTACTTAATCCTTTTGAAAAAATACTATCTTTTTTATTTCTTGGAGGTCGGCACATAATGTTTGAATTGTTTTTATCCACGCCCAAAGCCAATGCAGGTAAGCCATCCGTTATTAAATTAACCCATAATATTTGTACTGGTAATAATGGCAAAGGTAAGTATATTAAACTTGCAATTAACATTGTTAAAACTTCTCCTGTATTACAAGCAAGTAAGTATCTAATAAATTTTCGAATATTATCATAAATCGATCGGCCTTCCTCTACTGCTGCAACTATGGTTGCAAAATTGTCATCAATTAAAATCATATCAGAAGATTCTTTGGTGACATCGGTACCATTTCTCCCCATACAGACCCCTATATCTGCCTCTTTAACCGCTGGTGCATCGTTCACTCCATCTCCAGTCATTGCAACAACATAACCTTGTTTTTTTAGACATTGCACAATTTTAAGTTTATGAAAAGGGGAAACTCTTGCATAAACATTTGTAGTATCTATATGCTTTGCAAGTTCATCTGAAGTAAACTTATCGATTTCTTTTCCTGTTAATACCTCGCTTCTTTTTTCATCATATATTTCTAACTCTTTTGCAATTGCTAAAGCTGTGTTTGGATGATCTCCTGTAATCATGATCGGTCTAATTTTTGCTAATTTACATATCTTAATTGCTTTTTTAGCTTCACTTCTTGGTGGGTCGACCATTCCGACTAATCCAACAAATGTTAGATCAGTTTCTATTGTTTCATCTATTCCATCGAGTTGATTTTTTGTTAGCTTCTTATAAGCAATTGCTAATACTCGTAATGCATCTTTTGTCATGTTTTCATTTTCGTGCATTATTTTTTTGCGGTTTTCTTCGTCTAATAAATTATCATTAACTTCACTGCTATATTTACTGCATAATTTAATAACTTCATCTGGCGCGCCCTTAGTAATTAAAAAGTATTCATTTCCTTTTCTATAAACAACAGACATTTTAGCTCGGCTTGATTCAAAAGGTATCTCATTTATTTTTTGATAGTCCTTTTCTAATATATTGCGCCATATATCAAATTTTGCTGCAACAATAATTAAAGCACCTTCTGTGGGATCGCCTTCAATTGTCCAATTATTATTTTTCTTTCGCCAAGCACCTGAAATTTCAATATTATTTCTTTTCAATCTGCTGTTATTACATAAGCTGGAAAATTCCAAACATTTTTTTAATACCATATCATTACTTGCTTCATTTTTTAGATCGACATTAATAAAATCTCCTTTAATATCATAACCATCACCTGTAATTAGATAACGATTTTTACAGGTAAATATTTTTCGAACAGTCATTTCATTTTTAGTCAAAGTACCTGTTTTATCAGAGCAGATCACATTAATACAGCCTAATGTTTCTACTGCAGGCAATCTACGTACAATGGCATTGTGTGCAATCATTCTTTGCATGCCTAGGGCCAATGCCACTGTCACAATAGCTGGTAATCCTTCAGGAATGATTGCAACTGCTAAACTAATTCCGGACATTAACATTAAAAAAATCGATTCGCCCTTAAGAATTCCAATGATCGATACTAGAATACATACAGCAATGCACCAAAAAACTAATTTTTTACCTAATTCCTCTAATTTTTTTTCCAACGGTGTTTTTTCGGTTACTTTTTTCTGCAATACACTGGCTATCTTTCCAATTTCAGTATGACTGCCAGTAGTGCAAACAACCGCTTTTCCTCTACCACTCAGCACGATCGTTCCAGAATACACCATATTGGTTCTATCGCCCAGCGATAATTTTTCTGATGTCACCGTCTGTATTTCTTTCTTTACAGGTAAAGATTCACCAGTCAATGTTGATTCATCAATTTCTAAGTTTTGAATTTCAACTAGTCTAGCATCAGCAGTTACTTTATTTCCAGGTTCAAGAATTAATAGATCACCAGGAACAATTTGAGTAGAGTTTATTTGTTGATGAAAGCCATTCCTTACAACAGTTGAAATTTGCGATGTTAACTTTTTTAATGAATTTATAGACTGTTCAGCTCGATATTCTTGGATAAAACCTAAAAAGGCATTTAGCATAATGATAATAAAAATTGTTATAGCATCGGTATATTCTCCTAATATGATAGATAAAACTGTTGCTATCATGAGAACAATAACCATAAAGTCTTTGAATTGCTTTATAAAATGTACCCATAAGGGGACCTTATCTTCTTCCTTTAGTTCATTTAATCCAAATTTGGATAAACGTTTTTTAACCTCCTTTGTAGATAATCCATCAACAGAGTCCGTATCAAAAAATTTACAAACTTCATCTGCTGTATGTAAATATAATTTGTCAAGTTTCATAAAATTCACCTCATATGTCACGAGTATTTTATATGTAATTTATTCCGAACTATAGATGGTTATGACAATTTGACCTCATATAATGATAATGTTATACTGATTTGAAATAATTATTCTAGGGAGGTAACCATGAGTCTTGATGGATTTTCTATGTATCCTTTGGTTAATGAGTTAAATCATTGTCTAGCTGGAGGACGCATTGATAAAATATTTCAACCTAACAAAAATACAGTTATATTACTTGTTAGAAAACCAGGAAGAAATTACTCCTTGCATATATCCATTCATCCTCAAAATCCGGTTGTGCATTTAAGTGAAAAGGTGATAGAGAATCCGGCTTCACCACCAACTTTTTGTATGGTCTTAAGAAAACAAATTGAAGATGGGCGAATTGCAGAAATTAGACAACATACATTAGATAGAATTATCTGTATCGATATTGATTTACGTGGCATTGGTGGCACGATTATAACAAAAACATTAATCATTGAACTTATGGGGAAATATAGCAATTTAATTTTATTAGAAGACCAACTCATTATTGATGCAATAAAAAAAATAGGTAGTACAACCAGTCGTGTACGACAAGTATTGCCAGGTTTAAAATATGAACTTCCTCCAGGGCAAGACAAATTAAACTTGTTAGAAGTATCTACGCAACAAGCTTTGAAAAGATTACAAGAAAATCAAAGTTTACCTTTATCCAAAGCACTTATCGGTACATTTGTAGGAATAGGTCCTGTTACCGCCAATGAAATTTGTTGGCTTTCAGGAATAGCAAAAGATATACGGGTCTTAGATTTATCAAAATCGGATATGTTATCATTGGAGGAAGCATTACAACATATTGTTTCACAGATAAAAACCAACGACATAAAGCCAACTGTAATTACCGATTTACAAAAAAAATTTGTTGCTATTGCTCCTTTCCCTCTGCATTATCTAGAAAAATGTGTCACACATACATTCGATACCTTAAGCGAAGCACTCACTTTTTCTAGTGAAATTATAGGAAGTTATGTGATTCCTGACAAAGAAATGTTACAAAAATTTGTGCATGCAGAATTGATCAAGTTAAATCATAAATTGTGTATTTTAAAAGAAGAACTACAACAGTCCTATGATGCTGAGGAATTTAAAATAAAAGCCGATTTATTGATGGCTTATCAATACCAAATGGAATATAACCAAAACGATACTGAAGTTATATTGCCCAATTTATACAATGAAAACCCTGAGAAGAACCTTATTAAGATATCGATAAATCCATTATTAACCTTGGCTAAAAATGCCCAACAATACTATGCAAAGTACAATAAATTAAAAAGGGCACAAAAAATATTGGAAGAACAGATATCCCTATCTCAAGAAGAGTTTCTCTATTTATCCAGTATTGAAAACTCACTAGTATCATCCACTACTCTAATCGAAATTCATGAAATCAAAGCAGAACTTATATCAGGTGGATATTTAAAAGAAGAAAAAAAGAAAAAATTTTATGAGAAAAAATCCACACCTATTAAAATCATAGCACCAGATCATACAACAATTTTAATAGGAAAAAATAACTACCAAAATGACAACTTAACTTTTAAACAAGCACATTATAATGATTTTTGGCTGCACACGAAAGATATTCCCGGTTCGCATGTAATTATTCGTTGTGAACTCGCAGAACCTACTGAAGCTACCTTGCTTTTAGCAGCACAATTATCTGCATATTTTAGTAAAGCCCAGAATTCTTCAAATGTTGCCGTAGATTATACAAGACGCCGTTACGTAAAAAAACCAGCAAAAGCAAAGCCGGGTTTTGTTATTTATACAAATCAAAAAACAATCTATGTAACTCCAGACCAAGAGTTTATTGAAAAATTATTATCACAAGGTGAAATTAAGCAAGAAAAGGATTGAGTTTTAAACTCAATCCTTTTCTTGCTTAATTTCTTTTATAACAACTTGTTCAAGTTTATCTATCGGTGAAATTTGTACACTTACTACTTCTTTATTCGCTGTAGGAACATTTTTACCAACATAATCAGCCCGAATTGGTAATTCTCTGTGCCCTCTATCAACTAATACTGCAAGCTGAATAACTTTTGGTCTGCCAATATCAATTAATGCATCTAAGGCGGCGCGTATAGTACGACCGGTAAATAATACATCATCTACAAGAACGATTGTTTTATCGTTAATGTCAACGGGCATTTGCGTTGAATGCACAACTGGTTGATAAGACAAAGTAGATAAATCATCTCTGTATAAGGTTATGTCTAATATACCAACAGGAACTTTGGTTCCTTCTATTTTTTCAATTTCGCTTGCAACACGTTCTGATAATGGAACGCCTCGCGTTCTTATACCGACTAAAACAATATTTTCGGTTCCTTTATTTTTTTCGATGATTTCATGTGAAATACGGGTTAGAGCTCTTTTTATTGCTTGATCATCCATAAGAATCGTTTTATCAATAAATATTGACATTTGATCACTCCTATTAATTTATTCTGCGAATATTTTTTAAAATACGCTCCATATCTTCTGGTAAAGGAGCAGAAAAAAACATTTCTTGCTTTGTCGTGGGATGAATAAATGTTAAGCTTTTAGAATGTAAAGCTTGCCCAGAAATCTTAAATGATGATTTTACACCCCCATATTTAGGATCACCGACTAAAGGATGACCAATATACGTCATATGAACCCTAATTTGATGTGTTCGCCCCGTCATTAACTTACATTGGACTAAGGTATAATTACCGAAACGCTCAACAACTTTAAATTTTGTTACAGCCGGTTTACCATTTTCAAAGACAATCGCCATTTTTTTTCTATCTTTTGCATCTCTGCCAATTGCGCCGTCAATAATGCCTTGCTCTTCTTTAATATTTCCATGCACGATGGCCAAATATTGACGTATTGCAGTTTTATTTTTTATTTGTTCAGCCAGACTAATATGCGCAATATCATTTTTTGCTGCGATCATGACACCTGACGTATCTTTATCTAACCGATGGACGATCCCTGGACGAATTTCACCATTAATTCCAGATAAATCTTTGCAATGCGCAAGTAAGGCATTAACAAGGGTTCCTGTATAAATTCCAGTTGCAGGATGAACAACCATTCCTCTTCTTTTGTTTATTACAATTACATCCTGATCTTCGTATAAGATATGCAAAGGAATATCTTCTGCAACAATTTCAGTCTGTTTAGCTTCTGGTAAAATAAATTCTACAGTATCTGATTTTCGCAATTTATAATTTGCCTTAACCTCTTTTTGATTTACTTTGATCCAACCATCTGCAATCATTTTTTGAATGTGAGAACGAGATAAGTTCTGTAATTTTTTAACTAAAAACATATCAATTCTTTCATCTATTTCATCTATAATTTTATAAGTGTTGCTATTTACATTCATTATTTTCATCCTTTATGTTTGATAAAAACCATACAGAATATATAATAATCCCTACACCTGACACGATTGTAATATCAGCAAAATTAAAAACAGGCCATATTCTAAAATCGAGGAAATCAACAACATAGCCAAGTTTTATCCGATCAATGACATTACCAATTGCACCACCTACTAATAGAGCAATCCCAAAACGGAGGAATTTATCTTTTGCTGGTATTTTGGGATAGATATATCCTACAACGCAAATCATCATAATTGCAATTAAAATAAAAAAGATACGTTGATTTTCTAAGATACCAAATGCAGCACCTGGATTTAAGATATAAGTAATATGAAAAATGTCTGTAATAATAGGCAAAGATGCTCCTATTACCATTGTTTGTTGAATATAAGATTTTAACAATTGATCTATACATATGATTCCTGCAATTAAAAATAAAGTGGGCACAACGATTTCTCCTACTCCTAAAATATATTTTTTATTATATCATATTTAAAAGATTATTTATTTAATTTTAAAATACAACTATTAAAAAATTCTCTAAAATAATATATAATGCCTGCTAAAATGAATAATATAATTGTTATTAAAAACAATTGAACTTTATCAAATTGCATATTTTCTCCAAGAATTGAGTAGGCAGCAATCCCAGGAATTTGTCCTATTCCTGTAACAAAAATAAAAGACTTTAAAGAAACATTAGATAAGCCGGCACTATAACTGATAAGTTTAAATGGAACAAAGGGAATTAGCCTGGTGACAAAAATAGCAATAACACCATTTCTATTTATATAATCATTAATTTTATCTGCATATTCTTTTTTTATCCAGGGACAAACAATCATTTGCCCATACCATCTGGCGATCATAAAGTCAAGAATCGCACCAAGTAAAGCTCCGATACAGGAATAAACTGTTCCTAAATACCAGCCAAACAACCATGCATTGGTAATAGTCATAATAATACCAGGAACAAAAGGAAAAACGGATTGTGTTGTCATCAATATGATACTAATTATGGGGGCTAAAGTTCCGTAAGAGAGTATCAATGTTTTTAATCCATGAAAATCGTGTTGTTTTAAAGATGATATTCCTTGATAGATAAGGTTTTGAAATTCAGGTGTTGATAAATAAAGAAGACAAATCATAAGAATTAAAGTCACTTTCATTATTAAGTCTTTATCTTTCATACAGCATCAACGTCCTTTGTTTCTTATTGATTCGCTTATAAATTTCCTTGCTTAGTTTCAACAATACGCATAAGATCAATAATAAAATCGCCAATGATGGGTAAATTCAAAACTATAAGACGACTTAATATATCTAATAATATTGCAAAAACAATTGTAGCACCTATAGCTATTCCTAGCCCCCTAGCAATTCCAGCTATAAAATTTAAATATATAATTCTTAACGGCCTCTGTAATAATTCTATATATTCTGCTATATGCGTAGCTTCTAAACGATTTGCTAATTCATTAATTTGTTTTTGCATCAAAGAAATATCGTCATGTTCTTTCATATTTCCACCTCTATTTTAGTATAAACATAAATAAAAAGAAAAAACGGGAACACCCGTTTTTTCTTTTTATTTTTAAAGTTGTTTTACTACCGTGGCACAACGTTCACATAAAGTAGGGTGATCAGTGTCTTTTCCTACATAATCACTATAAATCCAACAACGCTCACATTTTTCGCCACTGGCAAGAGCCACTTCTACAGCAAGCTCTTTATCACTGCTAAAGTAAGCTGTATCTGGAGCATTAGTAACACCCTCAATGACTCGAACAGCTGAAACAATAAGAATGTTAGGTAGTTCTGCTTGAATATTGATTAACTCAGCATAAGTTTCACCACTTGCATAAATAATTAAATTAGCATCTAAAGGATGACCGATTAGCTTATTTTTCCTTGCAATTTCTAATGCTTTTGTTAGTTCACCCCGCATAGCCAAAACATTTCCCCATTTATCTTGGAGATTATTATTTAAGTATTCTATACGTTCAGAAGGCCACAGTGCAAGTTGTACATTTTCAGGCATGTCAGTTTCTTTAGGCATATATTTCCATACTTCATCAGAAGTAAATGTAAGTACTGGAGAAATAATTTTAACGAGTGTTGTTAAAATCTCATACATAGTAGTTTGTGCTGCTCTTCTCTCTAATGATTTTGGCTCAGAAGTATACAATCGATCTTTCAAAATATCAAGATAAATTGCACTTAAATCAACGGTGCAAAAGTTGTGTATCGTATGGTACAAAACATGAAATTCATAGTTTTCATAAGCTTCTGTTACCGTTTGACGAACTTGCTCTAAGCGAAGTAATGCCCACTGATCAAGCTCTAATAAATCTGTATATACAACTTTATCTGTATTGGGGTTGAAATCATTAAGATTACCTAAAATATACCGGAATGTATTACGAATTTTTCTATAAACTTCAGACATCTGCTTTAAAATATCTTTTGATAATCTAATATCAGCCTGATAATCTGCAGAGGCAACCCATAATCGCAAAATATCTGCACCATATTGATCAATGATATCTTTTGGCGCTACAACATTCCCTACTGATTTAGACATCTTTCGTCCATCACCGTCAACGACAAATCCATGTGTTAGAACCGCTTTATATGGAGCAATCCCTTTGGTCGCTACGGAAGTGAGTAAGGAGGATTGGAACCATCCCCGATGTTGATCACTGCCCTCCAAATAAAGATCAGCAGGCCAAGATAATTCTGGGCGTTGTTCGAGCACAGCTACATGACTAGAACCGCTATCAAACCATACATCCATGATATCGCTTTCTTTACGAAAGTGATCATGTCCACAATGCGGGCATTTAAACCCTTGAGGTAAAATTGATTCTGCATCTTTTGCCCACCATGCATTAGAACCTTCTTTTTTAAATAAATTTGTTACTGCATGTATCGTCTCTTGATTGATAATATGTTCATTACATTCTTTGCAATAGAAAATCGGAATTGGAAGTCCCCAAACACGTTGACGAGAAATACACCAATCATGTCTATCGGCAACCATATTATGAATACGATTTTCTCCCCAACTTGGAATCCATTTTACGCTTTTAATTGCTTTCAATGCTTCATCTCTAAAACCATCAACAGACGCAAACCATTGTTCTGTTGCTCTGTAGATAACTGGATTCTTGCAACGCCAGCAATGGGCATATTGATGGCGAATGGAACCATTTCCAAATAATTTGTTACTTGCAGCTAAATCTTTAATAATAGGAACATTCGCATCGTGCACAAACATTCCCTCATATTTACCTGCTTCTTTAGTAAACTTACCACTCGCATCAACAGGACTAATAATTGGTAATTTATATCGTAAACCAGTTTCAAAATCATCTTGTCCATGTCCAGGTGCAGTATGAACACAACCACTTCCTTGATCTAATGTAACATAGTCTGCTAAAACCACTGGCGAGGTTCTATCAAAAAACGGATGTGAAAATACCATTCCTTCTGCGGAAGAGCCCTTTACTACGCCAAGAATTTTATATTCTTCAATCTTAGACTGCTGCATTACACGATCAATTAACTCTGTTGCCATTAGATATATTTCATCATTTGCTTCAACCCATGAATATTCAATTTCTGAGCCAACTGCAATTGCTACGTTTGCAGGTAATGTCCATGGTGTAGTAGTCCATATAACAGCATATACTTTTTTAGGATCAGCGCCATCTGGTAAATTATTTTTTGCATCTATCAATGGAAACTTAACAAAAATTGCGTGCGATTTTTTTTCTGCATATTCAATTTCCGCTTCAGCTAAAGCAGTTTCGCAAGATGTACACCAATATACTGTTTTTAAGCCTTTATAAATATGCCCTTTTTGTGCCATTTCGCCAAAGACTTCGATTTGTTTTGCTTCATATTCCGGAACTAATGTTATATATGGATGTTCCCAATCGGCACTAACGCCTAGACGCTTAAAATCATTTCTTTGAATATCTACATGTTGTAAAGCGTATTCTTTGCATTTTTTTCTTAATTCTAACGGATCCAGTTCATGCCTATTTAGCCCCAGCATTTTAATAGCTGCGTGTTCAATTGGCAAACCATGTGTATCCCATCCCGGTACATAAGGCGTATCAAAACCGCACAAAGATTTATATTTTATAATAATATCTTTTAAAACCTTATTTAATGCATGCCCCATATGAATATTTCCATTTGCATATGGCGGACCATCATGCAGTATGAACTTTGGTTTTCCTTTAGCACTTTCTCTACGTTTATTGTAAAGATCATTTTGCGCCCATTCTTCTAATATTTGTGGCTCGCGTGCAGGTAAATTTCCTCTCATCGGAAAATCAGTAGCAGGCAAATTAAGAGTTTTACTATAATCCAACAAAAACACCTCCAAAATAGTAAAACCTCTCATCCCAAAAAGGGACGAGAGGTTATTTTTCCCGTGGTACCACCCTAATGACTACTTAAAGTAAGTCTCTTAAGACGATATAACGCTCGTTAGACGACAAATCTTACTCTATTTCAGACTTGTAGCTCAGGAGTGATTTTCATCAATAATTGTTTGCCAAGCTTTCAACATTGCTCAGCTTTCTGTAAAACAAATTTATTGGCTACTATCTCCGTCATCACTGTAATAAAAGCATTATACAAAAAAAAATAAATATAGTCAAATTGTTCTTTTTATTTCTCAGCTTCTTCATCAGAAGTTTTCAATAATTCTAGTTGTGTGAGTAATAAAGTTCTCATTTTAGTACGATACACTTGGGACTGTTTTTCAAGCTCTTCATATTCAGTTATTCGCTGACGAACTTTTCCGGTGGCTTCATCAATTAACTTTTGACCATTTACTTTAGCTTCTTTAAGAATTAAGTCTGCTTCTTTTTTAGCATTTAATTTTACTTCTTCAGCAGTTTCTTGCGCTACTACCAAAGTATTATGTAATGTATTTTCTAAATGTTGAAAATGTTCTACTTTACTTTTTAATCTATCAATACTTTCTTTTAAATCAAGATTTTCCCTATATAATTGTTCATAATCTTTAACAACTTTATCCAGAAATTCATCGATTTCATCTTCATTATATCCACGGAAACTTCTTTTAAATTCTTTATTATGAATATCTAATGGTGTAAGCATAAAAAACTCCTCCTGATGTCGTTTTATATTTATATATAACGTTTTAAAAGGATGCTAATTCGTCCTTTTTTAGTTGTATTACCAATTTGGTAAACTTCAACTCTACCACGTCCCCGCATAGATATGATATCTCCTTCTTTTATCGTTTGCGAAGAACTCTTTACGGATTGCCAATTGACTTTAACTTTATCAGCAGCAATATCATCAGAAATTTTACTGCGAGAAGAACCGAATCCCGCAGACGCGATTGAGTCCAATCTTAAAGATGCAACTGTCGATTTAATTTCTTTACACTTTTCTTCTCGAGGTTCAATTTCAGATAAATCGCAAATTTCTATTTTTACATTTGCGGAGCCGATTTGTGTAAAATTATCATGGATATATTGAGCAATTTGTGTGTCAACAAGAATTTTTGCCTGCTCGCCCTTTAATAAAATATCGCCAATCACACGGCGGTCAATGCCTAATGCCATCAAAGATCCTAAAACATCCCTATGAGAAATATTGTAATATCTTTCATCCCATAAAACTTTTAACGCCGTAATATTAAAATTAATTTTACCTAAAAAAGCATCGTTAACGAAAACAACACGCTGTCTTTCTGCACCATGATAACCACCATCAGAAACAATATTTATATTCTCACAGCTTGCGGCTACCGTTTCAGCAATGGTATATCCATACGGATCTAAAAATTCACTCACCTTAAATTTCTTATTGTGAATAACAATTTTTGCGATATCAATGAGTCTTGTGACAATCTCGGTACCTTCTGTATTACGATAATATCGAATTATTTTTTCAAAATCAGCCATTTATTTCGACCCCATTGCTTTTGATCTATTCGTTGCAGCTTCAACTGCATCAATCAAAGCCGCTCTAACTGCTCTTTTTTCCAAGACAGAAATACCTTCAATTGTTGTTCCAGCAGGGGAGGTTACCATATCACGCAATTGCGCTGGATGTTCTTCTGTAACTAAAACCATCTTGGCTGCTCCTAATAAAGATTGTGCAGCTAACATGATTGCTGTTTTACGTGGCAATCCTGCTTTTACACCAGCATCTGCCAGTGCGTCAATAATCACAAATCCATACCCTGGACCACTTCCAGACAATCCAGTTACAGCATCCATTAGAGACTCATTTACAACAACAGTTTTCCCAACGGCGTTAAACAGGTTTTGAATTAATTCACCGTCGCTGCTTTTTGCTTTTGAACCTAATGCAATTGCTGACATTCCCTCACTTACAGCTACAGGCGTATTTGGCATTACGCGAAGCACACTTTGTGTTTTAAAATAGCTTTCTAATGTTTGAATTGTCAGGCCTGCAACTACAGAAACAACAATAGTCTTATCACTCACTATAGAACAAATGCTTTGCATTGCTTTATGTGCAGCTTGTGGTTTGATTGCTAGGAAAACTATATCTAATTGATCGATTATATTTTCCGCTTGCGTATTCGTGTTGATATTGTAGATATCTTGTAAATATGTACATCGCTCAATTTTATGTTCAGCAATAAAAATATGCTTCGGATGAATTAAATTTGCGTTTAAAATTCCTTTTATAAGAGCCTCAGCAATAGCTCCACCACCGATGAAACCTATTTTTACATCTTTCAAAATACTTATCCCCCTATTTTTTTATCCATGGCATAACAACTTTATCCGCTTGCTCTTCTTGTTGTGTATATGCTACATCTACGTTACTAGGTGCACATAAGAATATATTCGTTCCAACCTTTTGGATGTTTCCAGAAAGTGCATAAGTTGTCCCACTAATAAAATCGATAATACGTTTAGCAATTTCTGTATCTGTATTTTCAAAGTTTACAACAACAGGCTTACGACTTTTTAAATGATCTGCTACGTGTTGAGCGTCATCAAAAGATAATGGCTCTAAGACCATAACTTTCATTTGTTTAGCTGAAGCGTTTCCCCCATTTGTTGTAGTATGTAAGTTCACAACATTACCCGGATTCATTGACTTTTTAAATTTAAACTCATCCTCATCCGTTCCTTTTTGGCGGACTTCTCTTTCAACTCTAGGTTCTTTTATCTCTCTAATAACTTTTATATCTTCAGAATCTGTGGGATCCATTAAGCCTAATTTTCCACAAACCTTATCTATAATGCTCATACATTCCCCTCCATTAATATTGCCTTTGTCCAAAAATACCCGTGCCAATTCGAATAACGTTAGAACCTTCTTCTATTGCAATTTTAAAATCATTTGTCATCCCCATAGAAAGCCATTTTATCTCTGTATTTTCAAGATTCTTATTTTTTAAATCTGTGAAAATTTGAAACAACTGTTTAAAAATTGGTCTGGTCATCTCCGTATTTTCATAATGCGGTGCAATCGTCATTAAGCCGCATAGTCGAATATTTTTAAGACTACTTATAAACGCAGCAAATCTAAAAACTTCATCACTATCAATTCCAAATTTGCTTTTTTCATTTGAAACGTTAACTTGAATTAAAATATCTTGCCGTTTATTTAATTGGCTTGCAGCCTTATTAATTTCCAACGCTAATTTTTCACTATCAACAGATTGAATCAAATCAAACATTTCTACAGCTTTTTTTACCTTATTTGTCTGTAGATGTCCAATAAGATTCCATCTCACATTTCTTTCCAAAACAGCTTTTTTTTCTAGGGCTTCTTGAATTCGATTCTCACCTATTTCTAAGATTCCTAGATCAATAGCTTTTCGCATCTCATACACATCATGATTCTTAGTAACGGCTATCATCTTTACATCTTTTGATATTTTTGTATTCTTCCTATTGGCAATACTAACTTCTATATCTTCTCTTATTTGAGTCAATCTTTCTAAAATCACGATTACCCCTCCATGATATGGATTATTCGCGAATAACTACAAATATCCTCTTAATGTAAGATAAATAGGAAATAAAAATCGTTGATTTATTTCAAACTGATCATTGCCGCAATTCTTCCAGTAGATCCATGATCCGCCCTATAAGAAAAGAATAAGTCTGAATTACACGAAGTACAAACATTGCTACAATCAATGTTTTCTTCTTTTACCCCGATTTCCATCAGTTGCAATTTATTTGCCATCCACAGATCTAACTTCCATTTATTTTTATATTTTTTAATACATAAATCAGCTTTTTCTTTAAATTCTTTTTTTAATTCATCTACAACTACTTCATCGACTTCATAACAACACGGTCCGATTGAAGGACCAATTCCAATTAAACAATCTTCACTTTGGGTTTGAAAATTTTTTTCCATGGCTAAAATAGTTTTTTGTGCAATTTTCTTCACAGTGCCTTTCCAACCAGCATGACTGACAGCGATTGCTTTTTTTATTGGATCAACAATAATTACAGGAACACAATCTGCAAAGAAAAGCATTAATGGAATATTTCTACAATTGGTAATAAGAGCATCTGTTCCTTTAATTGCATCTTCATAAGAAGCAGAACCTTTTCCTATATGCTTTTCATTTACACATACGATGTGATCACCATGAATTTGTTCTGCAGTGACGATATTATGACAGTTTATTTCAATTGCATTGCAAAAAAGTTTCCTATTATCGATAACTTTTTCTATTGTATCGCCATTATGCATTGCTAGATTCATACTTTTAAATGGTTGGTCACTGACACCTCCTAATCGAGTGGAAATCGCATGGGTTACCAATGTTGCAGGAAAATTTGAGAAGGTTCCAGTCCATATCCCATTTGAAATATAATTTAAAACAAAACTCATAACAATCTCCCCTTTAATTTTAATTACATATCCCGCATCGTTTACAACCATCAAAACACTTTATGGTGTGTATTCCTTTTTTGGCATTGACTAATTCTTTATATAAATAACTATTCTGAAATCCCATATTCAATATGTTCCAAGCAAATATTTCATTTTCTTTGCGTTCTCTATACAAATAAAAAGACTCATCTAAATTGCTTTTTTTCATAGCATTTTTAAAAGCTTTTATCCCACCCATTTTATGTGCTTCATATAGGGGCGCAGATATTTTTCGATCTCCTCTTGCCAAAATTCCTTGTATATAGGCTTCTTTAGGTGATTCAATCAACACATCAATACCTTTTATAGATTTTAAGGAAGTTTTTATAAATTTCAACCTTCGTTCGACTACCTTTATATTTTCCATTGGAAGCCACTGAAAAGGCGTAAATGGCTTAGGGATAAAAGGATTAATACTCAAAGTCAATAAACCTTTACTGCCCATTTTCTGCATATAACATTTGATTTTCTTTGCCATTTCAACGATATCTTGTATATCTTCTTCGTCCTCAAACGGCAATCCCACCATAATATACAGACGAAAATTTTGGACACCTGCCTCAATGCCTAAATCAATAGAATTATATAAGTGTTCATCGGTTATTCCTTTATTTATAACTTGGCGCATTTTAGTACTACCAGCCTCTGGAGCTAAAGTTAATGTCTTTACACCACTTTTTACAAGTGATTGAACAAGCTCAGCTGTTACGGAATCCGCTCTAAAAGAAGCGACAGACATCTGTAAATCTAAATCAAGAATAATTCGGCACAACTGGTTTATTTGGGGATAATCTGAGATTGCAGCTCCCATTAACCCAATTTTTTTCCCAAATTTTTTTGCAGATAGAATTGTTTGCTCCAAATTTTTCAGTGT
This sequence comes from Massilibacillus massiliensis, assembly GCF_900086705.1. Taxonomy (NCBI): domain Bacteria; kingdom Bacillati; phylum Bacillota; class Negativicutes; order Selenomonadales; family Sporomusaceae; genus Anaerosinus; species Anaerosinus massiliensis. The sequence continues at coordinate 70,670 of NZ_LT575483.1, read as the reverse complement.
TCTGTTCCGTGGTTTCCTAAAACAATAGCCAGCCATACAAAATCTGCAATGACGCCCACATCCTCTTGCAATTTCAACTAAATATAAATCCTTAAATTCAGTATCATCAGTAATTATGACTGTTTCTGCTTTATAATGATCTAAATTTCTAATCCATTGTTTATAGATCGTGGATGGCACATCTGCAAGATGAACGATATCCCTAAGTGTTCCATCTAAATGATAAAGATGCTTATAAAAGCGGGGTACATATACACCTTCAATATGAGCAAGAGAAAATAAGATCTCTTCTCTTGCTCGACCGCTCTCTTTGCCTTGGTAGTAAGCATCCAATATGTGATGGATAATCTCTTCTCCTTCACCAATAATAAAAACATCAATAAATTCGCTTAATGGCTCTGGATTAAAAGTCGCACAGGGGCCTCCAGCAATGAGAATAGGATCACTTTCACCACGTTCTTTCGCTAACAATTCGACCTTTCCCATATCCAATATTTTTAAAATATTGAAATAATCCATTTCAAAAGAAATAGAAAATCCGATCAAAGGAAATTCATATAATGAACGTTGATTCTCAATGCTCATTATCGGAGTATTTGTTCGTATATATTCTTCCTCTAGTTTTTTATCCGCTAAAAAAACTCTTTCACAAGCCGTGTCTGGTCTATTATTAATTTGATCATATATGATATGAAATCCTAAATTTGACATGCCAACGTGATAAGAATTAGGATATACTAATGCAAAGGCATTACGTAACCCTGGAGGAAAAACCTTTGTACCTTTTTCTTTACTAAGTATTTGCTGCATTTTTTGTTTTAAAAGCCACGACAATACATATCACTCCAGTTTATTTACTCGTTTTATAATTATATAGAAAATAGCTCACACCCTTGTGAGCTAAAATAAACTATTTTATACTATTATTTAGCATACCAGTACTTTCATGTTTTCACAAGTAAACTTTACAACATTTTAGGGATAATAATTTATAAAAATTATTATCCCTAAAATGTGTTACTTAATACAAATTTTCATTAGAATAATAAAGAAGATTGATATGAAAAACATTTATTCTCTGGATTTTTTCATTTTCATTAAAGTCTCTAATTCTTGCATAAAATGATTGATATCAGCAAATTTTCTGTAAACTGATGCAAATCGAACATATGCAACTTGATCAAATTCCTTTAAGTGTTTCATTACTAATTCTCCAATGACTTTACTTGGAATTTCTCTATCCATAGTATTACGCAGCTCTTTTTCTATTCTATCCGCTAGCATTGTTATGCTTTCCATTGAATTAGCTCTTTTTTCACATGAACGGATAATACCGTTTAGTATTTTATTCTTATCAAAAACGACACGTCTTCCATCCTTTTTTATTACCATCAAAGGAATTTGTTCTATAACTTCATACGTAGTAAATCTCTTACAACAGTTTGAACATTCACGACGTCTTCTAATTGTATTTCCTTCATCAGCTGAACGTGAGTCAATAACTTTACTATCACCTATACCACAAAATGGACAACGCATCACAAAACTCCTCCAAGATTTACTAAATTAAAATTTAACATAAAATAAAATAAAATCGCTAAGCAAAATTAACTGCCAGCGATATTATTCTTAATTTATAATACATCTATTTCTCAATCTCTGCAACCCCAAATATATTTACCAAAATAACATCAGTACCAATTTTATTAATTTTTTCCCATGGAATTATGATATCTTCTCCTCGATTAAAAAAGCCTAGAAACCTTCCTGTACTTGGGACAACGATAGATGTTACTTTTCCTGATTCAACATCAAACTCAATATCGCTAATACTCCCTAATTTTTTTCCATCGCTTATATTGATAACATCTTTTAATCTAAAATCAGAACTTTTAATCATTTTTGCTCCTCCTTATAATGCTTGTTTACTCTAATATATGAGACAATAGAAAAAAAGTTACTAAAGTTATTGTATTAACTCTAGTAACTTAAATTTAATTTTTATAGAATTATCTTTATCTTCATTTTGAGGGGGTTCTTCGAAAACACCGGGCATGCTTTCTGTCATGTTTGTCTCATCAATAAAACACAGTGGAGGAAATAAGACACACCACCAATTAGCCCCTCTCGCATCTCCTAAGAGGATTCGAACCGCTTCATATTTTCCCTCAGGTAAAACTAATGTCCCATAAGCTTTTATTGGAAAATCAAAAGTGCCAAATTCCATATTTACTGGATAAACGAAACCATGCATATATAAAACTGATTTTGAAATCTCAATTAACGCAGCTTCATTCTCCAAAACGATCTGCTTTGCAATTTCACGATTCGTTACATGTGCTAGCTTCGGAGATAAATATTGAATAATAGCATCTCGAACCAAAAGCTTGACTTTTTGATCTTCAGGACTATCACTATTCGCCAAAACATGAAGTCGAATTAAATCTTCGTTCTCTTTATCATAGATTGTGCTATTGTGTGCTTCAATATTTTCCATTAAAATATTGATACTTACAATAATAAAACATATCGTAAATATAATACTAATATTTTTTAAAAAATTCTTTCTCATTTTTACTCCTAAATATGTTTGCGCATATGGCCTAGTGCCGATTTTTCTAATCTAGAAACTTGCGCTTGTGATATGCCGATTTCCTCAGCAACTTCCATTTGCGTTTTACCATCGAAAAAACGCAAAGTTAAAATATGTTTTTCCCGTTGCGTTAATTTATGCAAGGCATCTTTAATTGCAACGCTTTCAAGCCAATTCATATCCAGATTTTTATCATCTCCGATTTGATCCATTACAAAGATAGGATCACCACCATCATGGTAAATTGGTTCAAACAAAGAAATAGGTTCCTGTATAGCATCTAATGCAAAGATAATTTCTTCTCTAGGTAAATTCAATTCAGAAGCAATTTCATTAATAGAAGGTTCTCTTGAATATCTATTTACAAGAGAATCTCTTACTTGTAAAGCTTTGTAAGCTACATCTCGCATTGAACGACTTACTCGAATTGGATTATTATCTCTTAAATATCTACGGATTTCACCAATAATCATAGGCACGGCATAAGTAGAAAATTTAACGTTTTGAGACAGATCAAAATTATCGATTGCTTTCATTAACCCGATGCATCCTACCTGAAATAAATCATCAACATATTCTCCTCGATTATTAAATCTCTGGATCACACTTAATACCAATCTTAAATTTCCATAAATGAGTTTTTCTCTAGCTGATAATTCCCCATTTTGTAATACAACAAACAATTCCCTCATTTTACTTGCAGAAATAACAGGTAATTTTGCAGTATTAACACCGCAAATTTCAACTTTATTAATAATCACTACGTATTCCCTCCGCCGATTACAAAATTAAGTCTACATCAGCATTATTACCAGTAAGATTCCATTTTATTCGTATGAATAAAAATGGAGATGTTTCATGTTAAATAAATTTTCAAGCAAAACCTCTCTAAACATTATATTGAATAACGGTTTATAAAGCCCTAGGATAAGATATAAACGCCATAACAAATACCTATCACCTAATCTAGCTGTAGACCTCCAAAACAAAAAAAGCCTGACTTTATAGTAAGTCGGGCTTTTAAGGTAGAACGTCCATTGAAAACCGAAATGGATATGCGGCAATTTTACCACAATCCACTTTGCTAAACTAGGTAAGTTTTTAACACATTTGTTTAATGTCTTTTTTCATTTTCTTTAAAATACGTTTTTCTAAACGTGAAATATAGGATTGAGATATCCCAAGCATATCAGCAACTTCTTTTTGTGTTTTTTCTTGCGCGTGATGATTCAGTCCAAATCTTAATTCCAAAATTTTTCTTTCTCTTTTAGATAATTTATTCATTGCAATGCATAATAATTTCTTATCAATCTCCTCTTCCATTGATTTATAAATAACATCATTCTCTGTTCCTAAAACATCAGATAATAACAATTCATTGCCATCCCAATCAATATTAAGCGGTTCATCAAAAGATACTTCTGATTTAATTTTATTATTCCGTCGTAAATACATTAAAATTTCATTTTCAATACATCTAGAGGCATAAGTAGCAAGCTTTATTTTTTTTATCGGATCAAATGTGTTTACCGCCTTAATTAAACCAATTGTTCCAATACTAACTAAATCTTCTATACCAATTCCTGTATTTTCAAATTTACGTGCAATATACACAACTAAGCGCAAGTTTCTTTCGATAAAAATATTTTTAACTGTCATATCTCCGTTTCCTAAACAATTAAGCAATTCATTTTCTTCTTCGTTACTAAGGGGTGGTGGCAAAGCTTCATTGCTGCCAACATAAAAAACTTCTCGTTCTTTTGCAATTTTCAAAAATTTTAAGATTGAAATTAATTTTAATTTAAATATCAGTAAACTAATATTTAAATGCATCATATGACCTCTTTTCTTATAAATAATTTAGAACTTCAGCGTGCAATAAAATACGATATTCTTCATTTTCGACTAACTTTTTAGAACATATTGCAATAACAAAATTACGATCTAATTTTTTATAAACACCTGATAAAACACTGATAGAATCTGGTTTAAATCCTAATAGAACATCACTATTTTCAATTCCTTTATATGGAATAAAAAAAAGAGATTTCACCCATTCCTTATCGTGGCATTGTGTTACATTCGTAATCCACATTTCAGCGGAATTCTGTTCTAAAAAGTTATTAACATTTTGATTTAATAATGGTTGTAATGCATATTTATCAATAATCATGACTGGATTTTGACCACCTATAGTATAAAGGCGATTTCCTGTATCTAATAAGCCCATTAATTCTACGGATTTGTCATTATAACTAATCTTAAGCATATATAAGTTTTGTTTTTTTAAATGCTCTTTCAATATAGATTTGATAAATACCACAATCACAATGCATCCTAATAATATTCCTTTTAAAATAAATTCCCAATGGATGTATTTTTTTATAAAAAAATCTTTCGAATTAAATTCGAAAAAAAAGTACCCATATACAGCCCCACCAAGGATAAAAGAAATCATATAAAAAATTCCTAATATACGAAAAAATTCTCTAAATGAATGTATCTTGAATGCACTCCAAACAATAAACATAGACATAAAAAGTTTTACGATAAGATTAGATAACCAAATAAAATCACATAAAAGATAAACCATACTATAAGTAACACTTAATAGTATAGCAATACTATATCTGGTAAAATTGTACTTTTTCCCAAGAACCCAACCAGTCAAGAAAATTATAATACCATTTACAATTAAATTTAATAAAATAAATAGATCAATATAAATAAGCACCACGCGTTACCTTCTTAATTGCAAAATAAATGATACGTCAATTATAGCAACTTAGTAACTAATTTTTTGTAAGTTTATGGTAATGGAATTGATTTAAGTATAAAAAAAATCACCATTAAAATGGTGATTTTTTCCCGGCTTTATTTTTGATTATTTTTTTAGATTCTAAACTAGATGATCGTTTTTTATTTCGCTGTGAATTTAGTTCATTTTTATGCGATTTTATATGCTGATTTCTATTTAAATTTTCTTGTTTATTAAATGGACGAATCAGACATTTTGCTCCATATCCGATTAAATCATCACGTCCAGCTTGTTTTAGGGCTTGATAGACTAAATTATAGTTCTTAGGATCACGATATTGAAGAAGTGCTCTTTGCATATGTTTTTCTTTATCATCTCGAGCAACATAAATACGTTCATTAGTTAAAGGATTTATTCCGGTATAATACATACAAGTAGATAAACTTCCAGGTGTAGGAATAAAATCTTGAACCTGTTCAGGACGATAATTTAAGTCACGGATAAATTCTGCCAATTCAATTGCATCTTTTAGAGTTGCACCTGGATGACTAGACATAAAATATGGAACCAGATATTGCTCTTTCCCCAATTTTTGATTCATTTTCTTAAAGGCATTTACAAATTTTATATATACATCTTTATTTGATTTTCCCATCAACTTCGTAACTTTTTCTGAAATATGCTCTGGTGCGATCTTTAACTGCCCACTAACATGATGTTCACATAATTCTTCGAGAAAATTATCCTTAGCAGCAAGTAAATAATCATACCGTATACCTGAACGAATAAAAACCTTCTTTACCTTTGGAAGGCTTCGTAGTGAACGTAACAAATCAATATAATCACTATGATCAGCCGTCAAATTTCTACATATTTGAGGTGCTAAACAAGCTTTTCCCCTACAAGTTCCACGCTCAAACTGACTTTGGCAAGAAGGTCTTCTAAAATTAGCTGTAGGCCCTCCAACGTCATGAATATATCCCTTAAAATCTGGCAATGCCGTTAATAGTTTTGCTTCATTCATGATTGATTCTTTGCTTCGACTTTGAATAATTCGTCCCTGATGTGAAACAATCGCACAAAAATTACATCCACCGAAACAGCCTCGTTGACTTACCAAACTAAATTTAACTTCTTCAATAGCTGGAACGCCACCGGCCTCTTCATAGCTAGGATGATAAGTACGCATATATGGAAGAGCATAAACATCATCCATTTCTTCCATTGTCAAAGGTAATGCAGGTGGATTTTGAATAATATAATTATCTCCGCTTGCTTGTACAATTGTTTTTCCCCTAATCGGATCTTGTTCTAAATATTGTATTTTAAAAGCTTCCGCGAACTTAACTTTGTCACTCGAAACTTTCTCATAGCTTGGAACTTCTACATACTCCCATACACAATCTAAATTTTCAGATTGATAGCAAGTTCCTTTAACCGAGGTTATTGCAGATATCTGAATACCTTGTGCTAATTGTTCTGCAATTTCAACAATTTGTTTCTCGCCCATACCATAAATCAATAAATCAGCTCTACTGTCCACTAAAATAGATCTTCTAACATGATTAGACCAATAATCATAATGCGCAAATCTTCTTAAACTTGCTTCAATGCCCCCTATAATAATCGGTGTCTTCTTCCAAATCTCACGAATGCGATTACAATAGACAATTGTAGCTCGATCAGGACGACGTCCTGATCGACCGCCTGGTGTATAATTGTCCTTACTACGATGCTTTTTGGCTGCTGTAAATTTATTCAGCATAGAGTCTAAATTTCCACTTGAAACTAACACGCCGAATTTTGGTTTTCCAAGTTTCTTAAAATCATTCGTATCTCGCCAATTAGGTTGTGAAATGATCCCTACTTTGAAACCTCTTTTTTCTAGAATTCTACTGATAATTGCCGGTCCAAAACTGGGATGATCTACATATGCGTCACCTGTAACAAAAAGGAAGTCTAATTGCTGCCATCCTCGTTCTTCCATATCTTGTTTACTTATTGGCAAAAATTTATTCATTGAAATCTCCTAATTTTATTTAAGGTTTTCTTCCTTATCTTTTGTAAATTTTTTAGTTAATACTTCTCCGTTAGAACCTAATTTCCCAATATTCTTACCATTATAGGTAAGTTCAACTGCACCTGCATTGCCGACTTTAACAATAATTTCTTGATCTGCCTGCCAAGTCAGCACTTCCCCATTTTTAACAATTCCCTCAAATATAGTTCTACTATCGGTTGCAATTTGTGTCCAACACTCTCCAGTATATTTTGCGGAAATAACGACAGGTTTTTCTTGCGCTACAGGTCTGCTTTCTACAGTCTCAGATTTATTTTCTACTTCTTTCGAAACAGTACTTTGTTGTTTTATAGTTTTAAAATCTTTTTGAACTGTTTCTTCATCATTTGAATTAAAGTAAAATGCTCCACAAGCTACGACTAAAACAACCGTACCTAAAGATATAATTTTTTTGAAATTTACACCTTTAGGGGCGTTTATCTCATCTTTTTTTACTTCTGGTTCGTTTATTATTTCCTTATTCGATGGAATCTCAATTTGATTTGATTCAGTTCTTTCATTTCTATACAACTCAAGCATATCCGTGCCACTTAATTTTAAAAATTCAGCATATGTTTTGATAAATCCTTTTAAGTAAACTTCTCCTGGTAAAACTTCATATTTACCTTCTTCGATTGCTGAAATATATAATGAACGTATACTTGTACCCAATTCTACATCTTTTACCGTCAAATTTTGTTTTTCACGTTCCTTACGTAAAATATCTCCTAGCATTTGACTAAATCCCCCTTAATATAACCCAAAAAATTTTTTTCTTCCAAAAAAACATATTATAACTTATTGTATCCTAATTGGGCAAAAAATTACAGTCATTTATTAAAATATGTATTATATACTTGTTCACTTGTCATTAAAATTTCTCGAGCCTTGCTACCTGCATTAGGACCAACAATACGCATCTCTTCCATTGTGTCAATTAATCTTCCAGCTCTAGTATAACCAATTCTAAATCTTCGTTGTAACATTGATACAGAAGCATTGCCTGTTTCTAATACTAAATTTATTGCACTTTCCAATAATTCGTCACTTGCTTCTTGTTTGTTAGTATCTACAGCCTCGTTACTCAAAGCGTTTTCAGTAAATTTAATAATTTCTTCATTTTCTATAGGTTCTCCCTGTGTTTTTATAAAATCAATTAAAGTTTCTACTTCACTATCACTAATAAATGCCCCTTGCACGCGAACTGGCTTAGCGGCACCTATAGGGTAATAGAGCATATCACCCTTACCTAATAATTTTTCTGCACCACTCATATCAAGAATTGTTCGAGAGTCAATTTGTGATGACACCGAAAAAGATATTCTAGATGGAATATTTGCTTTTATGATACCCGTGATAACATCAACAGAGGGACGTTGCGTTGCTAATACCAAATGAATGCCTGCAGCTCGAGCTTTTTGTGCTAAACGACAAATTGCATCTTCTACATCAACTGGTGCTACCATCATCAAATCAGCTAACTCATCAATAATAATAACGACAGCCGGCATTTTTTCAGAATCAGTACTATTATTATAGCGCTCCATATCACGAACGCCATTGGCAGCAAACATTGCATACCTTTTTTCCATTTCCTGTACTGCCCAATTTAACACAGAAGCAGCTTTTTTCGAATCTGTCACCACCGGTACCATTAAATGCGGAATACCATTATAATTAGATAATTCAACCATCTTAGGGTCAATCAATACAAATTTTACTTCCTCAGGTTTGGCTTTAAAGAGAATACTTGTAATTAAGGTATTAATACATACACTTTTTCCTGAACCAGTTGCACCAGCTACAAGCAGATGCGGCATTTTCGCTAAATCAGCAACAATCGCTTTTCCGCCGATATCGATCCCCAATCCCACAGAAAGTTTTGACTTTGCATTAGTAAAATCAGGCGCTTCCAATACTTCTCTCAAATGTACACCTGATAATTCTTTATTCGGAACTTCAATACCAATGGCTGCTTTACCTGGAATCGGAGCTTCTATACGAACCCCTGGTGCAGCAAGCTTTAATGCAAGATCATCGGCTAAATTAACAATTTTGCTAACTTTAACTCCTGCAGCAGGTTCTAATTCATATCTCGTTACAGCAGGTCCATTGCAAGCATTCACTATTTTAGCTTTTACATTAAAACTTTCCAATGTATCTTCTAATATTCTAGCATTTGCGGCAAGTTCTTTAGATAATTTGGAATTTTTACTTTTACTAACTTTTTTCAAAATCGTTGCTATATCAGGAATTTTATAATCATCGCTTAATATTGCAGAATTTATGGTTTCATTCTGCATATCTACCGCCTCTGAACTTAGTTCTATTTTTTCAGAAGCAACAGTTTTTTCTGAATTTGATTCCACATCAACGGCGTAATTTACATCAAATCCTAAAGTTTCCTCTTCACGGTGTATATTATCTTCATTTATCTTTATTGCTTCTAATTTTTCAAAACGCTTATCTTCTTCTTGATCATAAAAAGAAGTATTTTCATCGGTATTTCGATGAAAAATATCTGCTTCTATTACCCGATCATAGGTACTGGCAATCGTATCTTTTGCTGCCTTTACACCACTCATTGTATGCTTTTTTGTTTTTAAAATTCCTGTTGCCAAGGACCAAGTCGTAGATAATAGAATTGAACCTAATGCTATAGAAAAAAGAATAACAATAGTTCCATCAACACCAAAAAATTTACGCAATGTAAAAAGAATAAATCCACCTACAAGTCCGCCGCCATCACATAAATACTCAGGTAAAATTTCTTGTCCTGGAATTACAGAAAAATGATGATATATTGTCAATAGGTCAATATATAAAAAAAGAATACCAAAAAATTTAAGAGAATATATGATTGCAGTTTGTTTACATATATATCTTATCCCAAGTGTAATAATGATAATAGGAATTATGATCGCCCCAATTCCAAACATATATTCCTGTATTTTTGCTAAAACTTTTCCAACTGGGCCTACGTTAAAGCCAATCAGACTAATAAAAGAAATAACTCCAACAGTTGTAAAAAAAATTCCAAGCAATTCATACTTCATATTTTTAGCTAAATTTAACCATTTCTTACGCAATCCGCTTCACTCCTTGAAGACCAAATTCTACACATTCGTATAAAATTCCTTTAATAAAAATCTTGTCTTGCATGCAAAAAATAAAATGCTAGAAGAATCGCTCCTCTAACATTTCATTTCTATTTTTTTATCCCAAGAGCTTCTTTGGCTAACTTATCAGCTAATTCATTTCCTATGACGCCAGTATGACCAGTTACTTTTTTAAAATCAACAAGATTTTGATACGATTTCATAAATTCGGCATAATTTTTTGTCACTTGATTATTTGTTCTCCACCTCTTTTCTGCCCATTCGGAGATACCAATATAATCATGATGAATAACGATATGCTTTAAATCATTCATTGCCGCCCATTTGACAGCATTCATCGTTGCTTCTAACTCGCCGGCAACATTTCGGGTCGAAATAGCCTCTTGGTCTTCGCCGATTCCATTTGCAGTATGGATTAATTCACCTAAGTGAAATACCGCAAATCCCCAGCTATAAACATTGTTTGAAAAACTTCCATCAACATAAATATCATAGCTATCTTCACGTGTATCAAGCGTACTATTATCTTTTTCTATTCCGTTTATATATTGATGGGCTTCCATTTCTGTTGCAAAACTTTTATACAGCGCACCTGGATATCCATGAATTTGTTGTTTACAAGCATCCCAGGTGCGGTAAATTCCAGGTTCACGTCCATTTTTAACAGCATAATACTTTTTTACTCCCATTCAAGTTCTCCCTACTGTATAGAATAATTATATATTTGTTCTATAATTTCCGGAATTTTGCATCGCGTTGCTTCTTCACCCCGGATTATGGCTTCCATTGCTTGTTTGATATCCTTATAATTGACATCAAAAACTTCTGGTCTAATAATAATATTCGCATATTTTTCAGCTTTAAGTAAAGTTACTTCTCGATTCATTATATCAATACATTGCATCACAATTTCACCAACAGAACGTAAGTTATTCACGAAATGACCATTATATCCTAAATCAACAGCGATAATAATATCTGCCCCCATGTGGTGTAATATATCTGTAGGTAAATTATTTTTAACGGCACCGTCTACTAAAGACATATCCTGATATCTCTTAGGGAAAAAAACGCCTGGTATTGAAATGCTTGATCTAACCGCATCCGTCAGCGTTATATTATGATAATACCGAGTATTCATTACCTGATATTTTTTTTTAAAAGGAGTTGTAAAAAATACAGTATCTGCTGTATTAATATCTACCGCAGTTATAGATAAGGGTATATTCGTTTCTTTTACGGTTCTACTATTCCATAATGTATTGAAATAACGTTCAATCCTATCCCCTTTTACAATGCCATTTGGGATTGTAGACCAAAATCGAGCATCACTGCCCACTAAAGATTGAATTCCATATTTAAATAAGTCTGAAACTGTAATTCTTAGATCTATTAAATCGGTTGTTTTAATTTTTTTCGCTAATTCTTCCATCTGATATGTCGTATAGCCACATGCAAAAAGAGCAGCAATAACGGCACCTGCACTTGTACCGGATATAAAATCAATTTTGATCCCATTACTAACTAAAGCTTTTAAAACACCAATATGCGTTAATCCTCTTATGCCTCCGCCACTTAATGCTAGCCCTATTTTCGGTTTATATGTTTTTCTCGTTCGCACAATCATCCTTATCACCTCACAGCACTCTATCATAGTCTATGAGACAATAAGCTTCTACTGTGCAATGAAGATAGCTCGACTTCTTAAAAATTAGCAAATATTTATTATTTCACTAAATTTGCAGCCCGAGTAGTCACTTCGTATAAAATACGTTCTTCATCAATCGTAGTCAGTTTTCCATTTTCAAGTAAAATTTTTCCGTTAACAAACACTGTATCAACATGACTTGAGTTTGCAGAATATGCAAGCAAAGATATGATATCATGCCTTGGATACCATTGAAGATGATTCATATCTATCAATGCGATGTCAGCTTTATATCCTTTAGATATTTTTCCTATAGTACTACCTAATCCAACAGCTTTTGCACCATATTCTGTAGCCATTTTCACACCAGTCAAAGCAGGAATCACCAAAGGGTCTAAAGTATTTACTTTGTGCAACAAGGTCGCTAAATTTAATTCTTCAAACATATCCAAGTTATTATTACTGGATGTTCCATCTGTACCTAATCCAACACATATATCAGCATCTAACATTTTAGGAACAGGTGCAATACCACTTGCTAATTTCATATTACTTCCAGGATTATGCGCAACGCGAACATTATACTTTTTCATAAGTGCAATATCGGCATCTGATAAATGAACACAATGTGCTGCAAGTACACCACAATCTAATATTCCCGTATCTTCCATTAAAGCAATAGGTGACTTTTTATATTGCTTTACACAATTTTCAACCTCACCTAGAGTTTCTGATAAATGAATGTGGATTTCAGCACCAACTTTTTGTGCAGCTTCAGCCACTTGGCACAAAAACTCTGGTGGACATGTATACGGAGCATGAGGTCCAAACATAACCGTAATTCTATTATCTGCTGCGTTATGATATGAATTGTATAATGCGATGTTTTCTTGTAATGCTTTTTGTCCATTTGGAGCGATGCCAATCATCCCTCGAGATAAGACCCCACGGATTCCGGTCTCAGCAACAGCATCTCCAACTCGATGCATCTCTGAATACATATCTGCAAAAGTCGTCGTCCCGGTCTTAATCATCTCTGCTATTGCTAACATACTGCCCCAATAAATATCATCACTTTTCATTTTTGCCTCTACAGGCCAAATCTTATTTTCGAGCCAGTCCATTAATTGCATATCATCTGCATAGCTACGAAGTAGTGTCATTGCAGCGTGCGTATGTGTGTTAACCAAACCAGGAATCACCAATTTATTAGTACAATTTATAACTCTATCAAAAGCACCCTTTTCATCTATAGAGCCGATCGTTTCAATCGTATCGTTCTCAATTAGAATATCAGCTTCTTGAACCATACCATTTTCCATTAAAACCGTAGCATTTTTCAACAAATATTTTGTCATACTTTATCCTCCTACAAGATTATCATAATTCTTTTAAAAGCATGCGCCATTAGAAATACAAGAATATATTCATAATGAAATGCTTTCCTTACATGAGAATAAGCAAAGATTTTTCGCTATACGAAACAAAAAATCTTTGCTATGCCATTAAGTCCTTGGATTAAACTTTTGCCAAATAACTTTTTTGAGCGTGCGTTAAACTATCAATTTTAACATTTAATGATTTCAATTTAATCTGAGCAATATTTTGATTTACTTCATCTGGCATGATATAAACTTTTTTATCCATCTTAGCATGATTTTGAACTATATGTAATGCCGAAAGTGCCTGCACTGCGAAAGATAAATCCATAATTTCTGTTGGATGACCGTCACCAGCGGCTAAATTAACTAAACGTCCTTCTGCTAATAAATAAACTTTGCGTCCATCTTCAAAGACAAATTCTTCGATATTTTTACGTACGGTTCGTTTTTCTTTTGCTAAATGCTCTAAATCAATCTTATTTATCTCAACATCAAAATGCCCTGCATTTGCCATGATTGCTCCAGATTTCATAACTTTGAAATGATCAGCTGTAATAATATCTTTACAACCTGTAAGTGTTACAAAAATATCTCCTAATTTTGCTGCTTCATCCATTTTCATTACTCTAAATCCATCAAAGACTGCTTCAATTGCTTTAATTGGGTCAACTTCGGTAACAATCACATTTGCACCCATTCCTTTAGCGCGCATTGCCACACCTTTTCCACACCAACCGTATCCAGCAACCACCACATTCTTTCCTGCGACTACAAGATTCGTAGTTCTCATAATGCCATCCCAAGTAGATTGCCCAGTTCCGTAACGATTATCAAATAGATATTTGCAATAAGCGTCATTTGCTGCAATCATCGGAAATTTTAAAAGTCCCTCTGCCTCTAATGCTTTTAAACGAATGACGCCCGTTGTGGTTTCTTCAGAGCCGCCTAATATATTCCCAGCTAAATCACTTCTTTTTCCATGAAGCAATGATACTAGATCACCGCCATCATCAATAATTATATCTGGCTTTGTATCGAGCGCTTTATTTAAAAATACATCATATTCTTCACCTGTACAATTATACCATGCATAAACAGTAACACCATTTTCAACCAACGCAGCTGCTACATCATCTTGTGTTGATAATGGATTGCTCCCCGTTACAACAACTTCTGCACCAGCATTTTTTAATACCAAGCCTAGATAAGCAGTCTTGGCTTCTAAATGCATCGTAATAACCATTTTCTTTCCTGCTAAAGGTTTTGTTTTCAAAAAATCTTCATTTAAAGAGTTCAATACAGGCATAAAATTCTTAACCCAATTAATTTTATCATGTCCCTGTTTAGCTAATTGGATGTCTTTTATCATTGATTTCATTTAATATTCTACCTCTCTAATCTTTCTTTTAATTCTTGTATCGATTTTGTATAATCACTTCTCAATATTCCATATTCAGTTATAATTCCTGTAATCAGCTGATGGGGTGTAACATCAAATGCAGGATTAAATACATCCACCTCTAGTGGTGCTATTTGAGTATCCAATAAATATGTTACTTCTTCTTTTTTCCGTTCTTCGATAGGAATTTCTTCACCAGTTGTAAGTAAAAAATCAAAAGTAGACGATGGTGCAGCTACATAAAAAGGAATGCCATGTTCTTTTGCTAAAATGGCGATACTATAAGTTCCTATTTTATTTGCAACATCACCATTTGCCGTAATCCGATCGGCGCCAACAATGACGGCGTGAATCATTTTATTTTTCATGACCCACCCAGCCATATTATCTGTAATCAAAGTTACTGGAATTCGATCTTGTAGTAATTCAAATGCCGTAAGTCTTGCACCTTGTAATAAAGGTCTAGTTTCATCCGCAAATACTCTTGTAATATTGCCTTCGGCATGAGATTGTCTAATTACACCTAACGCTGTCCCAATACCGGCTGTAGCTAAAGCACCCGCATTGCAATGGGTCAAAACCGCTGTTGGACCAGAAAATAATGTAGCGCCATGCTTTGACAAAGCTAAATTTATTGCTTTGTCTTCTTCGAAAATAGCAATTGCTTCATTCTCTAATGCATCTAATAATGTTTCCACACTCATTTTCGAAAATGAAGTCTTTACAACATGCAACATGCGATCAAGTGCCCAAAACAAATTTACTGCAGTAGGTCTGGTTTCTCTTAATTCGCTGTTAATCTTAAATAAGTTATCTAAAAAGATATCTTGACTCGTACTCTGTTTCAATTGTTTTGCACCTAGAACGAATCCAAAAGCAGCAGCAGCTCCAATTGCCGGGGCACCTCTCACCTCAAGTTTTTTTATTGCCTCCCCGACAATCTGATAAGTATTACATTTTATATATTCGACACATTTCGGTAATTTCGTTTGATTTAATAATTCCAAATGATCACCATGCCAAATCATTGTTTGCATAGAAAGACCTCCCTACAATTTAAAACCACCAAACTCAGCTAAGGTACTATCGCATTTACAACTCCTAGTTGTAAGATCAATTTTTTCAATGCTTTTCATAATTAATTTTTTTATATTATCCCCATTTGCAGCCATGGTTTCAAGTACTTCAGAATGTGTTAAAGATTGCGAAGATATACCAGCAGCATAATTTGTTACCATTGATACCGTAGAATAGCATAATTCCGCTTCGTGTGCTAATACAACTTCCGGTACATTGGTCATACCAACTAAATCCCCGCCTAATTTAGCAAACATTTTTATTTCTGCCGGAGTTTCAAAACGTGGTCCTTCGGTGCAAACATAAATGCCCTTTTCGTGGATCGATAAATTCAATTCGTCTGCAGCATGCTTAATAATTTTACGAAGCTGTGGACAATAAGGCTCCGTTACATCCAGATGAACAACACCACGTTCGCCGCCTTCATAAAAGGTGCTAACTCTATTTTTTGTAAAATCTAAAAATTGATCAACTAAAACAAAATCACCTGGTTTCATATCTAAATTTAAGGAACCGACTGCGGTAGTCGCGATAATATTTGTAACACCAATTTTTTTTATTGCCCATATATTAGCGCGATAATTAATCAAATGCGGTGGTATAGAATGCTTGCTGCCATGTCTTGGAATAAATGCAACTTTTTTATCCGCATATTCTCCTACCTTATAAGTAACTACACCATATGGTGTAGTTACCTTTGTATCATAAACATTTTGTAAAATACTTGGATCATATACGCCCGTACCACCAATAATTGCAATATCAATCATGTTATCACCCTTTACAAATTATTCAAAAACAAACGACCCTTCATAATTACATTATACTATAAAATAACATCTCTTAATAGTAAATCCAATAGTCCTTTATACTCACTTAAGTTTGTATCTTCCAATTTTTTAATTCATTCATCACATGATAATCTGTTAAATCAAAATGAATAGGTGTTATTGAGATTTTATTATTTTTTATTGCAGAAACATCTGTATCTTCTTCATTTTCACTATTTATAATTTTTCCACCCATCCAATAATAACTTCTTCCGCTTGGATCTTGTCTTCTATCGAAAGTATTTTCATATTCTCGAATTCCCAGTTTAGTAATCGCAACGTCTTCATGCTTTTGATTCATATTTTTAGGTACGTTCACATTGAATAAAGTATTCGGTTCAATTTGTTCTTCCAACATTTTTGTTACGAACTTTACTGTAAATTTCGCTGCAAGTGCAAAATCAGTAGCTTTGTCAGAATCCAATGAAACAGCAATGGATGGAATACGATGTAATGCGCCCTCTCTGGCCGCGCTTACTGTTCCAGAATAAAGTATATCATTACCGAGATTCGCACCCATATTAATGCCCGAAACAACACAGCTTGGCTTTTCTGTCAATAATGTTTCCAAAGCAAGCTTAACGCAATCTGTGGGCGTACCATCAACACTCCACCCAGTAACATTTTCAGTATTAAACTCATAGGACTGAACACGAATTGGCATGTGCATTGTAATCGCTTGGCTCATTGCACTTTGTTCAAAAGATGGAGCAACTACAAAAACATCGGCAATCGTACTAAGGTTTTGCCACAATGCCTTTATTCCAGGCGCATTTATACCATCATCATTCGTCAATAATATGCGCAAAAAAGACCCTCCTTATCATTACATTTGATTTATAAATTTATGTGTTTGTGGAATGACCCTAACATCAGATAACTTTTTCAAAGCGTTTTCTTGATACTTTAATACAGCATTTGGGCTTACTGCTTTACAACCATTAATCGGTGTTACTGGCTGTATGATAAATGGGATTGTTCGATCTACATCAGCAACTAGTGTAATTGCTTCTAAAAATTCGTCATTGGTCGTCTCTCCAGAAACAACAAGTTTTACAAAAACCTCTTTTTGGTTTGCAATTTTTAGAAATTCATAATGTTCTTTCCACAGGACACTTCCAGTAGCACTAGGAAGTTTAATATCCATACTAACGATATCAATATCATCAATTACCTTTTGCAGCTCTGCATATAATGTACCATTCGTTTCTAAATATAATTTACAATCAATTTCTTTTGCTATATGATGAATAAAATCCGCTCTACACAGAGGTTCTCCACCAGTAAAACTAACTGAATGATGTGGTAAGACTAACAACTTATTTATTGTATTAACTAAGTCTTCTGCATAAATTGGATTATTCACTTTTATAAAGTTTCGCTTACCAGGAATTTTTTCGATCTCACATTGGGACTGATGATTATGCGAAATTTTAGTATCACAATATTTACACGTTAAATTGCATCCAGAAAATCTAACAAATATTTGTCTACACCCAACATATTTTGCCTCTCCTTGGATAGAGGAAAATACTTCTACGATATTTGCAAAATTAGACATATGATTCATCCTTACTATAAGTAACTGCTGATTTTGGAGATTCCCAAACCTTAACCATTTTAAGCTTTTTATCATCTATTAACAGCGTGCTTTTTTCTAATTGCAGATAAATATATTTTGCAATATTTTCTGCTGTTGGGTTTTCTTTTACAAAGGCATCTATCTCATTCAGATAAACATGATCTAAATGCTCAATTGTTTGATTTACTTCTTTTTTTAGTTCTTTAAAATCGATTAACATCCCTAATTGATTTAATTTATTTCCTTGTACAGTGACTTCTATGCTCCAATTATGCCCGTGCAAACGATTACATTTACCAGGATAATCAACAATACGATGTGCTGCTTCAAATTCCACTATAACAGTTAATTCATACATATATATTTCACCTCAAAATTATTATTTAATATTTACAAAAAAAGATGAGCATACACTCACCTTTTTATAATCAAATATTATCTTACTTACTAATCTCTTTTGTTACGAATGAATCATTATTTGTTTTTTCCATAATATCTTGATAACTTAATGCACGTGTATGCTTAGTATGACTCCACTCATGATCATTACGATGCAAAAAGCCAATGAAAGTAATTGGTATCCAACTATAAATAAAGATTGGATATAAAATCAAATACAACCATGTTTTCCACCCAGCACGAATTTGTAACAAAATAATCACAGGCAACAAATACTGCCCAATCATGATAAGACTTAATATTTCCGATGGCATAAGACTATAAATATTGGTATAAAAAGGAGGCACTAAAAGTTGAATATAACTGGCAATCACAAAAGCAGTTGAAATTAATAAAAAATGTGGTTGTAAAAGATGAATGCAGCCATCTATAATTCTAATGTTTCTTTGTTTAATACCTTCTTTTAACATTTTAGGGATATATCGCCCAGCGATATCAAAATGACCTTGTGCCCAACGTTTTCTTTGATTCCACGATTGCATAAAAGTCAACGGTTTTTCGTCATAAACAATTGCATCATGTGCCCAAGTCGTTCGAATGCCCTTCGTTAAAACTTTCATCGTAAATTCCATATCTTCTGTAAGACAAGTTGCACCCCAACCAAATTCTTTCAGAATATCAGTTGAAATACACATACCAGTACCACCAAGGACACTAGATAGCCCAATATTAGATTTTGCTAGATGCCAAATATGATTGGTTACCCAAAAAGCGATAGCAAAAGTACCAGATACCCAAGTATCATGAGGATTTTTAGCATCTAAATATCCTTGTATTAACTTATCGCCTTTACATAATCGATTATTCATTTCTAATAAGAACTTAGGATGCACAAGATTATCAGCATCAAAGATAGCAACAGCATCATATTTACGATCAAAAGAAAATAGTTTTTCAAACATCCATTCCATCGCAAACCCTTTGCCACGTTCCTCCTGATTTATGCGCTCACAAACAATTGCGCCAGATCGCTCTGCTATTTTTGCTGTATCATCGGTACAATTATCCGCAACAACATAAATATCGTACAGTTCTCTAGGGTAATCCAGAACTTGTAAATTGTCTACAAGTTGGCCTATTACTTGTTCTTCATTATGCGCTGCTACAATTACAGCAAATGTTTTTTTAGGGGTTAATATTTTCTTTTCTTTTCTCCGCCACACACCAAAAAATGCGATAATAAAATAATATATTGTAAAGAAGAATATTATTATCTGAATCGGAATCATTACATAGTCATAAATATAGTTCATGGATTTTTCTCCTTTAAAATCTCAATAATATTTCAAAAAAATTTATTGAAATCAAAAAACAATGGGTATAATAGTAACATTGACTTATAGCTTTTTATCAAACAAAGCAAAAAAAGTATTTGAAATACCTAATATAGTATAAGCAATAAAAGGTATAAATAAAGCGCCCCAAATATTTCCTAACTGAATCACCGTATAGATAACGGCTATCGCTAATAATATAGTAATTAAAATTGGAATTTGTCTTATTTTTTCACCTTTTCCCTTAAAATCAGGATATCTTACTGTACTAACCATTAAGTACCCGATAACCATAACCATAACAGGGAAAATAAAACCATTTGGTTCTATTCCTAACATAATAAATGTAGCTAAAAAACAACCACCGGCGGGAATTGGTAATCCCATAAAATATCCTTTTACAACGCTGGTATTTACGTTAAAGCGTGCAAGTCGTAACGCTCCACAAGTTGCAAACATAACCGCCGCAAAATACCCCAATACACCAAAATCTTTTAACAAAAAAGAATACGCCAGTATTGCGGGTGCAACACCAAATGATACTAAATCACATAATGAATCTAGTTCTTTTCCAAATTCACTGCTTGCATTGAAAAAACGAGCAACCCTGCCATCTAATCCATCTGCAACCATTGCTAAAACAATAAATAGTGCTGCAACAAAAAAGTTCTTCTGTATCGTTGCTATAATAGCTCCCATGCCAAACACCAAATTAAGTGATGTTAACATATTGGGAATTAAACTCCTCATCTATTAATCCTCCCAATAATCGTTTCTCCACCCTTGACTTTATCACCTTTTTTGACCACGATTTCTACACTCTTTGGAATAACGACTTCAGTACAAGACGCAAATTTAATCAATCCATACCGTTGTCCTTTTTCTAAAACATCATCTAAAGTAACCCAGGATACAATGCGCCTTGCTAAAATACCAGCAATTTGTGTAACTATAACACGCATTTGTTCATTCTCTATTCCTATTGTATGACGTTCATTTTCAAAGCCAACTTCATCCTTATAAGCTGGAATAAATCGTCCACACGTATATTGCTGTAATTTAATCTTTCCAGAAATAGGACTTCGATTAATGTGTACATCGAATACAGACAAAAAAATAATAACCTTATTACACGGTTCATTTACAAAGTCATCATCATCTACTTCTACAATTCCCATCACTGTGCCATCTGCGGGTGAAACAATCAAGCTCGTATCTGTCGGTATCTCACGCTTTGGATTACGAAAGAAAAATGCAAAAAATAAAGCAAGTACACCTGGAATCACTGCCCAAAAAGGATTGACAGTAAACCATATAATAAAGGCTACAATTAAAGCTATTGCGATAAAAGTATAACCTTCTTTAATAATCGGAGCTTTTACCAAATTATCCACCTCCATCTTGCTAGCTACCTATACTTGATAACATAAAACTACGAATTTTTGCTCAGTAGTTTATTCCGTTTAATTCCCAAATAATTATAATACACGTAATGCGCTTTGTCTAATACTTTTTTAGAGCACAAACTTTAAATACAAACCGTGGCAATGCCATCAATCGTCCAATCCTCTTCGGTTGCAGCAAACCTCGATATAACCATTCTAATTTCGCTCTCTGCATCCATAGAGGTGCACGTTTCACAACTCCAGCCATTACATCAAGCGTACCACCAACACCGATAGCCACTGAAACATCTAATTCCGCTAAATGTTTCATAATCCATTTTTCTTGACGTGGCACGCCTAATGCGACTAATAAAACATCTGGTTTCACGCTTTTAATTTCTTGAATTAAAGCAGGTTCCTCTTCTAATGAAAAATATCCATCCTTTGTGCCGACAATCTGAAGGCCAATATATTTTTCTTCTGCATTTTTTTTTGCCTTTTCAGCGATACCAGGCGCAGAACCCAGAAAAAAAAATTTTATTTTGCTTTTTGCTGCACGTTTTAAGAGCTTTTGAACCAGGTCATATCCTGCAACTCTCTCAGGCATTGTATATCCATGATGCCTAGCTGCCCATACAGTCCCTGCACCATCTGGAACTACTAAATCGGCTTTATTTAAAATTTTTAAAAGTTCATGATCATCATTGGCCATCATAATCATTTCAGCATTTGCAGTTGCGACAAAATGTGTTTTTTTTTCATTGATATAATTTTCTAAAATATCAACTGCTTCTCCCATAGTGACAGCATCAATCATTACATTTAAAACAGGTACTTTTTTTGCTAACACTTTTTTGCTCCTTACTAATTCTAAATTAAAATATCATTATCATTGTAACATACTATCAAAAACCGGGCAATCGCGGCAAAATAGACCACCAGCTTTTTGACTTTTTATTTTCTTCTTTCTCTTGTTTTGGAAGTATTTTTTCTTTTATTTTCTGTAATATAGATTTTGGTTCAGTTCCTTTAATAAAAGCACTATATTCATCATCTTTACAATCTTTTTCTGCTAATTCACCTGTTTTTGCACAGATACGAACGTCTTTTACTATATTAGCTGGGACATCAAATTTTGTTACCGGTTGATTTTTTTGCAAATCGAACATACTTTTTCCCCATAAAGCAGCTACCTGACTGCCCGAAATTCCAATTGAGCTTCTGTCATCATTCCCAACATAAATCCCAACCAATAAATCAGGTGTATATCCAATAAACCATGCCGTTTCATAACTGTCGGTAGTTCCTGTTTTACCAGCGGCCTCTCGCCCAATATTTGCTGCAGTAGCAGTTCCATCCTTAAGTGCTCCCATTAACATATTTGTCATGATATAAGCAATGTCTTCATTTAGCACAGCTTTTTGATTAGATTGATACTCTGCTAATGTCTGATTATGTTCATTTTCAACCCGTAAAATAGAGATCGGTTGAGATAAAACCCCATGATTTGCAAATGTTGTATATGCGGCACTTAATTCTAATAGATTCACACCAACAGTGAGTCCGCCTAAAGCAGTGGCTAAATTATTATCATCTTCCGTTAATGTTGTAATTCCCATGCTTTTCGCTAAATTTAAAACTTCACGCATTCCTACTTTTTGCCCCATTTTTACAGCAACACTATTAACCGACCAACGTAAAGCTTTGTTTATGGTCATCTTTCCAAGATATTTATGATCATAATTTTGCGGTCGATATCCAGCAATATCAATTGGCTCGTCAACAACAATATAGTTGCTTGTGATTCCCTGATTTAAAGCTGTCGTATAGACAAATGGTTTAAATGCCGAACCTGGCTGTCTATACTCATCTACCGCACGATTCAATTGACTTTCAGCGTAATTATTGCCGCCGACCATAGCTTTAATGTAACCAGTTTTTGGATCCAGTGCAACAACTGCACCCTGATATTCTCCTAATACATTTTCCATCGCTTCTTGTATATGGAGGTCTAAAGTCGTATATACTTTCAACCCTCTTTGATAGACGGTTTCTTCCCCATATTTTTCGACTAACTGCTTAGCAATATAATCAACAAAATAAGATGCTTTGACAGAGCGTTCTTTTTTACTTACCAAAGATATCGCTTGTGATTCTGCTCTATCTTTTTCATCAGCACTAATATACTCTTGCTCGCGCATATTACTTAAAACAATAGATCTTCTTTCCAGCGCTGCACTCATGTCACGATAAGGCGAATATAAAACAGGGCCCCTAGCTAGTCCAGCAATCATTGCGCTTTCCGATAAATCCAACTCATTTGCATGTTTGCCAAAATATTTTTGCGCTGCCGCTTCTACTCCGTATGCACCTTCACCCAAATAAACTTGATTTAAATAGGCTTGTAAAATTTCATCTTTTGAAAATTTGAAATCTATGATAATTGCTAAAATGGCTTCCCGCATTTTTCGCACCAATGTACGTTCTTGGTTTAAGAACATTTCTCTGGCAAGTTGTTGTGTGATAGTACTACCACCTTCAGTAATATCACCTGCTTTTATATTGACCCAAAGAGCTCTTGCAATTCCAATTGGATCAATTCCAATATGTTGGTAAAACCGAGTATCTTCATTGGCGATAATTGCCTGTGATAAATACGGTGACATATTATTGTTGGTTACAACAATGCGATTTTGTTCGAATAATTTTGATATTAAATTTCCATTGATATCATACACCTGTGTTGCAGATATCAATTTCAAATCATTAATGTTTGTTGTATCTGGTAATCCTATATAAACATAAGAAGCTAAAGAGAAGACAAATATACTACTAATAAGTATGATTAACTTGTACATATAATTACACCCTCCTTATTTACTATATATTATGCCTATGCATTACCATATTTACACATTAGATAAAAAGTGTTTATTTCTACTGAAACGACTTGGTTTACTTCATCTATAAAAAACACAAGATACACGAGTTAATACCCGTGTATCTTTTACTACTTATAATCTCTTCTTAAAATCAATTCTTTTTCGTAAGCACTGCTGTGCGAATGGAAAGTTCTTTTAATTGTTCAGGCTCTACTTCCGATGGGGCTTGTGTCATAACACAAGTCGCACTCTGTGTTTTAGGAAAAGCAATAACATCACGAATCGACGGACGTTTTGCCATGAGCATAATTAAACGGTCAAGACCAAAGGCTATTCCACCATGAGGAGGAGTGCCATACTCAAATGCATCCAGCAAATATCCGAATTTCGAACGTGCTGTTTCCTCAGTCAGCCCGATCGCTTTGAATACACGTGATTGTAAATCGCGATTATAAATACGAAGACTTCCTCCACCAATTTCAGTTCCATTGAGAACCATATCATAAGCTTTTGCTTTAATTCTGCCCGGATCAGACTCCAAGTATTGAATATCTTCATCTCTCGGAGAAGTAAATGGATGATGCATTGCTACCCAGCGTTTGTCATCCTCATTATATTCAAACATTGGAAAGTCAACAACCCATAAAAAGGACAACTTATCAGGATCAATTAAATTTCTTCTACGTCCCATTTCAAGTCTTAATTCTCCCAAAGCATGCGCAACAACAGATGCTTTATCAGCAATAATTAATACGAGATCACCGGCTTCAGCATGCATTGTTGATTTTATTTCTTTTAGAATCTCCTCTGAGAAAAATTTCGCAATCGGAGATTTAACGCCTTCTTCAGTAAAACAAATCCAAGCTAAACCTTTTGCACCATAAGTCGATACATAATCAACTAAACCATCCAGTTCGCGGCGCGGAATTGCAGAATAACCTTTTACATTAATTGCCTTTACTTGTCCACCAGATTGTAAAACAGACTCAAATACTTTAAAATCAGATCCTTTTACCACATCAGAAAGATTCATAAGTTCCATATCAAAACGCAAATCCGGTTTATCTGAACCATATTTGTCCATTGCTTCGTCCCAAGTAAGTCGCTTAAAAGGTAATGCAAGTTCTGCACCGACAGCTTCTTTAAAAATTTCTTTTGTCATGCCTTCCATCATAGTAAGAATATATTCTGCATCAATAAAAGACATTTCAATATCTAATTGCGTAAATTCAGGCTGTCTGTCAGCACGTAAATCTTCATCCCGGAAGCAGCGGACAATTTGGAAATACTTTTCATATCCGGCAACCATCAAAATTTGTTTGAAAATTTGCGGCGATTGTGGTAATGCATAAAACTTCCCTGGATTCACTCTGCTAGGAACAAGATAGTCTCTAGCTCCTTCGGGGCTGCTTTTTGTTAGCATTGGTGTTTCAATTTCTATAAAACCTTTTTTATCAAGAAAATCACGCATTACTTTCGTTACACGATGTCTAAGCATAAGGTTACGTTGCATTTCAGGTCTACGTAAGTCTAGGTAACGATATTTTAACCGTAAAATTTCATCGACGTCAATGCCATCCTGAATATAAAACGGTGGTGTTTTCGCTTTATTTAAAATTCTAAGTTCAGTACAATATACTTCAATTTCCCCAGTTACCATATTAGGATTTATTGTTTCTTTTGCCCTTTCACGAACCTGACCTTTTACTGCAATAACAAATTCTGAACGTAGCGCTTCAGCTTTTTCAAAAGCGATACTATCCATTTCTGATGAGAATACAACTTGCACCAAGCCAGAACGATCACGTAAATCTACAAAAATTAAACCACCATGGTCACGTCGTCTCGATACCCAACCACATAAGACCACTTCTGATCCCGTATTTTCCGTTGTTAAAACACCACAAGAATGTGTTCTTTTCAATCCTACTAATGTTTCCATTTTAATCCTTCACCTCAGCATACAACTTATTTACTAAATTTTTAGCTTCAAATTTTTCTTGTTCGCCAGTTTGCATATCTTTTAACATTACACTAGCTTCTTTTACTTCATCTTCACCAATAATAATTGCATATTTTGCATTTAGTTTATTGGCTTGTTTCATTTGTGACTTCAAGCTCTTACCAGTAAAATCCATATCGGATTTTAATCCGACGCTTCTTAAATCACATAATATCTTAAATGCTATTGGTTGTGCCTCTAAACCAAGGGGTACAATAAAAGCATCTAGGCTTCTTTTTAAGTCTGGTAATAAATTTTGTTTTTCTAACGCTAATAAAACACGCTCTAACCCAATCGCAAATCCAATCGCTGGTGTCTGGGTTCCTCCACACTCTTCAATGAGTCCATCATATCTACCGCCACCGCAGACAGCACTTTGTGCGCCAAGCGGAGCATACTGTATTTCAAATGCCGTTTTAGTGTAATAATCAAGACCTCTAACGAGGCGTGGATTTAATACAAAATCTATATTTGCTATATAAAGCAAATCTTTTAATTGATCAAAATGATCACTGCAATCCTCACACAAACAATCTACCATTTCTGGCGCGCCTTGAGATAATTCAATACATTTTTCATTTTTACAATCAAGTATCCGCATCGGATTTCTATTAAAACGTGATTGACAATCCGCGCATAGCCCCTCTAATTGATCACGCAAAAAAGCTTGTAACTTTTCGCGATACACTGGACGACATTTTGGGCAACCAACAGAATTAATATTTAATTTTAGTTCCTCTAATCCTAATGAACGTAATACTTGCGATGCTAAAATAATAATTTCAGCATCTACTGCTGCATTCGAACTACCGATAGCTTCAATACCGAATTGATGAAATTGACGATATCGACCAGCCTGCGGACGATCATAACGAAACATTGGACCTATGTAAAATAATTTATTTAATTGATTTTCTGCATATAATTTATGCTCCAAAAAAGCTCGAACAACAGCTGCTGTATTTTCTGGACGTAATGTTATATTCCTTTTTCCACGATCAATAAAAGAATACATTTCTTTTTCTACAATATCAGTGGTCTCACCTATACCACGCAAAAACAATTCGGTATGTTCAAAAATAGGTGTACGAATTTCTTTGTATCCATATAACTCACATATCTCACGTACTTTTTTTTCAACATAACACCATTGTCCACTTGTGTCAGGTAAAATATCTTTTGTTCCTCGTGGACCTGTAGTTAGCATAAATTTATTCCTCCCTATTCATTAAACGCATCATTCACTAAATTTGTACGTTTTTCTATATAATTCTCTACTCTTTGAAGATATGTAGTTAAGTCTTTGGCATTAAATGATGTTTCTATTGACCAATTATCAGAATTTACAATTTTTGTAGTTGCTGCAGGCCCAATACCAAGGATCGTTTGCCGCTCTTCCATAATTTGAATATTATAAAATCCTTCAGATCCTTTTTTACTATAACCAATGTTTTCTAAATTACCACTCATATATCCTTGTCGATATAAATAGTATGGTTCCATATCTAATTTTTCGGCATAGTGCATCGCAACATCAAACATTTTAGCTGTCATTTCATCATTCGGCAGCTCATAAATATTTTTAGTGTTTTTTAGAGCGGAACCTTTTTTTAATGCTAGAGCGTGTATTGTAATATTATCCGGCTTTAAAGCAATAATTTTTCTCATTGTATCCTCCACATCCTCCACATTTTCTCCTGGAAGACCAATGATAACATCCATATTAATATTTTTCATACCAGCACAACGAAATTTAGCGAATAGATCTATTATATCCTGAGTTGTATGCTTTCGTCCAATATGTTTTAAAGTTTTTTCTTGCATTGTCTGAGGATTGACACTAACGCGATTCACACCATTTTCCATCATAACCTTGATTTTATCATCATCTACACTATCGGGTCTACCCGCTTCTACTGTAAATTCTACAGTGGTTGTATCAAAAAAAGAATTTTTGACTAATTGTATTAAATAAGTAAATTCGCTTAACGGTAAACTTGTCGGTGTTCCCCCGCCAATGTAAATATTCTCTACTTTAAGATTGTTTTTAACAATAATATTTTTCGCTGCTAAAATATCTTTCTTTAATGCCGCTAAAAATTGTTGTAATATCTCGTTCTTAGGTAAAACATAAGATGGAAATGAACAATACAAACACTTAGATAAACAAAAAGGGATACCGACATAAATACTAATCTTTTCTTTTCTGTTGTTATATAAAAACATACGTTGTTTCACAGCCAAATGACTAATTAATTCTGCTTTTTTTTCAGAAACATAATAGTCATTTTTTAAACGTGTAATTATTTCATTCATTGGTATCCCTTTATCAATATATTTATGAACGATCTTTGTTGGTCTCACACCATGCAGAATTCCCCATGGCACAGATTTTGCATTCGTCAAATCCATAAATATATCATATAAGTTTAATTTTATTAACCGCCGTGTTTCAGACGGTATTCGTTCACCGACTCTTGCGTTTTTTTGCTTTACTATCTTTTTGGTTCTGCCATCTTCTAAAGAAAGCATAACACTCGTTGTTACTTCCAAACTTGTCGAACATACAATATTATTCTCAATAGAAATTGTCTTATAATCAACCAACATCTCATTTTGTGATCGATTTTCATCCAAAACTTCTATTTTAAATAAAGTTAAGATTTCATGAATGATTTTAAAAATTACTTCATCATCACTATTTATTATCAAAGATCTAATTTTCACGCTTTGCTTGGCACTCCTGACAATACCCATAAAATTTTACTTGGTGATCCACAATTTCAAATTGACATTTTTCCGATATATCATGTTCTAAAGCCTCAAGTAAATCATCTTCAAACTCACAAACACTACCACAATTCATGCAAATTAAATGATGATGGTGGTGCTGCTTCGTATCCGCTTCATTAATTTCATATCGACTTCTTCCATCGCCAAAGTCCATTTTTTGTAATATATCCATGTCGCTCAATAATTCCAGTGAACGATAAACCGTTGCAAGCCCTATTTCGGATGAATTTTGTCGCAATAAATTGTGGGCATCTTCTGCACTTAAATGTTTATCTGGATTGTCAATAAAAACTTGTAAAACGATTTGTCTTTGTGGTGTTAACTTACAGTGCCTTTCCTGCAGTTTCTTTTTTAATTGTTCCATTGTAATATGTTTTGACATTTTGTTATTCCTCCGTAATGTAAAATACTTAGAATAAAAAGTATTTTTATTTTAAACGACAAGATCGTACCGCTATTTTATTTAACAAATGCTATATTGATAAAATTCAACAATTTATACTTATATTCCTGTAAAAATTTATGGAATATTTTTATGATAAATATCATTGGATTAAATGCCTAATTTTATAAAAACTGATTATGAACACGTTCCCAACCAATTGTAGTACACGAGCCATGTCCTGGGTATACTTTTGTATGATCTGGCAATGGCAATAATTTCTTCTGGATACTATCTATAATAGTCTGCATAGAGCCTCCCGGGAAATCAGTTCTTCCTATCGATTCAGAAAACAATGTATCTCCGCTAAATAAAACATCTTCATTAAGTAGGCAGATACCACCTTTTGTATGCCCCGGCGTGTGAAGTACGGAAAAGGCTATATCACCGATCGTTATAGTATCCCCATCCTGTAAAATTCTATCAGCCCGCTTTGAGGTAACGCTCTGCCCAATATAAGCAGATAAATTCAGCGTAGCATTATCTAACATGGGTGCATCTTCACCATGAATTGCTATAACAGCATTTGTTTTATTTTGGACCAAGGTATTTGCGCCAATATGATCAGCATGCCCATGTGTATTTACAATATATTTCACGTCTAGCTGAGCCTTCTCAATTTTATCTAAAATTGCTTCTGCCTCGTCGCCAGGATCAATTACCATAGCTTCTTTTGTATTTTCACATGAGACAATATAGCAATTCACGCTCAATTGTCCTACAACTAATTGTTCTATTCTCATATATTATCCCTCTCTTCCACCAGATGCCAATGATCGACAAACGCTATAAACGTCTTTTAATCGACGGAATTTCGTCATAATTGTTTCAATTTGCGCAGAATTTTTAACTTCGAGACTCATCGTGACTGTAGCTGTTTTATTTTTATGAGTTCTTGCATTAATTGAACTTATGTTAATTTTAGATTCTGATGGAACCATCATTAGAGAATTTAATACTCCAGATTTATCATTACAAACAATATCAATCGTAACCGTATACAATTTATCAGCATCAATATCCCAACTAACTTCAATCATTCTATTAAAGTCGTCATGTGAACTTACTACATTTGCACAATCAGAACGATGTACGGATACACCCCTTCCTCGA
This sequence comes from Massilibacillus massiliensis, assembly GCF_900086705.1. Classification (NCBI taxonomy): domain Bacteria; kingdom Bacillati; phylum Bacillota; class Negativicutes; order Selenomonadales; family Sporomusaceae; genus Anaerosinus; species Anaerosinus massiliensis. The sequence goes on along the minus strand of NZ_LT575483.1, from coordinate 39,873 downwards.
GTAATATAACCTGTAATGGGGTCTCCAGGAATAGGATTACAGCATCGTGCAAGTCTGACTAATACACCGCCTTCCCCCTCAACCAAAATACCATGGCTAGATTTTTTCTTAATATTCCGAGGTTTTAACCCTTCTAGAATTTGAGAAATATCTGGTGGTGTGGCCTTTTGTATTTCTTTTTTATACATTTCAATCAATTTACTCATGATACCATGAATTGTAACGCCACCATATCCCAGCGCTGCTAACAAATCATCTTCATTCAAAATATTTAGTTTTTTAGCAACCTCTTTCAATCGGTCTCCGCTTAATAAATCTCTGCTATCATATCCAAGGCGTTTACTTTCTTTTTCAATTAAATCATGCCCACGCTCAATATTTTCTTCACGCTTTGCTTTTTTAAACCATTGCCTAATCTTATTACGTGTTTCAGAGGATGCTACAATATTAAGCCAATCAGGACTTGGACCATTGTTTTGCTTATTTGTAATGATTGAAACGATATCTCCATTTACCAATTTATATTCAAGAGGAACGATTTTACCATTTACTTTTGCACCAATACATCTATGACCAACATCCGTATGAATACGATATGCAAAATCAATAGGATTTGATCCTGCTGGTAAATCAATTACATCACCTTTTGGAGTAAATACAAAAACTTCATCCGAAAACACATCCACTTTCAGTGCTTCGACATATTCTCTAGGATCACTCACATCTTGTTGTAAATCAATAAGTTGCCTAAGCCAAGACATCTTCTGATCATAGCCTTTATCTGCCCCGGAGCTTTTTCCACTCTCTTTATATTTCCAATGCGCAGCAACTCCATATTCCGATACCTTATGCATTTGAAACGTTCTTATTTGAATTTCTAATGGATACCCCTTAGTTCCGATTACTGTTGTATGCAGAGATTGATACATATTAGACTTTGGCATAGCAATATAATCCTTAAATCGCCCGGGAATAGGTTTCCATAATGTATGAACCATACCTAAAACGCCATAACAGTCCTTCACACTTTCAACCAATATTCTCACAGCAGATAAATCATAAATCTCACTAATATCTTTATTCCCTTTTTTCATTTTTTTATAAATACTGTAGAAATGTTTTGCTCTGCCTTGAATTTCACAGGTGATTTCAACACTAGCTAATCGTTCTTTTAAAACTTGAATTGCATCATCAATAAATTCTTGTCGTTCTTGCCGTTTTTGTTTCACCTTTTCAACCAAATCATAGTATATCTCAGGTTCAAGATACCTTAAGCATAGATCTTCCAATTCCCATTTAACATTAGAAATCCCTAGTCGATTGGCTAACGGTGCATAAATTTCAAGTGTTTCTTTCGCAATTCTTTTTTGTTTATCTTCACGCATATACTTTAACGTGCGCATATTATGTAATCGATCGGCTAGCTTTATTAGTATAACGCGAATGTCTTTTGCCATAGCCAAAAACAATTTACGATAGTTTTCTAATTTTTGTTCTTCTTTTGATTTATATTCCATACGATTTAGTTTTGTTACGCCATCAATTAGCATAGCAATTTCTTCGCCAAAAACTTCTTGCATTTTACTTATTGTATAAGTAGTATCTTCTACTACATCATGTAGAAGTGCTGCACTAATTGTAAGTTCATCAATTTGAAGTTCTGTTAATATTTGTGCGACACCTAATGGATGATGAATATATTCCTCACCTGAAGCACGTATTTGTCCCTGATGTGCAGTATTTGCTAATTCATATGCACTTTGAACAAGATCAGAATTGGCTTCTGGCTGATATACTTTTATTGCTGCAATAATATCATCAATCGTTATTAATTTGTAATTTTTAATATTCATCAATTGTCAACCCCATATATTCACACTTGCTATTAGTTAACTGTAATTATAACACTAATATTCACTCTATATCGACTTATTTATCAAAGTTAGTAAATTTTCCTCATTTATATCAAATACCAACTTAAAAAAATGATGCAACTCCTTCAATATAAGCATATTTTTTTTATAAGTGGGAGAATCTTCGATGTTCAATTTTTCTTTAGGTACAGGATTAAAATAAATTTTTCGGACCTTATTATTGTTGTCTATTCGAATTAGAGCAAGTTCTTCTAGAATCTTCAAGCAAACATCAATACCGGTTTCTTTCATTACGATTTGATACTTGTTAATACCTTGTTTTAAAAACTCACCATTTGTTAACCCAATTGCTGTATCTTTCGCAAATTCATTTGCTTTCAAAATTGAATAAAATTTTCTTAGAATTTCTTTATCTGGTAGGCACCCTTTTAGAATGATATTATTTAAATTCATATCATTTTCACCAAATATGATATGAAATAAAGTCGCTTTTTCTGTCATCCGACAATGTTGAAAAAATAACATCTTATTTAAGGGCAAATCATATTGCACGATATGACAAACATTAGGGAATCTGATCTCACCTCCGCTATCTATTGTTGCAACAACAACTTGTAAATCTCCTGTTTTAAACGCCTCTTTAATCTGGGTACGCCATCTATTATGAAGACTAGAAAAATAAAAAGCAATTTTATCTTGTAATTCGGTTTTTTCTTCTCTTAATGTGCTTGCAATTCCAATTGCCTGTTTCGCATCATTGACTAAAACTAATATTTGCTCATCATTTTTCATCAAATTTTTTATATAGGCTGATTTATCAGCAATGTTTCTGCTGTCACACATATTTGAGATTTGAAAATCATGTCTTGATTCAAGCTTTAAATCATCTATATCATTAAAAAATCTAGAAACATCTTCTGCGAAATTATATTCAATTTCTTTCGGTTGACTAGAATATAATTCATCTAACTTGCCCTTTTCCCTATGTACATTTTGAAAATCATGTGCAATCAATTGGATATTACATCTTCCTTGCCATTCATTGATCTCTGGCTGAAAAACTAAATTAACACTGCCCGCTTTGTCTAATGCCTCTGTCAAATCACCCTTTCCCCACGCTATTCCTTGAACTATAGTTTTATTTTGCTTTATGTTAAATCTTAGATGTTTTCCTTCTTGCCCCAGTTTCTGCGTATTTAAAATTTCAAGATCCCTACAAGCAAATATTGGCTGAGGGTTTCCCATTCCATATGGCTCTAAACATTTCAAAGTTTCAATAAATGAACCGTTTATCTGCTCTAAATCAATAGCAGAATCGACATGAACTTTAGGAACATAGTCTTCATCCGTTAACTCAGCCTGCGCTATTATCGTTAATTCATCCCGTAATTGAGAGATATTTTCAGGTAAAATACTCAACCCTGCAGCTTGTGAATGTCCGCCAAATTTCTCTAATAGATCTGCACATTTTTTCAACGCTTTATAAATATCAAAACCAGAAATGCTACGGCAAGAGCCTTTTCCAATTCCTTCAGCTTCACTAATAATAATTACTGGCTTATAATATTTATCAACTAGCCGTGAAGCAACGATTCCTACAACACCTATATTCCAACGCAGTCCTGATAAAACAATCACTTTTTCCTTTGACAAATCAAATTCTTTTAGAGCTTCTTCTGCTTCTGCGAGAATTTCTTTTTCAATACATTGGCGATTGTGATTTTCAGTTTCCAGTACGTCTGAAATCTGTTCAGCTTCTTGTAAGTTATGCGTTAATAATAATTTCACGCCAATGGATGCGTTGTCCAAGCGCCCTACAGCATTTAGCCTCGGTGCTAAAATAAACCCTACTTTGCCCGCATTTATTGTTTTATCTGCTAAGCCACAGTTTTTTATTAAAGACTTCAATCCCAAATTTTTCGTATGATTTAACTGCTCCAATCCTAAAGTAACAATTAAACGATTCTCACCGACTAAAGGAACAACATCCGCAACTGTTCCCAATGCAACAATATCTAAGTATTCTCTAAGTTCTTGTTTTTGTATTTTTTTCCAAAGCGCTTGACAAACTTTATAGGCAACTCCAACACCAGCAATTTCTTTATCTGGATATGGACACCCCTCTTGTTTAGGATTGATAATACCAAAAGCTTCTGGCAATATTTCCGGTGGCCTGTGATGATCCGTAATAATAATATCTAAACGATTTTTCACACTAGCCACTTCTTCTACTGAACTAATGCCGCAATCAACCGTAATCAACAGGCTTACACCCTTTGCAATAAGACCTTCTAATGCATTTACATGAATACCATATCCCTCACATTGTCTTTCTGGAATATAATAAATAACGTCTGCTCCTAGTGCATCTAGTACCTTAACCAAAACAGATGTAGCAGTAATTCCATCAACATCATAATCCCCATATATCGCAATACGTTCTTTATTTGTAATAGCAGAAATGATTCGTTCAATTACAATATCCATATCTTTCAATAAAAATGGATTAAAAAAAGATTGCTTATTTGTATTTAAAAAAGCAGAAATTTGTTCTTCGGTTGTCAAACCACGATTTATTAAAATTCTTACAAGTACGCTTGATAAATTTAAAGTTTTGCTTAAATATTCCTCTAACGCAAAATTAGGAGATGAAACGCTCCATATCTTATTATTCACATTACGACCACCTTAATAAACAATTCCATTATATAACAACAAAACTCGGTATTCACCGAGTTTGTCTTTCACCAATAATCTTTTTATTCGATAAAAGATCATAGTATTCCTCTAAAATTATAAGTAAAACCACGAAATACATTATGTATCCCGTGGTTTTGTTTATTTTACAGTCTTAATATTTGCCTGCATTTTCTTACGATCAGCATAATTTTTAAATGTAATCCATAATGGAGTTGCTGTAAATATTGAAGAATATGCCCCACAAATAAAACCTACCAATAATGCAAAAGAAAAGTTCTTGGTAGTTTCTCCACCAAAGAAATACAATGCTGCAGTCGTGAATAAAACAGTAAGTACTGTATAAACAGAACGTGTCATTGTTTGCCATATGCTTTCATCCGCAAGTTCTACTAAATCGCCATTTTTACGATGATGAAGCTTTAAATTCTCACGAATTCTATCAAAAATAACGATTGTATCGTTAATCGAATATCCTATAATCGTGAGAATTGCTGCAACAAAAGTAGCATCAATTTCTATTTGTAATAGAGAAAATACACCAATGACAATTACCGTATCATGTACCAAGGCAAGTACTGCAGCAAGTGCAAATTTAAACTCAAACCGATAGGATACATACAAAATAATCAATGCCCACGAAATAAACATAGCCCAAATAGCCTGCATCGTCAATTCGGATCCCATAACTGCACCGACTCTTTCTGTACGGAGCACTTCATAGTGTCCAAGTTTGTTGCCAATATCAGCTAAAACAGCCCGATGCATTTCATCTGATAAATTTGCAGTTCTAATTAAAACACTCTCAGCCGATGTTGCAGCTTCATCATTGCTGGCTAATTGAATCATGCTATTATCTAAATGGTGTTCTTTTAATACATCACGAATTTCAACAACCGTAACCGGTCTAGAAAATTTTAAATCCATTAAAGTTCCACCAGTAAAATCGATACCAAGATTAAACCCCTGGGTCACAATTGAAATTATTCCCGGAAGTAAAAGCAAAATAGAAATTATGTACCACCATTTGCGTTTACCAATAATATCAAACTTTTTCATTTTTTTTCACCACCCTTGATGCGCCATAGGCTCTGCCGTCTTTAAAAATATTAGAAGCAATTAAAAGTTTTAACAAATATTGCGTAAACGCATAGGCAGTCAATAAACTTAAAACAATTCCCAATCCTAAAGTAATCGCAAATCCTTTAACTGTACCAGTTCCTAAAAAGAAGAGTACTGTCGCCGTGATAATTGTCGTTAAATGCGAATCAATAATCGTAGCAAACGCTCTAGAAAAACCTGAATCCATAGCTGCCATCAAAGTTTTACCTGACCTGTATTCTTCTTTAAAACGTTCGAAGATTAAAACATTAGCATCTACTGCCATACCAATTGATAAGATAATCCCAGCTATGCCTGGTAAGGTCAGTGTTGCATCTAACATTCTTAACGCAACTAATGTCATGAGAACATAAGCCATCAGCGCAATATTAGCAACAAAACCTGATAAATGGTAAAACGCTAACATGAAAAAGATAACTGCGCCAATTCCAATTGCAAATGCAAATTCACTTTTTTCTTTTGAATCTTGGCCAAGCGTAGGACCTACTGTACGCGTTTCAACAATATCTACTTTTACGGGAAGTGCACCTGAACGCAGCAAAATTGCTAACCTCTGTGCTTCTTCAAGCGTTCTCGATCCAGTAATAACTGCTTTTCCACCCGTAATTGGTTCTCTAACATTTGGATTGGTCAAAATTTGCTTATCTAGAAGAATTGCAATATTTTTCCCAACATTTTTTGCAGTCAAATCCGCAAATTTTTTGCCGCCTTCATCAGAAAATTCTAAAGCAACTAAATTTTGGTTGCCTTGATCGATTTGTGCTTTTGCATCTTTTAAATCTTGACCTGTCATAACAGTGACGCCACTGTCATCCTGAAACTCTAACATTGCGGTTTTTCCCAAAACTTCAATTGCTTTGTCAGGATCTTTTACGCCTGGTAATTCAACAATAATTCTTCTTTCGCCTTGTCGTTGAATAATTGGCTCTGTCAGTCCTAATTCGTTTACACGCTTTTCAATAATTTTAACAACTCTTTGCACCGCATCTTCATTTACCGGTGCTTCTGGAGTATCAATTGCCTCAAGGACTACATGTGTTCCACCTTGCAAATCCAATCCTTGTTTAATCGAATAAGCCAATGGTGATATATAATAGCAAAATGTACCAATTATAGCAATTATTATTATCATTAGCTTGGTAAAAGGTTTCTTTCTCAACTAAAATTCCCTCCATCTATGATCCAATCAGTAATACATAGACTATTATAGTCGCCCACTTGTGATTATGTCAATTGATGGTTAAAAATTATAACAATTCATTTCCATTGATCACTAACCCAAATCTACACTTTAAAAAAGCTGCCGCTCTCCGACACATAATCATGCGTTCTAAAAAAATTTCAAAATATTCCATAACCGGACAAATTTTTGTATTAATAGTTAAGATTAACTTTATCGTGCGATTTTCTGCATCTACTTTTATAACTGAACTTTCAGCAGCGAAATTTACTCTATCATGAATTTCAAATGTAGCAAAATCCGTATTCGTAACACGCGTGCGATGAACATCTGATTTATCAGCTAAAATCAAAGCAGACGCAACATGATTGACTGCATTACCACGCTCTTCCTCATGATTACCGATTGCCGAAATTACAAGCGCAATTTCTTCCGGCTGCATGCGGAGACGTGTCAATATATTATATGCCATCATTGCACCCATCCCACCATGATTAAAACGGTTTACAAGATTTGCGATATCATGTAGGTATCCAGCCATCTCAGCAAGTTCACAGTCTCTTTGTGTATAATCCAATAATTCTAATATCTCTCTAGCGCGTTTTGCGACAATTGACACATGTCGTCTTCCATGTTCCGTAAAACCAAGTTCACCAAGATACTTTGTACTGCATTCTAAATACACACTAATTTCGTGATCTTTCCGTAAATCCTCTATTGTTACTTCTGACATTACTTTTCCCCCTAATGAAATTTATCGCGATTTGGAGTACCTCTTCTTTACTTAGAAAGTCTGTCTGAATATATAAGTCAGCATTTGCTCTTGCATCACGCAACCGCTCATGTTGTACCTTCAACCGACTTTCATCCCAAGTAACGAACCGACGCTTTTTTATTGCTGGAAGTGTTGCATCTATCATAATGAGCAATTCCGGAATTTTTCTATTCCAAAATTTTTTAATGCAAGAATGTTCCTGCGCTACATTATAAGCGTCAAACCCAGCTTCTTTTAAACCTTCGACTAACGTAGTTTTCCCTGCTGCACATACACCAACAATTGCAACTCGCATAGCTCTCACCTTCTAATATGGAAAAGAAATATGAACACGTCGTATTTCATTTGTATATTCTTTATTGCTCACACCCATTACAACAACAGTCATATCATCTCCTGGTCTATTATCATCTAAAGATAAAGCATATTCGAGAATACTGTCTGCGATAAATTCTGTATCATCAACAGTATTTTCTTCAATTATTTTTAATATACGCTTAAAATCAAATTCTTTTCCACGTTTTCTTCCTGCAGCCTGAATACCGTCTGAATATGAAACTAAAATCATTCCATATTCTAACGGTACTTCATAAATTAGAGGTTTCATACGTCGATGTACGCCGATTGGATTAATTTCCTCATCATAAACAACGGTATAATCCAAAGTCTTCACAATAGCCGGACAATTAGAATTTCGACTAATTACAACTGTATCCGTTTCAAAATCTGCACTAAAAACTGTGAGCGTACAAGATACCTGCCCATTTTTTACTGCATACAGATAATCGTGTACTGCACGTGCCACAGCACCATCACGTGTACCGTCAGCAATGAGCGATGCTGCTTTGTTTACAACTAAACTACTCGTATTTCTGCCGGCTCTCCCGCTACCTTGGCCGTCCGCTAAAATAACAGAGATTCCACCATGTGGCCGCTCGGAGAATTCCACACTGTCACCGGAATAAGAAACAGCATATTTCATCGTCTTTGCTACTCCAATTTTAATTTCCATAAAACCGACTCCTAATCTATTGTAAAACAGGCAAAATGCAGCTAAGCTACATTTTGCCTGTTTTACAATTTATAATTCCATCTTTGGTAATAATATAATCAACTAAACAATCATGCACCATAGAAGGCACAAAATCGACAATTTGACAAGAAAGCGCAACTCCTACAAAATCAGCTTGATCGGCATTTAATAAAAACCGATCGTAGAATCCGGCTCCCATACCTAAACGATGCCCCTGTTTATCAAAAGCAACCCCCGGTACAATGACCAAATCTATTTCATCAGGCTGCATTATATTTATATCTGGATTATCCACAGTTAAAATTCCAAACTCGCCAGAAACAAGTTTATCTAAATTTTCAATCTTAACTGCATCCATAAGCCCAGCCTTATCTCTTATATGCGGAACGCAAATTGACTTACCCTTTTGCAATGCATACGCAATGAAGTTCATTAGCTGTACTTCATCCTCCATCGCTAAATAGCACATAATAACTTTTGCATCTTCAACCAATGGACTGTATAGCAAATGCTCCAAAATTGCATCACTTTCTTCTCTTATCACAGACTCTCCCAAGCTCCGTCGGATCTTCAAAATTTTTTTGCGTAATTCTTTCTTTATCATATGTAAAATTATGCTTTTTCAGCTTTTTTTTCTTGCGTAACATTTGTATTTACAGATGACCTTGCTACTTCAATTTCTACTTTATCAGCAATTTTTACGGTAACAATGTTATCTTTAATTGCAGTAATCTCGCCATAAATACCACCGATTGTCATGATTTTATGACCTTTTTTCAAGTTATCGAGCATTTCTTTACGACGCACTTGTTCCTTTTTCTGTGGCCTATACAACATAAAATAAAAAATCACAATCATTACGACAATTGGTCCATAAGAAACCAAAATATTCATCATCTCTGGACTTAACACGAAAAACCCCTCCAATAAACCTTTTATTTAACAACAAATTACTTAAGATAATAATTTCGACGACTTTTTTTAAAGTCCTTTTTAGTGCTGATAATTCAATAAAAAATCATTTCTGAATTGAACAAATCGATCTTCTAAAATAGCTTGCCGCATCTTATGCATAAACTCCAATAAGAAATGTAAATTGTGTATTGTCATTAAACGCAGGCCAAAAATCTCATCTGTTTTCAATAAGTGCCGGATATAAGCCCGTGAAAAATTTTGACATGTATAACAATTGCAATTGTTATCAATTGGCTGGAAGTCTCTAGCATATTCGGCATTTTTAGCAACAATTCTTCCCCGCCATGTCATGGCTGTCCCATTTCGAGCCACACGAGTTGGAAATACACAATCAAACATATCAATACCGTGCAGAACACCCTCTACCAAACAATCAGGGGTTCCTACTCCCATCAAATAGCGAGGTTTATCTTTCGGCAGCTGACATACAGTATGTTGCAAAATTTCATACATTAAATCTTTAGGTTCACCAACGCTTAATCCTCCAACCGCATATCCAGGAAAATCAAACTCCACTAAATCACGCACACTCATTGTACGTAGATCTTTATACATTCCACCCTGAACAATGCCAAATAACGCTTGATCTTTACGCGTCAATGTATCTTTGCAACGTTTTGCCCAACGTGTTGTCCGTTCTGTTGACTTCCGTGCATACTCATGTTCGGCGGGATAAGGCACACATTCATCGAATGCCATAATAATATCTGCACCTAAATTCATCTGAATTTTAGTAGCTATCTCTGGAGATAAAAATTGTTTGGATCCGTCAATATGCGACCGAAACGTAACACCCTCTTCTGTAATTTTACGCAATGCACCTAGACTAAATACTTGGAATCCACCGCTGTCGGTTAAGATGCCACGATCCCAATTCATAAATTTATGTAAGCCACCGGCTTCTTTTACCAAATCATCGCCCGGGCGCAAAAATAAATGATACGTGTTACTTAAAATAATTCCAGCCCCCATATCTTTTAATTCTTCTGGAGACACAGATTTTACCGTAGCTTGCGTTCCAACGGGCATAAAAATTGGCGTATCAAAGACACCGTGTGGGGTATGTAATTTTCCCACACGCGCACCAGTTTTTGAACACTCTTTAATTAATTCGTATTTTACCGCCAAAACAAATCCTCCTATTTGCATACTCTCTATATTTTAGGTTTTCCATTCACGATAAACATTGCATCACCAAAACTGAAAAATCGATACTTTTCTTTTATTGCTTCTTTGTAAGCTTTAAATACGCATTCTTTTCCTGCAAAGGCGCTAATTAGCATCAATAATGTAGACTTTGGCAAATGAAAATTTGTTATGAATGCATCAACAATTTTAAATTCATACCCGGGATAAATAAAAATATCAGTCCAACCACTCTTTGCGGTAATATAATTTTTTCTTTCACCTGCTGACTCTAAGGTGCGAATTGCTGTAGTTCCTACCGCGATAACTCTACTGCCGCGTTGTTTCGTTTCATCTATTAATTTGGCAGTTTCTGCCGATACAGAATAATACTCTCTGTGCATTACATGATCTTCAATTTTATCAACATTTACTGGGCGAAATGTTCCTAATCCAACATGCAATGTAACAAAGCCCAAATTTATTCCCATTTCTTTCAATTCTGCTAACATTTCTTTGGTAAAATGCAAGCCAGCAGTAGGGGCGGCCGCTGAACCACGTTCACGTGCATAAACAGTCTGATATCGTTCTTTATCAGTTAACGCTGTTTTTATATAGGGAGGTAATGGTGTTTGCCCTAATCGGTCTAAAACTTCTTCAAAAACACCTTTGAATTTAAATTTGACAATTCTACCTCCAAATTCTGTATTGGCTATCACCTCACAAGAAAGATCCTCCGCAAATACAACTGTCGCACCAATCTGCGCTTTCTTCCCCGGCTTAACTAAAACTTCCCATTCATCATTCTTTTGACGAGTTAGTAGAAAAACCTCTATTTTTCCACCAGTCTCGCTCTTATGTCCAATTAATCTTGCCGGGATAACTCTGGTGTCATTGAAGATCAAAGTATCGCCTGGTACAAGATATTCTTTTAAGTTATAGAAGTGTTTATGTTCAATCGTCTTTTCTTTTTTATCTAAAATTAACAATCTAGAATGATCTCGTGGTTCACACGGTGTCTGCGCAATCAACTCTTCAGGCAGATCATAATCAAAGTCTGATAATAGCATCCTATACTCCTTACAAAACTAATATATTTTTTTTATCTCAATTCCCTGATAATAATGATTTAATATTTCTTTAAAATACCTATTTTCTGTTTCCGGAATTTTGTCTGCCATAGCTTTAGCGCCCCATTGTGATAATCCAAGACCATGCCCCCAGCCAAATCCGTTAAACAAAATAAGTTCTCCCGGTCTTCCAGTAATTCTTCGAATATTTTCTTTATCGGTAATCAATCCTTTTTCCTTGTAAGGCGGCAAATTTACATCAATTATTTTTCTCCCATACATTCCGATCGGAACATCAATCGTTTTTTCATTTGGAACAATGAGCGTAATATCAAATAAAGTGCTATTTAGCCCCAACACACTCCTAGCCTTATTTCCCTCAAGAATTACGCTAGTTTTTTCTCCAATAAACGTCATTGTTTTTATGCGCCCTGAAGAACTACGATCATTGCCATTTACATCATCTTTGCGCAAAGGAGTGACTTCTATTGCTTGCAATTTACCAATTGTATAACCGGCATTTTGCAATTTAGTTTGTACTTCTTCAACAGTCATTTTTTTCTCCCATTTATACTGGGGAGATACCTGATCATAGTCGACTACAGAACGTAAGTATGGAGAATACGTACCCCAGACATCCTCACTATTTTCAGTACGCCCACCCGAACTGCTATGAAAAACTGCTGCAATTGGTTTTCCTTTATAAAGCATAACCAAACCATTTGTATCATCAACAGCTTTTTTACTTCTATCCATTTCGACTGCTTTTCCATTATAAACTTGACAGTGTGTGGTTGCACAAACATCATACCCTTCAGCCTCATGTTTATGCATATTACTTAAAGCAAATGATCTTGCGGCAACAGCTTGCGCTTTAATCGCTTCAAGATTCCAAGATGCTGGCATTTCACTAGGAACAATGCTATATAAATATTGTTCAACAGGTAGACGATTTACAATCGTCATCCCTTGTTTATCTATATTGGAAATGATCACATTCCCACGATATCTTTTCTTATTTACCTCAATGCCACTTTCATCATGGTCTGGTAAACTTACTTCAATTGTTTTTAAATCCAATGATTCATCGTTTATTCTTACTTTACCGGCTTTTACTGTAATAAACAGCCTTGTATTCGGCTCGTATGTATGAATAATCCGACCATTCTCTGAATTCTTTAAAGTAAACGGAGCCTCTGCTGATATATACACACTAGATTGTTTTGTCCATAACCCCACTCGTATAGCAGGTTCAGATTGATACAATTCATCCACGGCACTGGCATATAACGAATGATGAAAACTAAATAATATGGACATGCATATAAGACAAATTTTATATAAATTCAATCTGGCTCACCTCGACTTTTTTATAGAGAATTTATTTCTTTTTTTCTTTATAATAACGTTCTTTTTCACTAAAGATACAACCACAATACGGTTGACGATATAGTTCCAGCTCTCGACTGATGTTCACGCCTTCGTGCCAACCTGTGCGGAAATCTTCATAAATAAAAGTTACCTGTTCTTCCTTGGCAACTTGCTTTGCTATTTCTGTAATTATTTCATGTTTTTGATATGGGCTTACCAATAAACTCGTAGTAAAATACGCATATCCATTTTCTCTCGCAAATCTTGCAGCTTGCCGTAAACGCAACTCATAGCACATTGTACATCGTCCATTTGGAGCATTTAATGCATTTTTTAAGAATTCTTCTAATGTATATTTAGAATCTATTATAATTTCTAAATTCGTTTTCATGGCAAATTCTTTTGCCGTTTCCAAACGATGCGTGAATTCTTTATAAGGATGGATATTAGGATTAAAGAAATAGCCTGTAGGTTCATAGCCCATTTCACGTAATTTTTTCAATGGAAAGGCGGAACACGGCCCGCAGCACATATGTAATAATAATTTCACAGTTGTCACCAAACCTCTAAAGTATATTATTTGGATACTTCTTCACTTTTCTGCAATGGTATCCCAAGGTGTTGATAAGCCGCTAAAGTAGCAGTTCGTCCACGCGGTGTACGATTTATAAATCCAAGTTGTAATAAATATGGCTCGTAGACATCCTCAATCGTATCTGTCTCTTCACTAATAGATGCTGCCAATGTATCAATTCCCACAGGACCACCATTAAATTTTTTTATAATCGTAAGTAACATTTGTCTGTCTGTATTATCAAGTCCGCATGTGTCTACTTCTAGCATTGCCAGAGCTTTATCGGCAATAACATCGGTAATAATACCATCACCTGTAATTTGTGCAAAATCTCTAACACGTTTTAACAGACGGTTCGCAATCCGAGGCGTTCCTCTGGATCGCTTTGCAATTTCTAAAGCTCCGCGTTCCTCAATTTCAATATTTAAAATTTCAGCTGCTCGTTTAATGATGTGAATTAGAGCTTCGGGCTTATAATATTCTAAACGTGAAATAACACCAAATCGATCACGAAGCGGAGCCGCAAGAGCACCTGCCTTTGTCGTTGCTCCTATCAATGTAAAGGGAGCAATATCTAAACGGATTGACCGTGCACTCGGCCCTTTTCCAATAATAATATCAAGCGCAAAATCCTCCATAGCAGAATATAAAACTTCTTCAACATTTCTTGATAAACGATGAATTTCATCAATGAACAGAACGTCTCGTTCTCCAAGATTTGTCAGCAAGGCAGCTAAATCACCTGAACGCTCAATAGCAGGACCAGATGTTACACGAAAGTTCACACCTAATTCATTGGCAATAATTGCAGCTAGTGTTGTCTTTCCTAACCCCGGCGGACCATACAATAAAACGTGATCCAACGCCTCTCCACGAGATAATGCTGCTTGTACAAAAATAGATAAATTGTCTTTGACTTTATCCTGTCCAATATATTCTATCAATTTTCTTGGGCGTAAGCTATATTGCCATTGATCAACTTCTTGCTCTTCTCCAATGACAATTCTATTTTCTAACTCGTCCATTATGACCTCCTGGCAAATTCCTTTAATACCAATTTAATTGTTTTTTCTACAGATGTAGGATCATTAAACTCACGCAAAATTGGCATAAACTCTGTTTGCGTATAGCCGAGTGCTACCAAGGCTAGACTAGCTTCTGAGATCACATCCGCATTTTGCGATTTATCATCCATTACTAGCATTTCTGGTATATCATCTGTAACTGCAAATCCCAACTTATCATGCAATTCTAAAACTAACCGTTCCGCCGTTTTTTTACCGATCCCCGGTAATTTTGTAAGTATCGTAATATTTTTCTGACTAATTGACTTACATAAATCTTCCACGCTAATTGCAGACATAATGCCAAGCGCAACTTTAGGACCAATTCCAGATACTGAAATAAGTTTCAAAAATAAATCATATTCTATCTGTGTATAAAAACCATACAAATGCATTGCGTCTTCACGAACATTTAAATAGGTAAACAGGGTAATCTCTTGATTTACAACCAACTTTTCTCTCGTAGAGGCTGCTACAAAAATTCGATAACCAACCCCTTGTACATCGAGAAAACAACATTCTATCATGATGTGACTTACTTTACCACGTATGTATCCTATCATAATTTATTTCTCCAAACTATACTATTCACACAATGCGTTGTACATATTGCAATTGCTAATGCATCCGCAACATCATCTGGATGAGGCTTCTTCGGTAAATTTAAAAGCTTTTCAACCATATAAATCACCTGATCCTTCGTCGCTTTGCCATATCCAACCACCGCTTGTTTTACCTGTAATGGTGTACGTTCAACAAGCTCAATTTCGTTTTCTGCTGCTGCTAATAAAATAACACCTCTAGCTTGACCAACAGGAATTGCCGTGGTGATATTTTTATTGAAAAATAGTTGCTCAACCCCCATAACATCAGGTTGATATTTTTTTATAATACCGTTTAACTCTCGATGAATTTTAAGCAATCGATCCTCGGGTTTACTCTTTGGACTCGTAATGACAGCGCCATAATCAATCGCTCTTAAATGATTTCCTCTCATTTCTACCAATCCGTACCCACAAATTGCTGTTCCTGGGTCTATTCCTAATGCTAACATATTTGCTTCCTTTATCTATAAATTTAATCGAACATACATACTGTTTTTATATAAATTCGACAATGATTCTATTGATTCCTTTAAAAATCACTTTTATCATTATATAACATTTTGCAAATTTATTCACATAAAAAAACAGGGACCAAATTTTAAAATCTAGTCCCTGTTCTATTATTTTGACTGCATACCTTCAAGAATATATAACATTTCCGCTTTTGATGAAAATATCAAACCTTGCTTAATTTCTTCAATTGCCTGCGGCTGCAAATTACTAACTGGTGTTTTTGTAATTTCTTTTAGAATGGCCTTTGGTCCTGGCTTACCATAGAAAATTGCAACGTACCCATCTTTTATTCCCAAAAACATATTTGCCTTATGCTCTCGGCAGTAATCATTTACCTGTAAACTCATTGTGATCTTTTCTTCGCTGAAATTTTCAATATTCCATTTAGAGTATTGACTTTGAAAAGTTTTATAATCCATCCCAACTAAATTTTTGTCAGGCTTAAATTGTATTGTTTCTTGTTCATTACATTTACTATAGAAAAAAGTTTGAACAATCAGGGTATCCGCCCTAACTTTTATTTTATTATCAATCATACTTACTTCTTGATTTTTTGAAATCATATTTTTATTATTTTCATTCGTAAACCACCATAAAAAACACCCAATGCTAAGAAAAGATATTGTTGTTATAAATAACACGATTTGTCTTTTAGTAAATTTTAAATGATCCAACCAAAACACTCCTTAAAAGTGATGTTAGCCTCATTATTACCAAAAGCTCAAATAATTATACAAAATATTCCTTAGAATATCATGATATCATGCATCTAATAATGCATCATCAATATCATAATTAGAATAAACGTCTTGCACATCATCAT
Source organism: Massilibacillus massiliensis (assembly GCF_900086705.1). Taxonomy (NCBI): domain Bacteria; kingdom Bacillati; phylum Bacillota; class Negativicutes; order Selenomonadales; family Sporomusaceae; genus Anaerosinus; species Anaerosinus massiliensis. Next base: position 23,072 of record NZ_LT575483.1, on the reverse strand, counting down.
GATCTTCTAATGATTCAATCATTCTTAACATTTTTATTGCATCAGTACCTTCTAATTTTATCGTAGTATCGGGAATCATACTAATTTCAGATACAGCAGGTTCAATTTTATTTTCTTCAAGAATCTGTTGAATAGCATCAAAATCTTCTGGTGTTCCTGTAATTTCAAAGACGTCATCTTCCACTTTAAAATCTTCAGCGCCAGCATCTAATGCAAGCATCATTAATGCTTCTTCATCATTAAATACTTCTTTCTCTATTACAAAAACGCTTTTTTTCTTAAACATCCACCCAACACATCCAGTTTCACCGAGGTTTCCACCATTTTTCGAAAAAATGTGCCGAATATCAGCAGCAGTACGATTGCGATTATCGGTCATAACTTCTATCATAACAGCGCTACCAGCCGGCCCATACCCCTCATAAGTCATTTCTTCATAATTGTTTCCATCTACTGCACCCAAGCCTTTTTGAATTGCTCTTTGAATATTATCCTTGGGTACATTATTCGCCTTAGCTTTTGCTAAAGCGAGTTTTAATTTCATATTCCCAGTAGGATCACTTCCACCCATTCTAACTGCGACCGTAATCTCACGACCGATTTTTGTAGTAACCTTTCCTCGGACAGCATCCATTTTTCCTTTTTTGTGTTTAATATTCGCCCATTTAGAATGTCCTGACATAAAAATACCGCTCCCTTAATTAAAAATTAGCATTGTTAATTTTATCATATTATTTATGACTGCGCAAAAGACTGCCATCATCCTTCAATTATAATACGATAATACTTTTTCTTACCCTTCTTTATTAACAAACTTTGATCCTTGAATAATTCTCTTGTCAAAATAAACTCAATATCCGTTATTTTTTCGTCTTGAATCGATATTCCACCCTGTGTAATTAACCTCCGCCCTTCACTTTTAGAAGCAAAAACTTGTTCTTTCGTTAACAAATCTAATAATTTGTTTCCAATATCCTCTGCCTTAATTTTGATTGTAGGAGCATGATCTAAGCTTCCAACTCCCGCAAACAAAGCTTCCGCTGCTTGCTTGGCTTGTTCAGCTTCTGCTTGACCATGAATTAAATTTGTCACTTCATAAGCTAAAACTTTTTTTGCTTCATTAATTTCTTTATCTTTTAATTGTCCCAATCGTCTTACTTCATCCATTGGTAAAAAGGTTAATAATGCTAAGCATTTTTCAACATCCGCATCGGCAATATTACGCCAATATTGATAAAATTCATATGGAGAAGTTTTTTCTGGATCAAGCCACAAAGCACCTTTTTCTGTTTTCCCCATTTTTTTACCTTCACTGGTTGTAAGAAGTTGAAATGTTAATCCATATGCAGGCTTTCCTTCTTTGCGTCGAATTAATTCTACCCCTGCGATAATGTTAGACCACTGATCATCTCCGCCCATTTGCAATTTACAATTGCATCTATTATTAAGCTCCCAAAAATCATAGGCCTGCATGATCATATAATTAAACTCCAAAAAAGTTAGACCTTTTTCCATTCTTTGTTTATAGCATTCTGCTGTGAGCATTCGATTGACAGAAAAATGTGCACCGACATTTCGTAACAATTCTACGTAATTCAATTTCAAAAGCCATTCCGCATTATTTAACATCAGTGCCTTATCATCAGTAAAATCGATAAATCTTTGCATTTGTTTCTTAAAACAATTACAGTTATGTTCGATTTGCTCATTTGTCAACATTTTACGCATATCCGTTTTACCTGATGGATCACCGACAGTACCTGTCCCGCCTCCAATCAAACAAATAGGACGATGCCCTGCACGTTGTAAATGAGCCATCACCATCATGCCTAAAAAGTGACCTACATGTAAACTATCTGCAGTTGGGTCAAATCCAATATAAAAAGTAACTCTTTCATTTTTAAATAATTCTACAATTTCTTCCTCATGTGTCATTTGTGCAATAAATCCACGCTCTTTTAAAGTATCGATAACGTTCACAAAAATCCCTCCAATTATAAATTTATAAACAAAAAACTCGTCCCTCAAATAGGGACGAGCTACAATTAACCCGTGGTACCACCCAAATTAATATTTGTTACACACAAATAAAACTTTGCAGCTTATAACGGCAGCCATCCGGTATCAACCTACTAAACTCCAAATTTTTCAGTCTACTGCTCATCGGGGTATTTCAATCTGCATACCTACTATGTTGCACCCACCCATAGCTCTCTAAAAAGTAATACAAATTTACTTATCCTATTCATCGCATTTATTTAATATTAGAATAAATTATACTCATTTGAAATTATAATGTCAATCGCCGAACGGTTATAAAATCATATTTTAGCAATCTAGAAATACATGATAGCGTTTAGACAAGTATTTTTCTTCCTAAACCCACTTGCTTCGACTTATTAACTCATCTATATTTTTTTAATGCAGGCCCATTTAAATAATTACAAAGCCGCCCCTGATATGTGGTACGTTCTTCCATAAGTTTTGTAATTGTATCACGAATTTTCCACCATCCAGTCTTCCAATTGCTAAATAAAGTATTACTTTCTGGAGCCCGTCCAATGAGTCTTTGCACAACAATATCTTTATTTAAATATTCCAGAAACAAAATCACCCGTTCAATATATTCTTCTCTTGAAATGAGGTCTAACTGGCCAGATTCATATTCATATGCCATTTGTGTGCCCTTTACAATATATAAAGCATGTAATTTTACCTGATCGACTTGAAGTGCAGATAAAATTTTTGCATCTTCGATTACATCGATCCTATCATCCCAAGGTAAGTTCAAAATTAAATGGGCGCATACTTGCAACTTATATTTTTTAATTCGATAAACAGCATCTAAGAATTCAGCTAAAGTATGCCCTCGTTTTACCTTGATTAGAGAATGGTAATTCACACTTTGCAAACCTAATTCAATAGAAATATCTATATTCTTCTTGCTTTTTATCTCCGCCATCATTTCTAGATATTTGTCATTTATACAATCTGGCCTTGTTGCAAGAGCAATTCCAACAACATCATCTTGGCAAGCTTCTTCCATATAGTTTCTTAATTCTTCAATAGGTAGATATGTATTACTGAAATTTTGAAAATAAGCAATAAACTTTTCTGCCTTATATTTTGGCTTTATATGTGCCTTATTTGTATAGAGTTGCTCGCTCACACTCATGTCAGCAGGCAAATTTTCATATCCTGCCCCAATTTCACCACAAAAAGTGCAACCATCTTCCCCACAACTTCCATCCCTATTGGGACATGTAACTGGCAATCCGACTGGCAATTTATATACTTTTTCACCATAGCGCTCTTTTAAATAATCGGAATACACATTATATAACATTTTCTACTTCTCCCTGTAAAAACGCTTGCTCTTCTATCAATAAATAACTTGTCTCGTCTTCAGTAAACGAAAATAAAACTGGACAATTTTTTAAGATGAACACTCTTTTTTTGATAAACGCTAGGATGTCAAACGAAAAAATTTCAATATGATAATTTTTTTTAATATCACGCCAAGTTGTAAATTTGTAACCATCAATGTATTTCTCAGCACCTTGTTCACGCCAAAAATCGGATATCGTTTTATTATATTTTTCGTTCCATTCTAAAAACTCTGGACGTATGCTGGCTTTATCAGAAAGTAATGCATCAAATTTCAAAATTTCTTTTAAAATTTGCATTTTTTCTGGATGCATTTCCTGACAAAATTCATATAAATATTGATAGAGAGATTTCGTTTTATGCGCCACTAAATGTAAATTTCTTTTTTGCCAGTACTCGGTTAATTTCTCATAAAATAAAAAAGCATTCCCACCATTTGAATCAATCAATAATTGGGTGGAATTTCTAAATCGTCCACTATTATAATATTGCTCGAAAACTTCTTCCATAACATGAAGATTCTTAATTTCATGATACGACATATATCGATTTGCTAATACTTGATATGGTGCCGTATCCATATATACATAACCATGTTGCTTTTGATTCTGGCGAATGCCAGAACCTTTCAATAATTTTAAAAAACCAATTTGCAACATGTGCGGTTTTAGACTATATACATCATTAAAAGAAGTTTGAAAAGATTGATAATCTTCATTGGGAAGACCAATAATTAAATCTAAATGTAAATGAATTGTATGCATCTGTAAAATTCTCGTTACATTATAAGAAATTTTATTCCAATCATTTTTCCGACAAATTTTATTCAATGTAACTGCATTTGTAGACTGCACGCCTATTTCTAACTGAATCCGTCCACTTGGCATTAATTCCAGCACATCCAATACTTCATCATCTAAAAGATCCGCAGCAATTTCGAAATGAAAATTAGTTTTACACTGTTGCTTTACTAAAAATTTAAATATTTCCATATAGTGATTTTTTTTCGCATTAAATGTTCTGTCAACAAACTTAACTTGTCGAACATTATGACGAATAAAAAAACTCAGCTCTTCTAACACTCTCTCAACGGCAAAGAAACGAACTCCCTGTGTTGCACTTGATAAACAATATTGACATGAAAAAGGGCATCCTCTGGAGCTTTCATAATAAATGATTTTATCTTGTAGCCCTATCATATCTTTATCATGATAAGGAAATGGGATTGTATTTAGATCTTTTACAACTAGAGCACTCCCTTTTACAAGCTCATTCGCTTGATTATAATACGTTAAGGCAGGAAGATTTCCTATAGTTTCTCCCATTTTCAATTTATTTATCACCTGATAGAAGGTCTCTTCCCCTTCGCCCAGCACAATATAATCAACCTTTGGATTCTCACTTAAGAAACAGTCTGATTGGTAAGTCACTTCTGGACCACCACAAACTATAATTACATTTGGCAGAACCTTTTTTACTAAATTCACCAATTTAGTTGTCATTTCTATATTCCAAATGTAACAAGCAAATGCAACAACATCCGGTTTGGATTCAAATATTTGGCTTAAAATATCTAATATATTATGATTAATACTAAATTCTTTAATCTCAATATCACATATTGTACCGCAATACCCTTTAAGATAACGAAGAGCAAGTGATGAATGTGTATATTTTGCATTTAATGTTGTTAAAATAACTTTCAAAATTTTTCCTCCTAGATTACGACGCTTTTATTGAAGTGCACAAAAGATACTCTAAGTTAATAGTATACACCAAACTCATGTTAAGGTGGTGTATTTATGCGAATTGTCGTTGATGGACAAAAATTATCAGTAAATCCACGTACAACAAAAGATCTACTTCTTATCATAAAAAGTTTAGCACGTTTACTAAATTGGCAAACCTTATATGATCCAAGCAATGAGGTCATCTATGTATCTACCATAAAAACAAATTCTCTTACAAATCCTGCAGATTTTCCAACTCCCGATGTGGAAGAATTAGAAAGTGCTCGCCTTCAAGATAAAGTTATTTGTATTGATGCCGGTCATGGTGGGAATGATCCTGGAGCAATCGGTCCTACCGGAACTATGGAAAAAGATAATACGTTAGCAATTGCAATTTTATTAAAAGAAAAGCTCGAAAATAATGGTGCAAGCGTTATAATGACGCGCTCCGTAGAACAAGATATATCTTATTCTAACCTAAGCAGGCAAGAAGTATTAAATCAACGTGTTGTTACTGCGAACGATTCAGAAGCTGATATTTTTATAAGCATTCATAACGATTCATTTTCTACTTCTACTGCTTCAGGCACAACGACGTTTCACTACGGAAACGAAAAAGCAATTGAACTTGCAAACTATGTGCAGAAAGCATTAACAGATGAATTAAATACAACAAATCGTGGCATTAAATTCGCTAGTTTTTATATTCTTCGTTATACAACAATGCCAGCAATTTTAGTTGAACCGGCGTTCATATCCAATCCCGAAGAAGAACTTCTGTTGACCAGTGCAGATGGTCGTAATAAAATCGCGGAAAGTATCTATGATGGAATCGTCCGATATTTTAAAGTATGAACATTTTTTAGCATAAAATTTTACTAAACATACTAAAATTTTAGCATGTTTTAGTATTCTACTGGTGTATAATACTAAAAGATGCCTTTAACATAAAAGGATCTTTACTAAATATACAAAGGAGCTAAATATGCACAAAAATTCTTATTTTTCTAATATAAATCATACGTCAACGGACAACACGGCTTCATCCAAGATCCCCACACGTGACGAGATTGATCCTAAATTTAAATGGAACTTATCAGATATTTACGAAAATGAATCTGCATTTGAAACGGATTATCAAAAAACAAAAACTTTAATCAAAAATATTGCTGCTTTTAAAGATAATCTAAAAAAGACAGATTGTTTATTAAACTGTCTAAAGCTGCGAGACGAACTCAGTTTAAAAGCAAGTCATTTATTTGCATATGCTAGAATGCATCAAGACGAAAATGCTAAGAATTCTCTATACCAAGCGAGAACTTCAAAAGTAGAAAGTTTACTTTCGGAAGTTTCCGCTGCAACTTCTTTTATAGAGCCCGAGTTAATTGCTCTGCCGGAAAAATATATAAACTCGCTTTTTCTGCAAAATACCGAATTTGATTGCTATAAATTTTATTTCGAAGATTTATTACGGCAGAAAAAGCATATATTATCTCCTATAGAAGAAGAAATTTTAGCCAAAGCTGGAGAACTATTAAAAATTCCAACCAATATTTACAGTATGCTAACCAATGCTGATATGACCTTTCCTGAAATTACAGTAGAATCTGGTGATAAAATTCAATTAAGTGAAGGCCGCTATAATGCTCTTATTCGGTCGACAAATCGTCAAACTAGAACAGATGCTTTTCATCAGTTATTTAATACGTATGCAAAATATCGCAATACTTTTTCTACAACACTTACAAGTAATATTAAAAATACAAATTTTTATGCAAAGACAAAAAAATATAATTCCAGCTTAGAAGCTGCGCTTGAAAATGATAATGTTCCAATTTGCGTTTATACAAATTTAATTGATACCATTCATAAAACATTACATCCTTTACACAAATACGTTGATTTAAAGAAAAAATTTCTACAATTAGACGAAATTCATATGTATGATTTATATGTTCCTCTAGCGAAGGCTTTACCGGATGACATCAAGTATCAAGAGGGTCTCCAATTGGTACTTCATAGTTTAAAGCCTTTAGGTGAAAATTATGTCAATACGCTATCAAAAGGTTCTGGCGCAGGTTGGATCGATCTTTATGAAAACCAAGGAAAACGAACTGGTGCTTATTCTTGGGGCGTATATGGGGTACATCCTTTCGTTTTGCTAAATTATGATAACAAATACGGAGCTGTTTCGACTTTAGCACACGAGCTAGGGCATGCAATGCACAGTTATTACAGTAATCAATCGCAAAATTATATCAATTCTGCTTACACAATTTTTTGTGCCGAAGTTGCCTCCACAACCAATGAAATTTTACTACTTGACTATATGCTTGAACATGAAGCTGACCCTACTAAACGCATCTATTTTATCAATCAATATTTAGAACAAGTGCGCACAACAGTATATCGTCAGGCGATGTTTGCTGAATTTGAACTGATTACACACAAAAAAATCGAAAAAAATGAAGCACTCACGGCAGATCTATTAGAAGAACTTTGGTTAACGTTAAACAAAAAATATTATGGTAATACCATCGTAATTGATGATGCAATAAAAATTGAGTGGGCTAGAATTCCTCATTTTTATAGACCATTTTATGTTTATCAATATGTTACTGGTTATGCAGCTGCAACTACACTTGCCGAAAATTTAATAAATGAAGGTTCATCTGCCCAAAGACGATATTTAAAATATTTACAAAGTGGTGGATCTGATTACTCCATTCATTTACTGAAAGCAGCAGGTGTTGATATGAGCACTTCTATTCCATTAAAAATAACTTTGGAAAAATTTAATAAAAGGCTCAAGGAATTGGAAGAGTTACTAATAAAAGCTTGACAATCCTAACTTTTCAATGTATAGTATGGGAAGTAACTAAACTAATTGCTCTGGATAGCTTGCGTGGCTGTAACCAACCAACTTACCAGCACAATTTTGTTGGAAACTAAATAATTTAAGGAGGTTGGTTAAAATGACCTACCAAGATAAAGAACTTACATGTAAAGAATGTGGAGTAGAATTTGCTTTTACTGCATCAGAACAATCTTTCTACGCTGAGAAAGGCTTCCAAAATGAACCTTCTCGTTGCCCTGAATGTCGTGCAGCTAGAAAAGCACAAAACAATAGAGGCGGCGGCAATGGATTCCGTCAACAACGCGAAATGTTTGATACAGTTTGTAGCGAATGCGGCAAAGACACACAAGTTCCTTTCAAACCAACAGAAGGAAAACCTGTTTTCTGTCGTGATTGCTTCCAAGCACACAAATCTTATTAATTTAACGATTATTCAAAGAGACCTTTTAGGTCTCTTTTTTATTTGTTTTAAAACGCTTTGGGATAGACAAAACTAAAATGAGGATGCCGCTAAAAACGACATCCCCATAAATGGCTATGTATTACTATTCTGCTATCGGACCAGCATCCAAAATATCTGCAGACATCTCTCCCTTAAATTTCGTGACATTTTGGTTAAATAATTTTGCCAATTTTTTTGCTTGCACTTGATAATCTTCTTTATGTGCCCAGGTATTCATTGGTTTTAATATTTCGGCAGGAACTTCTGGACATTCTTTAGGAATAGCAATGCGGAAAATAGGATCAGTTTCCCACTCTACTTGATCAAGCGCCCCTTCTAGTGCTGCAGTGATCATTGCTCTTGTATATTTTAAATTCATACGATGACCAATACCATAAGGGCCACCCGACCAGCCAGTATTAACAAGATAAACATTGGTATTATACTTTTCAATTTTTTCTCCAAGTAATCTTGCATATTTTAATGGAGATAACGGCAAGAATGGTTCCCCAAATCCAGTTGAAAAAGTAGCTTGAGGTTCTGTAACGCCACGTTCTGTACCAGCGACTTTACTTGTATAACCGGATAAGAAATGATACATTGCTTGTTCTTTTGTTAATTTTGCAATTGGTGGTAAGACCCCAAACGCGTCTGCAGTTAAAAAAATGACCGTTTTAGGATGTCCTGCTACACTTGGAATAAGAGCATTTGGAATATATTCGATTGGATAAGCGGTTCTACTATTCTCAGTTAAAATTGTATTAAAATAATCGGGCTTTCTATCTCCTTCAATCCAAACATTTTCTAATACAGAGCCAAACTGAATCGCATTATAAATCTCAGGTTCCGACTCCAACGTTAATTTTACACATTTTGCATAACAACCGCCCTCTATATTAAAAATGCCATGATCACTCCAGCCATGTTCATCATCACCGACTAAACTACGATTAGGATCCGCTGAGAGTGTTGTCTTTCCTGTACCACTTAGACCAAAGAATAACGCTACATCTCCCTTTTTCCCAACATTTGCTGAACAATGCATAGATAGGATTCCCTTTTGAGGTAGAATATAATTCATGACAGAAAAAATAGATTTTTTCATCTCGCCTGCATATTCGCCGCCACCAATTAGCACCATATTTTTATCAAAATTAATGATAATAAAAGTTTCAGAATTTGTACCATCAAGTTCTGGATTTGCTTTAAATTTTGGTAAACAAATAACTGTGAATCCTTCTTTTTCAATAATTTCAGATTTAGGTTTAATAAACAATTGTTTGATAAATAGATGCTGCCATGCGAGTTCATTGATAAATTTAACTTGTAAACGATTTGCAGGATCCGCACCAGCAAAAACATCCGTCACATACAACTCGTGATCTTTGGCGTACTCTTTCATTTTTTCATATAAGCGATTAAAAGTAGCTTCACTGCAAGGCGCATTATTTGTCCAGCTGATTTGATCATGAACAGCCTTCGTATCTACAATGAATTTATCTTTAGGAGAACGGCCTGTATGTTTACCAGTTGTTACACAAATTGCACCTTTATCAGAAAGAATTCCCTCACGGTTGCTAATTGCCTTTTCAACTAATTCTACAACACTAAGATTATAAAATTTCTTACGCGCTCCTGTTAAAAAATTTTCGCTACTTACTAATTTTCCCATCATAAGTCAACCTCTCATAACTATTAAATATTATTTATGATATATACGATTAATCACGTATATCACATTAAAGTAATTCTACATGCCAAAGGAATATCCTTCTAAAAATCTTTAAATTCAGTAAATTATTCTTTATATTCATAATATTTAAATATTAATTATCTATTACGTTTTTTTATAGTTTCATTTATCGTTTTTACCAAATAAACCTATAAAAAAAAACCTACTATATAATATTTATAGTAGGCTTTTTTTATGCTAATTATGAATTGCTGAGAAATTCTTTGACCATAAATAACATATCTTCTTTTCCACATTTTTTATGATGCAAAATCGTTGCATTACGTAAGTTATTTAACCCCTTCGGAACTTTTATTTTATTCAATTTTTCTAAAGCATCTAGCATTTTAAATTCATCAGTATAGATTGGATTGCTTGAATCAAGTGCTTTTACTACACTTTCATTGAATTTATAAGGACTGGCTGTTGAAACAATGACGGTTTGTGTCTCATCTCCTGTGGCAAGCTTATACTGATCTGCGACTTCCCAGGCAACCGCGGTGTGTGTGTCAATAACATAATCGTATTTTTCATATACCTGCTGGATTTTTTTTGTTGTTTGTTCGTCGCTTACCCAAGCAGACCAAAATACATCCTGAATTTTCTTTAAACATTCTTTAGGTACACTATATGTACCTTTTGTATTAAGGGCATTCATCCACTCTTTTATCTGATCTTGATTTCCATTATTTATATGATACAATAAACGTTCTAAATTACTAGAAATCAAAATATCCATGGATGGCGTATTGGTTTTATAAAACGCACGATTTCTATCATACGTACCCGTTTTCAAAAAATCGGTCAATACATTGTTTGTATTAGAAGCACAGATCAATTTATTGATTGGTAACCCCATTAATTTTGCATAGTATCCCGCTAAAATATTACCAAAGTTACCCGTAGGCACAACAAAATTTATTTTATCACCCTTTTGAATTGCTTGCTGTTTTAACAAATCTGTATAAGAGCTAAAATAATAAACAATCTGCGGAACTAACCGCCCCCAATTAATTGAATTTGCCGAAGATAATTGAAACCCTTTTTCAAGTAATTCATGATGAAACCTTTTATTATTAAAAATATTTTTAACACCAGTCTGAGCGTCATCAAAATTTCCATCAACTGCAACAACTGCGACGTTTTTCCCCTGCTGCGTAATCATTTGCAAACGCTGGATTTTACTTACGCCCCCATTCGGATAAAATACTATAATTTGAATTTGCTCTACATCTTTAAAACCTTCTAATGCAGCTTTACCGGTATCACCAGATGTAGCCACTAAAATAGCAATCTTCTCTTTTTTCTCTGTTTTCTTTATTGCAGTAGACATAAGCTGTGGCAACAATTGCAATGCCATATCTTTAAATGCACTTGTCTCACCATGCCATAACTCTAAAATATGGTGATCTTTATCCAATTGAACGGTAGGAGCTATTTCCTCAACATCAAAGCTATCACTATTATAAGCATTTTTTAAGCAACGACTGAGGTCTTCCTCAGTGTAATCAGTTAAAAATTTGGCCAACACCTTTTGCGCACGTTCTTGATAACTTAAATCAAGTAAACTTTCAATAAAATTTTCTTCTATTTTGGGTAACGTAATCGGAACAAATAATCCGCCATCACCTGCGATCCCAGTAATAATTGCTTCTGCTGATTGTATCGCTTCTTGGCATCCTCTTGTACTAGTATATTTCATCATAAGCCTCTTTTCTTTTTAATCCTCTATCTACTCAGCCATATCGCGTGAAAGATCACAAACAACAGCGTCCGTAACTTTAATTAAATCTTGTGGAGCAATTAGAATTTGAGCTCCTCTCATACCAGCACTAATTGCAATCGAATCCCATAAACGCACACTGCGATCAATATAAATTGGATATGTTTTTTTTGCTCCTAGTGGGGAAACTCCACCTCTAACATATCCAGTTAATGTTTGTATTTCTTTTAGATGAACCATTTCTACCTTCTTATCACCGCTTACCAATGCCAAATTTTTCAAATTAAGTTCTGCCCCTCCAGGAATACAAGCCATTAATACTCCACTTTTATCTCCCTTCGCGACTAAGGTTTTAAAGACTCTTTCTAACGGCATGCCAATTTTTTTTGCTACATTTGGTGCACTGAGATCGTTTAAATCAACGTCATACTCACCTATTGTGTAATTTATTTTATATTTATCCAACAGTCTTGCCGCATTCGTTTTTTTCATAGAGTATAACTCCTCTGGTAAAGTATATATATCCATTCATATTATTCATTATGAATAATATGACCATTATTATATCACAATTTTTCAAAATAACCTATATCTTTTGTCAACTATCTGTATAGAATATGATCTATAAAAAAACAATAATAGAAAAGTACCACTTATTCTATTATTAGTGTACAATATAATAATAAAATATTTGCAAAAAGAGAGGTGCCCTCATTGATCAAAATTGCATTAGGACAAATTGAAGTACAACCAGGTAAACCTGATCTAAATACGCAAAAAATGCTCTCCATGATTGAAAATGCAAAAAAACAAAATGTCGATCTTATTGTTTTTCCAGAGATGTCCATTCCAGGTTATTTACTTGGTGACACTTGGGAGCAAAAATCTTTTTTAGAAGATTGTGAATACCATGGAAATTTAATTATTGCAGCCTCAAGCAATATTTGCATTATTTTCGGTAATGTCGCAATGGACTGGAGTAAACGAAATAATGATGGTCGCATTAGAAAGTACAATGCATTTTTTGCTGCATATAATGGAAAGTTAATTTCTAATCCAAATTCACTATATCCTTTTGGAATAAAAACTTTACAACCAAATTATCGTGAATTTGATGATACAAGACACTTTTACAGTCTACAGAAACTTTCTCGTGAAACAGGTATTGCTATTGATAAACTATTACAGCCAATCCAACTGAATTTATCAAATCAAACCTTAAATATTGGTTGTTTATTGTGCGAAGATGGTTGGAGTGACGACTATGCAATTTCACCGATTGAAATATTGCATAATAATTACACAATTGATTTATTTATTAATATGTCTAGTTCACCTTACACATTGGGCAAAAATAATAAACGCAACCGCGTTTTTTCTAAACAAGCACAAACTACATCTGTCCCTCTTATTTATATTAATACAACTGGAATTCAAAATAACGGAAAAACTATTTATACTTTTGACGGCTCCAGCACGGTTTACAGTGCTAGTGGTAATGTCATTGCCTATTGTGAACCTTTTAAAGAGCAATTAAAAATCGTCGATTTCGATTCAACTAAGAATCTGACAAATTCAATTCATCCTCATGAGGAAGATAGCATTTCAAATATTTACAGTGCACTGCACTACGGTATAAAAAAATTTTTAAAAACCATTCATATGGACAAGGTTGTCATTGGTATATCTGGTGGCATTGATTCTGCCGTAGCAGCTGCACTTTATGTCAAAATACTCGGAGCAGAAAATGTTTTACTCGTGAATATGCCGAGTATTTATAATTCAAAAACAACAAAAGATCTATCCTATCAGCTTGCCAAAAATTTAAAATGCAATTATATCGTAGCGCCAATTCAAGAAGTTATAGAATATACAATTAAACAAATTGAAGACACACCAATTCTTAATTTTTCTACAAATAAAGAAAGTCATTTAAGCGTTTCTTCTTTTATTGCTGAAAATATCCAAGCACGCGATCGCTCTGCTCGTATTTTAGCCGGAATTGCTGCATCTTTTGGAGGAGGATTCACCTGTAACGCGAATAAAAGTGAAACAACCGTTGGCTATTCTACATTATATGGCGATCAATCTGGCTTTCTTGCAGCACTTGCCGACCTTTGGAAACACCAAATCTACGAGCTTGCAGAATATTTAAATAAAGAAGTTTATAAATTAGAAGTAATACCCCAAGCAACAATCGATATTGTTCCAAGTGCAGAACTGTCTCATAATCAAGCTGTTGATGAGGGCAAAGGTGACCCAATCAAGTATCCATATCATGATTATTTATTTAGAGCTTTTATGGAACATTGGAATAGAGCAACTCCACAAGATATCTTAGAATGGTATCAAGCGGGTATTTTAGAGGAAAAGCTCGGGTGTTCTCCAGGTTTAGTTGCAAAATATTTTTCTTCAACAGATGAATTTATTAAAGATCTCGAACGCTGGTGGAATCTATATTCAGGAATGGCAATAGCAAAGCGAATTCAAGCTCCCCCAATTCTTGCAATTAGCAGACGTGCATATGGATTTGATCACCGTGAAGCACAAAATGGCCCCTACTACACTGCAAAATATAAAAAAATTAAAGCTCAATTATTAAAAATAAAATAGCGTAAATAAAAATCAGTAGTAATGTAAAATAAATTACTACTGATTTTTATTTTAGAAATATCTAATTAATAGAATTCCGACTATAATAGCTAAACACATTGAGATGTAGTCATTGGCTTTTAATTTTGTTTCTGCCAAAAAAGTTCGTTTCTTGGTTCTAGAAAATCCACGCATCTCTAAACTAATTGCCATATGTTCGCTTCTTTGAATTGCTCTAAACACCATTGGTTTAATAATAATCATATATTCAAATAACCTTTTAAAAGGATTTTTTGATTCTTTGTAACCTCGGCAAGACTGAGCCTCCCGAATTGCTTGACTCTCAGCTAAAATATCGGGAACAAAACGTAGTACTGCGGTAACCATAAACGCATAACTATAAGGTATACGGCATTGTTTTACTAATGCAGCTGTAATCTGTTGTGTCTTTGTTGTCGCCAGCATTAAAATAACAGAAAAAGACATTATAACCATTCTTAATGCTGAAATTAAAGAAATTTCAATACTACTACCACACAATAATTGAATAAAATATAAAACAATAGAAAACAACACGAGAAAAGATACAGCTTTACCTATTTTATGCATACTCTTCGTATAGATCATTATAATAAATTCAAGAAACAATAGCCCAATCAAAGCTCCAATGTGATTGGTTAAAATTGAATACACAGAAACAATAACTGCGAATATAATTTTTGTTAAAGCTGCAAAATTAAACATCCATGGTCTTCCTTTCTTCAATCTTTTTATAAATTTCTCGAGGCGTTAAACATACTCCTAAATCATATTCTTTACCAATCCGTACCGCTTCAGGTAATTCTAAACCTAATTCTACAGTAAGTTTCTCATCAGAAAACAACTTTAATGGCGTTCCGTTAAATTTCAATTCTCCTTTTTCTAGGACCACTACTCTATGTGCATGTTCAGCAATAATATCCATATCATGTGTAACTAAAATGATCGTCATTCCTTGCAAATTAAAATTCCGCATAAGTTTCAATAAGATTGTTCTTTCTCGACAATCTTGTCCAGATGTAGGTTCATCTAAAATCAAAAATTTAGGGTTAGCGGCAAGTGCTGAAGCAATAGATAATCTTTGCTTCAATCCTCGCGATAACATCTGTGGAGAATGCTTTTCCATTCCCACAAGCCCAGTTACCTCTAAGGATCTTTTTACATTTTCTAAAATTTCATCTTGGCTGAAATTCAATTTTTGAGGCGCATAAGCAACTTCTTCAAATACAGAATTTGCGAACAGCTGTCTATCAGGGTTTTGAAACACATAACCGATATAACTTGCCATATCTGCTGGTTTTGCCTTCATTATGTCTTTCCCATACAACTCCATACAGCCCTGATCGGCATTTATAATCCCCATAATAATTCTAGTTAAGGTTGTTTTTCCGCTGCCATTTCGGCCTGCAATTGCAAGAATTTCACCCTCCATGACTTGAAAAGAAATATCGTCAAGCACTTTTTCCTTTTTATTATAACTATAACTCATATTTTGTATCTTTAGCATCTTTTATCACTCAATTCTAAGTAAATTTTCCACCGGAGAGGTACTGCTTCAGCATATATTTTAGAAGTATACATATAGCCTAACCCCTCTTCTATGCCTCCAGAAAATTTTAGTGTCCCATCATCTAATACTACAAGCTGCGTAACACAATCATAAATATACTTTAAATCATGTTCAGCTACAATAATTGTTTTATTATACTTTATATTTAGGTCTTTTAATAACTTATAAATTTCGATTGCGCCTTCCGGATCAATCGCAGCAATAGGTTCATCTAATACTAAAATAGGGGAATCTACCGCCAAAACTACAGCAATAGCCAATCTCTGTTTCTGACCGCCAGATAATGTTGATATAAAACGATTCTCTAAACCAGTAAGACCTACCATTTCTAATACTCTACTTCGTTTTCTTAAAATTTCCTCATGATCCAAACCTAAATTTTCTAATGAAAAGGCAATTTCATCTCCGACAGTTTCCGTAACTAATTGGGCCTCATAATCAGCAAATACCATTCCAACCTGATGATTTAAATCAGCTAAATTAGTGTTGCAAATATCAATATCATTTACAATTAATCTGCTATTTTGCATACCAGAAAAATAATCCATTCGCCCACCGGAAATTGCCAAAAGTAATGTTGTCTTTCCTGAACCATTCATCCCTGTTATCACGGTAAATGATCCTTTTGCTACCGTAAGATTCATATTCTTTAGCGTATACGAAGACATCTTTTTCATATTATTAAAAATTCGCTCTGCTGGTTTATAAAGTAGCTGGCCTATTACCATGCCTAATATCGCCATAATTCCAACTGTTGGTAGCATTACATATAAATAAATATTCAATGGTAAATTAATAAGAATTTTTGTAACTGTAACAAAAATTCCGCCACTTACAAGCGTTGTAATTAATACAATGAATGCAGGTTCCAAACTAATACCACGTATTTTAAAATCAAAAATACGTTTATTTGCCATATAAGCACATAAATATCCGGCAATGGGTTCACTCATTAAATTTGCATAAGGCAAAGCTGCTTTTGATGTCATAGTCGCTACGATTCCTGCAACAAGGCCAATTCCTAGCCCTTGTTTAGCATTCGGACGACAAAGCATAATTGCCAAGCAATACATAACAATATTCCAATTCAATGAAATTGCTCCAACGCTAGGAGAAATCATACGAAGAATAACACCTATTGTTAATAATAATGTTGTAATCGTAATCCATCGTAAACTACTTTCATGAGAGTTTTTATTTTCCATATGGCTAGACTCCTTCGATTTATAATAAATACAAAAAACCTCTCATCCCTATAAAAAGGGACGAGAGGTTATACATACACCCGCGGTACCACCCTTGCTGACTATAATAAGTCCAACTCAGTCAAAATACAAGACAGTACAATTAATATGCCTGATATTCGTTTCCTAGATAACGGTGGAAAGCTCCGATAGCGCCTACCCCGTTTGCTACGGATCGGACTATATCTCTTAGGTCCATTCCTCATAATGATTTGTACTGATCTCCCACCATCATCAGTTCGCTATAACCATCTTTCTATGAGTACTACTCCTAATCATCGAAAATTCAATTATTAACTTATCAACAGAATATCAATAAAAGATTTGCATGTCAATCATTATTTCTTAAATTCTACTTTAGAAAGTCCATAAATGCCATTTAATATAATACTATCAACAAGTTTAAAGAATAAAGTAATATAAACATAATAGTAACACTAAAAGGGAGGTAAGTTTATGGAGATAGAAAATTGTAATTTTTATTCCTTATCACCAGAAGAATCCTTATCCTTAAATTTACTTCTAACTTTAATTTTTTCAAATGGTTTGAATTCAAATCAACTAAACATTTTAGGTAACTTTATTTGTGCTTTAGGACAAAATATTTTGGTCGTTCAGACAATCATTGGTGCCTTGCCAGATGATAGTGCAATATATCAAATAAATCAGAAATCTTGCTTAAAAGATTCTGAACGAACTGAAACAACACAAAAACAACTCATAAATTTACAGATAGAATTAGCGCAATTAAAAGATAAAATACTACGATTAGAAAAAGAATTAACGTTTAAGAAAACTTAAAATAAACCAAACAACGATACTTATACAAATACCAATTAATACAATTGGTAATGCAATAAATAACAAAAATCCTATTACTGCAACAATAATGAAGACAATCGCAATTTTGGATATAATGTTAGATCTGCTAAAGTCAAAATTTCTCACATAAATTTTTTGACTTGTAGTTTGTCTATGATATTGTTGCTCTGTACTATCTTGATCATTATTACTATGATTGGTTTCTATTGTTACTCCATTATAATGAGAACTTTCCTCTGAGCTTAAAATTCTTACGTTATCATCCAGATCAGAGCAATGATGACATATTCCTGTATTCTCATCGATTTCTTGATTACATTTTGAACAACGCATATGGCCCTCCTTGCTATTAAAATTCATATAAAAAATGAATGAATCCTTCTTCAGTTAAATACCTAGCATCAAACCTTTTTAAAGATAAAGCTTGAGAAAGATTTTCATACTGTATTTGAAAATCTGGTTGAGAGAAATGTAATTTCAGCATTATATCTTTCAGTGTTACAACATGAATTCCATTTAATTCTGCAAAACAATAAAAAATTATTCCAGCTATAATTTCTGATTTATGCGGTATCTCATCCACTACACACAAATAATCATAAAAAAGTCTCAATAATAAAGTATTTGCACTTTTACTAAAATTATATTCTACCGATAATTTATTTAATAAATTTACTATGTTGTCATTAACATATTTTTGATGAAACTTAAAAAAATAATTTTCATCGATTTGTATAGGTATTACATTTACCCTTGCTAAATTCATCAAAATATCGATTGTATGCCGTACTAAAATAGCATGTCTTAAAAAAAAATCTTCAATTGTTGCATTTGGTTGCTGTATCTGATAGATATTCTTCTGTCTTAGAATTTCATCTCTTATTCTATTACGAAAATTTTTACTTACAGGGACACTTGTAATATAATTTAGCATTACAACACCATTTGTATGGATATGTCCATATAAAATTGCTCTTTTATAGTCATGCATACCATAATCAGGTAATGGTAACTGAAGCTTCTCCCCGCTAAACAAATCAATACATTCTACGCTAAATGGATTGATTATTCGCTCTATATAAAATACAGTAAACTTCGTCTGCAATAAATCTTCTAGAACATGAATTTCATCATGGGTTAGATGTTTTTTTTGTTCTAAATAAAAATATTTAATAGGAGTTTCATCAGAAGAATTTAAATGATAATCAAATAGAAAGTAATCCCAAAACCCAAGCCAAAAATCAGTCGCATCCTCTTCTTCTGGAATTTTATTAAATGGTCCAGTATATAAAGAAATTGAACGATTAAAATCATTTAGAAATTCTTCTTTTTTAAAATACATACCAATTTTATTTAGCAGTCCTTCTATTAAGTGATTCAACTTATAATTTATATTATCTTTAAATAAATCATCTTCTTTAAAATTTTTATGAAATATACTATTATCTTCTAATTTGGGAATTTGAAACTTTCCCTTATCAAAAAATTTCTCTCTAACATTCAGCAATATATTCATATTGATTGGTACATTTTTCTCCGTCAAGTACACAGAAAAATCTTTAAAAATTTTTAAAATAGCATCTAAGCTCGTCTCATTTAAAATAAAATCAGACTGCGTATTTTTCATCCATAAAACAGCTCGAATATAGTTATCAAGTGTTACTTGTTTCATATCTTTTATATTTGCATAAATCAAATAGTCTATAAAGCAAGATAATAAATTCCAAACATCTAGCAACTGCTTATCGGAATAACCTTGCCAAGCTTTTTTTCTTAAATAACCATCTAAAAATACTTTTGGAAAAATAGATATATTTTTTGTATCATAAAACGTTTGAACAGAGTCGTAAACATTTTTCATCTAAATTTATAATCTCCTTATAAGGCACCTATGTCGTACATTATAACATACCTAAAGAAAGTATTCTAGAACAAAGAAACTTTATGGGTACTTCCACATCTCAGGCTCTCTTCCTCGTAGTTGTAGCACTCTGTCAGTCTTGTTCTTCTGCGAATCTATTTCTGCACTACAACAAAAAAGCACTCACGTTTGTGAGTGCTTTTCAACTTAACCAGCAACTACCGACTTTCCCAGGGCGTTTCCACCCAAGTATCCTTGGCCTCTAAGTGCTTAACTACTGTGTTCGGTATGGGAACAGGTGGATCCACTTAGGCATCGTCACTGGATTCTTCAGAGTTATTCTCTGAAAACTATACAGAAGTTTTATTTTTGTATGAATTCTTGCATTTTAGTTTCTTTCTTCACTCTATTCGTCAAAGTTCATCTACCACGCCCTCTGACTTCGTCTTATTCGACTAAGCCACGGCTTTGGTATCTTCTCACTTCGCTCGAACTAAAGTGATTCACTAGGAACTTTCTCAAGTTCCTGTTCTCTACTTTAAGTCAAGCCCTCGACCTATTAGTACCAGTCAGCTGAACACATTACTGTACTTACACTCCTGGCCTATCAACCTTGTCTTCTTCAAGGGGTCTTACTAGATTACTCTATGAGAAACCTCATCTTAAGGCTGGTTTCACGCTTAGATGCTTTCAGCGTTTATCCTTTCCGAACGTAGCTACCCAACTGTACTCCTGGCGGAATAATTGGTACACCATTGGTTCGTCCACTCCGGTCCTCTCGTACTAGGAGCAGCTCCCTTCAAGTTTCTTACGCCCGCGATGGATAGGGACCGAACTGTCTCACGACGTTCTGAACCCAGCTCACGTACCACTTTAATGGGCGAACAGCCCAACCCTTGGGACCTACTTCAGCCCCAGGATGTGATGAGCCGACATCGAGGTGCCAAACCTCCCCGTCGATATGGACTCTTGGGAGAGATTAGCCTGTTATCCCCAGGGTAGCTTTTATCCGTTGAGCGATGGCCCTTCCACTCGGTACCACCGGATCACTAAGCCCGACTTTCGTCCCTGCTCGACCTGTCCGTCTCGCAGTCAAGCTCCCTTCTGCCTTTGCACTCTTCGCGCGATTTCTGTCCGCGCTGAGGGAACCTTTGGGCGCCTCCGTTACTCTTTCGGAGGCGACCGCCCCAGTCAAACTGCCCGCCTGACACTGTCTTGAATTTCGTTACTCTTACAGTTAGAATTCCAGTAAATGAAGGGTGGTATCCCAACAATGACTCCTACAAAACTTGCGTTCTATATTCTCAGTCTCCCACCTATCCTGTACATCATTTACCAAAATTCAATGTCAGGTTGCAGTAAAGCTCCATGGGGTCTTTCTGTCCAGTCGCGGGTAACCTGCATCTTCACAGGTATTTCAATTTCACCGGGTCCCTCGTTGAGACAGTGCCCAAGTCGTTACACCTTTCGTGCGGGTCGGAACTTACCCGACAAGGAATTTCGCTACCTTAGGACCGTTATAGTTACGGCCGCCGTTTACTGGGGCTTCAATTCACATCTTCGAATTACTTCTAAACGCTCCTCTTAACCTTCCAGCACCGGGCAGGTGTCAGCACCTATACGTCAGATTTCTCTTTAGCAGGCACCTGTGTTTGTGGTAAACAGTCGCTTGGGCCTCTCTTCTGTCGCCTTCAGTCGCTTTGCTCTGCTTGAGAGCTCACAACCAATGGCCATCCTTTTCCCGAAGTTACGGATGCATTTTGCCGAGTTCCTTAACGAGGGTTTTCCCGCGCACCTTAGGATTCTCTCCCCGCCTACCTGTGTCGGTTTGCGGTACGGGCACCTCTAATCTCGCTAGAAGCTTTTCTTGACAGCGTGGTCCATTCGATTTCTCTTCGGCCGAAGCCT